>CAZZYU010000023.1:2341-33996 GCA_964658375.1 uncultured Acetobacteraceae bacterium | reverse complement strand
GCGGGCGCTGGCGCGGCTGCTCGACGATGCCGCCGCGCCCGACGCCAACCCCGCGCCCGCTCGCGCGGAGCCGGCCGAGCACCGGCTCGCGCAGCGACTGATCGACGCGGGCCTCGCCCATCCACGGCTGCGCCCGCGCCCGGCGCAGGTCACCGTCGTGATCCCGGTTCGCGACCGACCGGCGGCACTGGCCCGCTGCCTGGCCGCGGTGGCGCCGACGCCGGTGATCGTCGTCGACGACGGCTCACGCGACGCCGGGGCGGTGGCCGCCGTCTGCGCCGACCATGGCGCGTCGCTGATCCGCCGCGAACGCTGCGGCGGGCCGGCGGCCGCGCGCAACGCCGCGTTGGGGTGCGTCGACACCGAGCTGGTGGCCTTCCTGGACAGCGACTGTGTGCCCGAGGCTCGATGGCTGGAGCGGCTCGCCGGCGGGCTGGCCGATCCACGCGTCGGCGCCGTCGCACCCCGCATCCGCCCGCTGCCTGTCGCGCCCCGCGCCGGTGCGGTCGCGCGCTTCGCCGCCGCGCGCTCGCCGCTTGACCTGGGCAGCTCGCCCGCCGCGGTCCGGCCGGGGGGCCGCGTCGCCTACGTGCCCAGCGCCGCGCTGCTGGTCCGCCGCGCGGCGCTGCGCGATGGCTTTGACCCGCTCCTGCGCTACGGCGAGGACGTCGATCTCGTCTGGCGGATGCTCGATGCCGGGTGGCGGGTTCGCTACGAGCCGTCGGTCCTGGTCGGTCACGCCGAGCCCGCGCGCGCCGGCGCGCTCCTGGTCAGACGCTGGCACTACGGCACCGCGGCAGGCCCGCTGGCTCGGCGCCATCCCGCGCGCCTGGCGCCCGTGGTCATCCATCCGCCGGTCGCGGCGGCGCTCGCGCTGGCGGCGGCGCGGCGCCCCGGCTCGGCAGCCGTCGCCGTGGGCCTGCACGCCGCCGCCGTGCACCGTCGACTGCGGCGCTTCGGCGTGACGCCGGCCGGCTCGGCGACGATCGCCGCGTGCGGCCTGCGTGACGGCGCCGCGGCGCTCGGCCGGGCGACGACGATGCTCGCCCCCGCTCTGCTCGTCGCCGGCCTGGCCCGTCGCGCCACCCGCACGGCGACCGCGGCGCTGCTGCTCGCCGCGCCGCTGCGCGCCTACGTCCGCACGCGGCCCGAGCTTGATCCGGTGCGCTTCACGGCGCTGGCGATCGCCGACGACGTCGCCTACGGGTCGGGAGTGTGGGTGGGCGCGCTGCGGGAGCGAACGACGCTTCCGTTGCGTCCTGCGCTGGCGGGTTGGCCGCCCTGGCAGAGTAGGCGCGTGCCCTCGCCGCCCGCCCGGCATCCTCGGTGATCCTGATCGCGCTGGCGGCGGCGGCTGCGACCTGGGTGGGGGTCGCCAGCGAGCGCCGCTGGGCTGCCGCGCGCATCGTCGCGCGTCGGACGCTGCGGGTGATGCTCTACGTCCTGATCCCGTTCGTCTCCTACGTCAACATCGCCCACCTGCACATCTCGGTCTCCAGCGGCGTCGGGCTGGGGCTGGGCTGGGTGCTGATCTCGATCGTCGCCCTGATCGCCTGGGCGGTCGGGCACTGGGTGCTGGCGCTCCCGCGCCCGCAGCTGGGAGCGGTCATCTGCAGCGTCGTGATCGCGAACACGGGCTACCTGGGCAACCCGATCATCAGCACGCTGCTCGGCGCGCGGGGGCTGCGCTACGGGGTGGCCTGGGACCAGCTGGTCGGCGGACCGGCGCTGTTCATCCTGGGCTTCGGCGTCGCCGCGACCTACGGCCACGGCGCCGTGGGCTGGCGCGACCGCGCCTGGACCTTCGTGGCCCGCAACCCGCCGCTGTGGGCGGTGATCGCGGGGCTGATCGTGTCGCCCGCGCTGGCGCCGGCACCGCTGCCGCAGATCTCCCGACTCGTCGTCGACGCGATGCTCGTCACGGGGTTCTTCTCGGTCGGCGTGTACCTCTCCTCCGAGCGCCGCCACGAGCACGCCGCCCTGATCCAGCGCCCCGATGGGCCGATCTGGCTCGTGCTCGGCATCCGGCTGCTCGTCGCCCCGCTGATCCTGCTCGGCCTGTCGGCCGCCGTCGTGTCGGTGCCGCGCGGCTATCTGATCCAGTCGTTCATGCCGACGGGACTGAACGCCCTGGTCGTCGGACAGGTGTACGGCCTGGATCAGCGGGTGATCGCGACCGCGATCCTGTGGGGGTCGGTGCTCGTCCTGATCGTCGCGCTGGTGCTCTCGCTGGTGTGACCGATGCGCGCCCGGGACGGCGGGTCAGCGCGAGGTCGCCAGCCGCGCCAGCACGGCGCGGGCGGTGCGCTCCCCGCTGAACATCGCGCCCTGCAGCGAGGCGGTGTCGCGATGGTCGCCGCAGACGAAGATCCCGTCGCCGAGGCTCACCCGCTGTTTGGGCGCCAGCGGCGGGCGCTGGGTGGGCTGGCCATGGGGGATGACGTCGGTGCGCAGCGGGCGCAGGTCCGCGGTCGCGGCGCCGAACCACCGCGCCAGCTGCTCACGCACGCGCTCGGTGAGGCGCGGGCTCAGGGCCGCCGGGCCGGGGACGGCGGCCGCCACTAGGGTCGCCCCCGGGGGCGCGTAGCTGGGCTGGACCTCACTCATCACGACCACGTTGAGCGCCGGGCCGGCGCCCTCGCCGTCGAGGATCAGCCACGGTCCACGCAGCGGCGGTGAGGGGAGCGCAAACCAGCAGCAGGCGGCCGCGCGCGAACCGGGATCGGGCACCCGCGCGCCGAGCAGCTGGTGCGCGGCCGGGCCGTCGGTGGCGACGACGACCGCGCGGGCAGCGATCCGCTCGCCGCTCTCGAGCACCACCGCGCCCGGCGTCACCGACTCGACCGCCGCCTCGAGCCGGACCGTGGTGGCCGGCAGCCGTCCGGCGATCTGCGCCGGCACCGCGCCGATCCCCTCCCGGGGCAGGCCGGTCGCCCCCAGCGCGATCATCCGCAGGATCAGGTCAAAGCGTCGCGCGGAGACCTCGAGCTCGGGGTCAAGCCCGATTCCGGCAAACAGCGGTCGCCAGAACGCGGCCACGAACTCCTCCGACAGCCCGGCCCGGGCCAGCCGCTCCGCGGTCGTCATGTCGGGCCGACGCAGGAGGCGGCGAGGCGAGGTCGTGCAGACATCGACCACGAGCCGGGCGGCGCGCAGCTTGTCGGCGGGCGAGGCGATCGGCGTGGTCAGCGTCCGCATCAGGTCCTGTGGCCGGCGACGCGGGTCGCTGACCCGCCGCAGTCCGGTGGCGGTGCGCACGACCGCGCCGGGAACGAACCGGCTCACGCCGAGGCGGTGCAGATCGATCCGCGCCCGGACCTGGGGGTAGGCGGTGAGCAGGATCTGAAAGCCGCGGTCCAGCCGGAAGCCGTCGACCAGATCGGTGCGGACCCGCCCGCCGAACCCGTCGGAGGCCTCCAGCACGGTGCATGTCACCCCCGCCCGGTGCAGATCCTCGGCGCACACCAGTCCGGCCATGCCGGCGCCGACGATGATGACGTCGCTCACGGGCCGATCATATGCGTCTCAGTTCCCGCCGACCCTGGGTCGTCGCCTGGCCGAAGCTGACGTTCGCGCGCTCGGTCACGAGGCGAGCGGCGAGCAGCTCTCCGTCGACGGGGCCGTAGTGATCGACCGCCTCGGCGTAGAGGTCGGTCACGCGTTGCGCGAGCGCCAGCGGCACCTCGAGCTCTCTCCCCAGCGCGAGCACGGCGGTCAGTTCCTCCAGACAGCCCGTGATCGAGAACGACGTCAGGTCGTCCCCCTGCAGCAGGGCCCGGGCATCGCCGTCCATGAAGCGAGCGGCGGCCGCGCTGTGCTGCACGGCGCAGCGCACGACCTCCGGATCCAGGCCCGCGCGCGCGGCCAGCGACAGCACCTCGGCGCCGGCGACGGCCTGACCGAACCAGAGCAGGTTGACCATCAGCTTCACCGCGCAGCCGGCGCCCGCCTCCCCGACGTGAAGGACACGATCGGCGAGCGTCTCCAGAATGCCCCGGTGAGCGTGCAGATCGTCGGCGGCGCCTCCGACGAACAGCACGAGACGGCCGCCGGCTGCCTCGGGCGGCCCGCCCCCCATCGGAGCGTCGAGCACGGTGATCCCATGCTCGATCGCCAGCCGCGCGTTCTCGCGACTGACGGCCGGAGTGCTGGTGCTCAGATCGATCCACGTGGCGCCGCGGGGCAGGGCGGTCAGCAGCTCCTCGCGCACCGCCTCCACCTGCTGGCACCCCGGAAGCACGGTCAGGAGCACCGAGCTGCCTCGCGCGACCTCCGATGCCGAGCCGGCCCAGCGCGCACCCGTCTTGGTCACCGCGACATCACCGCGCACATCGGTCGCGGTGACCGCGCGCCCTGACGAGACCAGGCGCGCGCAGATCGGCTGCCCCATGCGTCCGACGCCGATCACACCGATCCGCGGCGCCTCGTCGGTCACCGGCGCGCGCTCGGCCCGGGCCGGGCCCGGGTCGAGTTCTCCCTCGGTGGACGTCGTCTGCCTACGCCGCCGCAGACTGCGGTAGGCCGACCATCGCCGCCTGCTCCAGCAGCGCGTCGATCTGTTCGGCGGCCGTCTGCTCCTGGGCCAGGATGCGCTGAGCCAGAGCCGCGGTCTCGGTGTCGCCGGCGTGCTCGGCGACCGTGCGCAGGCTCCGGTAGGAGGCGATCTCCAGGTGCTCCATCGCGAACGCCTGGATGGCGATCTTGCCGGTGGTGTCCGGCGCCGCCGCTGAGAGCGCGCCCCCGACCGCGGCGACCCCCTTCTGCGCGACGTCCTTCAGCTTCGACGGTCCGGCGCCGAGTGCCTGAAGCCGGGTGCGGACGAGGCGCTCGTGCTCCTCGGTCTCCTGCAGGTGGGCGCGCAGCACCTGCGCCAGCTGATCGTCGTGAACGGAGTCAGCGCCGGTACGCAGCTGACTGATCGCGTTCTCCTCGGTGCTGTGCACGTCGGTCAGGTACTTCACGATCTGCTCTCGGATGTCATCGGCGGGCATGGAACGTCACTTTCGTCGTTTTCCATGCGCTACCCGAGGACGGTGCGCACAACCACTCCCGCGGACGGGGCGCCCCGTTCTCAGCCCAGGGGATGCGTCTGTTCGTGGGTCTCCAGCCAGCCGCGGCGAGCGGCTCCGCCGACGAAGCTCGTCGGCGTTCCGGTGCCGCGTCTCACGCGGTGGCAGGGCATGAAGACCGGGATCGGGTTGCGACCGAGCAGCCGCCCGAGCGCTCGGACCGACAGGCTCTGGTCAAGCGCGCTGTAGGAGCGATGGGAGCCGTACGGGATCGTCAAGGTCGTCATCAGCGCCGGCGCTCGTGATCCGAGCTGGCCCCAGTCGATGGGGACCTCGGGGTGCGAGAGCCGGCCGGAGAAGTAGCGCTGCAGGCTGGCGCGCGCCTCGGTCAGATGTCGGCGCGCGTCCTGGCTGCCCCGGCGACGGGAGGCGTGGACGCGCAGCGCGTCGACGTCGCCGTGATCCTCGAACGCCACCCGTGTGAGACCCCGTGGCGTCGCGACGAGCAGTAGCGGTCCGAGGGGGCTGTCGAGCTCGGCGACGGCCGCGCCGGACGCCGACAGCGTCTCGGTCAACGGACCCGACCGGATGATCTCCCGAGCGCCGGCGCGCAGTCCGAGGTCGTAGTCGGTGCATTCCCCGCACACTCCCTCCGCTCGCGTCTCGACGCGGTCGACGGCAAACCCGGGGTCGGTGATGGCGCCGGGATCCTGCTGGCCCCCGGTCAGATCGAAGATGCGCAGACACAGCCGGCAGCGAAAGTGCGCGTGCGGTTCGAGCTTGGTCTCATAGCGCACCGGCTCCGGAGAACCGAACGCCGACAGCAGCCCCAGTTCGCTGAACTCCGCCAGGGTCGCGTAGACGGTGGCGCGGCTCAGTTCGGGCAGCGACCGCGACGCCGCGGCGTAGATCTCGTCGGCGGAGAGGTGCTCGGTCCGTCCGCCGACGAAGACGCTCAGGATCACGCGGCGCTGGGGTGTGCTGCGCATCCCGCGGGCTCGCAGCAGCTCGCCTGCGTCATCTGGGGTGAGGCCCATCGACCCATTCTGCCGATCGCACCGAGTGTTTGTGGGGTCCACCAGCGGGGATTCACTCCGGACAATGTCCTATCAAGGAGCCCGTCCGTGATTCTCAGAATCGACCGCTTGCAGACCGAATTGCCGCCACCGTCAGACCCCGATCCGATCGGCGCCTCCGCCGTTCAGGAGCTGCTCGGCGGCAAATACGGCGAGATGTCGACGTTCATGAATTACACGTATCAGTCGTTCAACTTCCGCAACCGGCAGGGCGCCCGCCCGTTCTATGACCTGGTGGCGAGCATCGCCGCCGAGGAGTTCGGCCACATCGAGCTCGTATCGACGGCGATCAACACGATGCTCACGGGAGCGGCCGGCGGCAAGCCCGGCGAGCTCGGCGACCTCAGCGACGTCAAGGGCGTGCGCAACACCCAGCACTTCATCGCCGGTGGCGCCGCAACCCTGGTCCAGGACTCAAACGCCAAGCCGTGGAACGGTGACTACGTCTTTGCCTCCGGGGACCTGATCGAGGACCTGACGCACAACTTCTTCCTGGAGACCGGGGCGCGCAACAACAAGCTCAAGGTCTATGAGATGGTGCAGCACCCGGCCGCTCGCGCCCTGACCGGCTACCTCCTGGTGCGGGGCGGCGTGCATCAGGTCGCCTATGCGCGGGCGCTGGAGAACCTCACCGGGGCCAACATGATGAAGCTGTTTCCCTCGCCTCGGATCCCGACGAATCTGATCCCGGAATGCCAGCCCCACATCGAGCGCGGTGAGCACCTCAAGCTGTACCGCTTCTCGCCGAGCGACTTCCAGGAGATCAAGGCCGTCTTCAACGGTCCCCACCCGGAGACCGGGGAAGAGCTGTTCGTCGCCGACGAGGTCTCGCCGGAGGGCGCGCCGCCGTTTGACCTTCCCTCCCAGGAGGCCGTGTTCGCCCCCGGTCCCGACCCGGAGATGCTCGCCGAGGTCTCGGCCAAGCTGCGCAAGGCGGCCGGTCTGCCGGCCAAGCCGACGGGCGTCGTCGCCAACAACGGCAACGGCAACGGCGTCGTCGGGAAGGTCAAGAAGGCCGTCAGCTGAACGCGACCGGGTCGTGGGTGGCGCCTGGAATGCGAGGCGCCACCGCCTCCGGTCTGACGCGTCCTACGGACCCGCCTTCGGCGGTCCGCAGACCGCCTGGTGAAGCTCGGCGGTCAGCCGGGCGATCTGCTCGGTCAGCTGCGTGTTCTGCGCGAGCATCGCCAGGTGCTGTTCGGCCATCGCCCGCTCGCGCGAGAGGACCTCGGTCTGACGCGCTTCGAACGCCAGCTGGCCCTGCACCTCGGCGTCGTGGTGTTCTTGCAGCGCCGCGTCGCGGATCTTGTCGCGGTCGGCCTGGCGGGTCGCGGCGAGCAGGATCAGCGGCGCGGCGTAGGCGGCCTGCGTCGAGAACGCCAGGTTGAGCAGGATGAACGGATACGGGTCCCAGCGCAGGCTGACCGCCGCGGCGTTGAGGGCGATCCAGACGACGACGAGGACCGTCTGGCCGATGATGAACCCGGGCGTGCCGAAGAAGCGCGCGAACCGCTCGGCCACGATCCCGAAGCGGTCGTTGCCAAACGCGCCGTGATGGATGATGTGGTGGGGCGGTGCGGGCGGAGGCGAAGCCCCGCCGACTATAGATCGCTGCGCGCCCGCTCAGGCCGGGGCGCTCGCCGGAGGTCCGCCGGTGCTCGCCACTGGTCCGCCGGCCTGCCGGGGGAGCAGGCGGTGGCCGTCGACGACGGCGGCGGCGAGGTCGATGAGCTTGCGATTGTCGGTGCGCGAGCGCTCTCGCAGCATCTCAAAGGCGCGGCTCTCGTCGATCGAATGGCGCTCCATCAGGATGCCCTTGGCGCGTTCGATCAGCGCGCGGCGGCCGAACGCGCCCTCCAGGTCGTGGTATTCGGCGAAGCGGCGCAGGACGATGTCGATCGAGCTCTGCCAGTCCTCCACACCGTCGTCTGAGATGTGGGCGAACACGCCGCGCTTGGAGGCTTCCTTGACGAACGCGGGATCGGGTGCGTGCAGCAGCGCGATCACCGGGCACGCGGCTTCCCTCACGATCTTGTCGATCAGATCGAGAGCATGCTGGGAGCTCTCGCCCAGTCCGACCAGGGCGACGTCGGGCCGCTCCCGCGCGGTGACGGCTGCGACATCCTCGACCTCGATCTCCCGCGCGATCACCTCGTGGCCCAGCGCGACCACGATCGGCGCCACGAGCGCGAGCCGATCCTTGCGTTCGTTGGCGATCAGGACGCGGAGGTGGTCGATCCTGTCGGCGGCTGGGCTGATGGGTTTCATTCTAAGGCGGGCCAACCCAGGGGAGTAGGATCGGCAGCGAGCTCGCTTCAACTCCTGGCGGGCGCCAACGTTCCGGCCCCAGACTCTGGCCGACCTGCAGATGCGACCGCGACGCGGTCGGCATGCCCAAGACGCCAGGAGTCGATATGGACCGTTTCACCGATGGGTCTGAAGCCAGCGGATGCCGGGCGGCGAGCTCATGACCGTCGTCTACGTCATCGTGGTGGTCGTGATCGTGGCGCTGGTCCTGGCCGCGATGTCGGTGCGGATCATCAAGCAGTACGAACGGGTGGTGCTGTTCGAGCTCGGAAAGGTCAAGGACACGGCGCGCGGACCGGGGTTGATCTTCATCGTGCCGCTGATCGACCGTGTCCACCGCGTGTCGCTGCGGATCGTCACCATGCCGATCCAGTCACAGGGCATCATCACCAAGGACAACGTCAGCATCGATGTGTCGGCGGTCGCCTACTACCGGGTCGAGGATCCGATCCGGTCGGTGGTGGCGATCGAGAACGTGGGAGCCGCCATCAGTCAGATCGCGCAGACGACGCTGCGGGCGGTGGTGGGGCGTCACACCCTGGACGAGACGCTGTCAGAGACCGACACGATCAACTCCAACATCCGTGAGATCCTCGATGTGCAGACCGAGGAGTGGGGCATCAAGGTCACCGTCGTCGAGCTGCGCGACATCCAACTGCCGGAGAGCATGCAGCGCGCCATGGCCCGCCAGGCCGAGGCCGAGCGTGAGAAGCGCGCCAAGATCATCGCCGCCCAGGGCGAGGCACTGGCCGCGGGAGAGCTGGCGATCGCCTCCGACGTGATGATGGCCCACCCGCTGGCGCTCCAGCTGCGCAACCTGCAGACCCTCGTCGAGGTCGCGGTCGACAAGAACTCCACCGTCGTGTTCCCCGCCCCGCTGATGAGCACGATCGCCGAGCTCGGGGCATTCCTGGAGCGGGAGGGCAAGGCCGCGGCCGCGCTTCCGGTGGTGCAACCGGCTCCTCCGAGCTCCGCCAACGGCGCAGTGAAGGCGCCGTGACCGACGAGCGAGGATCAACGCGCCTCACCGCGGGCGCGCGTCGGCTCAGCTGAGGATCAGGCGGACCTGACGGTCGATCTCCAGGTCCTCGCGAGCTGTGACGAGCAGCGAGGCGACGGTCGCGCCGGGGGCGGTGAGGTCGCGGTCAGTCTCACCGGCCTCGTCGGCGGTAGGGTCGCGGCCGGTCTGACCGGCGTCGTTGGCGGCCTGGGAGATGGCGAGGCCGAGGAAGCTCAAGCCCGCGGTGGCTCGGGCGCGCACGGCCGGGGCGTGTTCGCCCACGCCTCCTGTCCAGACGACGACATCGAGGCCGTTCATCGCGCCGGCCATCGCGGCGATCCCCGATCGCAACCGGTGCAGATAGACGTCCAATCCCAGCGCGGCGCGCTGATCACCAGCACCGGCACGATCGATGATCGCGCCCATGTCCTGGCTGCCGGTCAGCGCGAGCATCCCGGACTCATGCTCCAGCGCGTGGGCCATCTCGGACTCGCTGAGCGCGGTGTGCTCCAGCAGCCACAGCAGCAGCCCCGGGTCCACCGAGCCTGAGCGCGTCGCCATCACCAACCCGTCAAGCGGGGTGAAGCTCATGGTCGTGTCGACCGAGCGCCCCGAGTGCACCGCGCACAGCGACGCGCCGGCGCCGAGGTGGCAGGTGACCACTCGCAGGCCATCCGCGGGACGGCCGAGCATCTCGGCGGCGCGCCGCGACGCATAGGCGTGCGACAGGCCGTGAAAGCCGAAGCGACGCAATCCCCATTGCTCGCGCCAGGAGCGAGGCAGCGCGAAGGTGGCCGCCGCGGGCGCGATCGTGGCGTGAAACGCGGTGTCAAAGCAGGCGACGGCGGGACGGTCGGGGAGCGCCCGGCTGACCGCCTCCAGGGCCGCCAGCGACTTGGCCTGATGCAGCGGAGCGAGGTCGGCAAGCTCCCAGAGGCCGGCGATCACCGCCGCGTCGACTCTCACCGCGCTCCGGTAGCGGTCGCCGCCGTGCACGATGCGATGCCCGACGGCGTCCACGGGTGAGAGCTCGGCCACGGCGACCTCGAGCTGTCCGGCGTCGACGACAGACCCGGGCGCCGCGAGCTCTCGGGCCTCACCCCCGCCACCCTCGTCGAGAACGCTCAGCTTGAGGCTGCTGGAGCCGGCGTTGACGACCAGGACGCGCACGCCTTCTCAGAGGGGCGCGGGGGCGGGCGCCGCACCCCCGATCGTCCACGTCCACTCACGCACGTCCGCCGGGTCGTCTCCCACCTCGCGGGTGTAGGCCCGGTGGCGCAGGCGCTCGTCCACCATCCGCTGACGCAGCGCCGATGCCCGAGCGCCGAGGCTGGGCACGCGGTCGATCACGTCCATGACGAGATGGAAGCGGTCGGCGTCGTTGAGCATCAGCATGTCGAACGGGGTCGTCGTGGTCCCCTCCTCCTTGTAGCCACGGACGTGGAGGTTCGCGTGGTTGCGTCGGGCGTAGGTGAGGCGGTGGATCAGCCAGGGGTATCCGTGGTAGGCGAAGATCACGGGGCGGTCGGTCGTGAACAGGCCGTCGAACTCGGCATCCGAGAGGCCGTGGGGATGCTCGGTGTCAGGCTCCAGGCGCATCAGGTCCACGACGTTGATCACTCGCACCCGGAGCTCGGGCAGGTGCTCGCGCAGCAGGGCGACCGCGGCGATCGTCTCCAACGTGGGTACGTCGCCGGCGCAGGCCATCACCACGTCGGGCTCGCCGCCCTGGTCGTTGGACGCCCAGTCCCAGATCCCGAGTCCGCGAGTGCAGTGGGCGACCGCCTCGTCCATGGTCAGGTAATCCAGCGACGGCTGCTTGCCGGCGACGATCACGTTGACATACCCGCGGCTGCGCAGGCAGTGGTCGCCCACCGAGAGCAGGCAGTTGGCATCCGGTGGGAAGTAGACGCGCACGATCTCGGCCTTCTTGTTGACGACGTGGTCGACGAAGCCCGGATCCTGATGGGAGAACCCGTTGTGGTCCTGGCGCCACACGTGTGAGCTGAGCAGGTAGTTCAGCGACGCGATCGGAACGCGCCAGGGGATCTCCCGCGTCACCTTCAGCCACTTGGCGTGCTGGTTGAACATCGAGTCGATGATGTGGATGAACGCCTCGTAGCAGTTGAACAGGCCGTGGCGACCGGTCAGCAGGTAGCCCTCCAGCCAGCCCTCGCAGAGATGCTCGGACAGGACCTCCATCACGCGACCGTCCGGCGCCAGGTGGTCGTCGGTCGCCAGCGTCTGGGCGTCCCACGCGCGATCGGTGGCCTCGAACACCGCGGTGAGCCGGTTTGACGCCGTCTCGTCAGGTCCGAACAGCCGGAAGTTGGCGTGCGCGGAGTTCAGGGAGATGACGTCACGCAGGAACGTGCCGAGAACGCGGGTGGGCTCGGTGGAGGTGCGTGCGGGCGCAGGGACCTGCACCGCGTAGTCACGGAAGTCCGGCAGCTCGAGATCACGCAGCAGCGTTCCGCCGTTGGCATGTGGGTTGGCGCCCATGCGCCGCTCCCCCCGCGGGGCCAGCGCGGCCAGCTCGGGCGCCAGCGCCCCGGCGGCGTCAAACAGCTCCTCAGGGCGGTAGGAGCGCATCCACTCCTCCAGCTGCGCGACGTGCTCGGGATGGGTGGCCAGCTGTGCCAGCGGCACCTGGTGGGAGCGAAACGAGCCCTCGGCGGGCAGGCCGTCGACGATCTTCGGTCCCGTCCAGCCCTTGGGGGTGCGCAGGACGATCATCGGCCATTGCGGTCGTTCCGAGAGCGACCCGGTGCGCGCGGCGATCTGGATCGCATCGATCTCTTCCGCGATCTCATCCAGGGTGTCGGCCATCAGCGCGTGCATCTGCATCGGGTCTGAGCCCGTGACGAAGCGGGGCGCGTACCCGTAGCCCTCCAGCAGCGAGCGCAGCTGCGGCTCGGGAATCCGGGCGAGCACGGTGGGGTTGGCGATCTTGTAGCCGTTGAGGTGCAGGATCGGCAGCACCGCTCCGTCGCGCGCGGGGTCCAGGAACTTGTTGGAGTGCCAGCTCGCGGCCATCGGGCCGGTCTCGGCCTCCCCGTCGCCGATCACGCAGCAGACGAGCAGGTCGGGATTGTCAAACGCCGCGCCATAGGCGTGCAGCAGCGCATAGCCGAGCTCTCCCCCCTCGTGGATCGAGCCCGGGGTCTGGGGAGCGACATGGCTCGGAATCCCGCCGGGGAACGAGAACTGGCGAAACAGCCGTCGGATCCCCTCGGCATCACGGCCGATGTGAGGGTAGACCTCGCTGTAGGTGCCCTCCAGATAGGTGTTGGCGACCATCCCCGGACCGCCGTGTCCGGGCCCGGCGACGTAGAGCAGGCTGCGGTCGGTGGCTCTGATCAGCCGGTTGAGGTGGGCGTAGATGAAGTTCAACCCCGGAGTCGTGCCCCAGTGGCCCAGCAGCCGCGGCTTGATGTGCGCAAGGCCCAGCGGTTCACGCAGCAACGGGTTGTCCAACAGGTAGATCTGCCCGACCGACAGGTAGTTCGCCGCCCGCCAGTAGCGGTCGACCAGATCCAGGTCCCGCTCGGTGAGCGAGCGTGACCCGTTGTCCGTCGTCATGGCAGTCGTCATCGTGACCTCGCTGGTTGGAAGCGTGCGTCGGCTGCGCGCCAGCCCGACGTGGGAAATTCGATCTCGATCGCGTCAGGCCCGAAGACGCTCGCGGTGGTGAAGGCGTCTTGGAAGACCGCCAGCATGTCGCGGTTCTCGGGCAGCACCTCGGCGAAGAACCGCGTGATCCCCCGCGCCTCGGCGTGCCGGGCCAGGCGGATGATCAACTGGGTGGCCAGACCGAGGTGATGCAGATCGTCGGCCACCTCGACGGCGACCTCGGCGCGCGACTGACCGGGCAGTCGGATGTAGGTCGCGTGTCCGACGACGCCGAGGCCCGACCACGCCAGAAGCGCGCGGTGATCGGCGTCGTCGCCGGTCATCTCCCGATGGGTCTCCGCCCGCAGATCGATCGCGGCGCAGAAGAAGCGGCGCCGACGCGACTGCGCCGACAGGTGGGTCAGGAAATCCAGGATCGCGGGCTCATCCTGCGCTCGCACCACGGCCAGCTCGACATCGAGGCCGTTGCGCAGACGCAGATTCTCGGTCACGGCGACGGGCGTCACGCCGTCCCGGCCTGTCGGTCACTGCACATGGTCTGCTCCTGGAGGCGTATGGGGTGCGCCGACCGGTTCGATCGACACCTGTACGCCGGCCGGAGAGCTTGAGCCGGATCCAACCTGCCCGCCGGAGGAAGCTGAAGCGGACCTACCGCCGAGGTTACTCCGCTGGCACCCGGCTGATCAGTGTCGTCACGCTGTCGATCACAGTTCGATGCGCTCGCCGATGCTGAGGGTGCCGTGGTCCGGGAGCTTGAAGTACTCGACGGGATCGGCGGCGTTGTGGGCGAGCAGGAGGAACAGCCAGCTGCGCCACCCGCTCATGCCCGGGGAGTTGGAGCGCTCGATCTTGATCTCCGACAGGAAGTAGGTCGCCCGGTCAAGGTCGCAGTCGCCCTCGAGAAGCCGCTGGTGATTGGCGAGGCGCAGCGCCGCGGGGACATCGGTGTTGTCCTGAAAGCCGTACCTGGCGGTGATGCGGGTGATCCCGTCGCCGGGGTCGCCGAGGTCGTCTGACCGGACCCGGTCGGCGTCGGCGACGTGGGGGATCCGGGCTCGCTCGATGGTGATGATCACGATGTTGGCGTGCAGCACGTGGTTGTGCTCGACGTTGGCGCGGAGCGCCAGCGGCGTGTTGAGCGGATGGGTGTTGAGGAACACCGCCGTGCCGGGGACGTGTGTGAGCGGGGGCTCGCGGGCATCGAGCTCGGCGACGAAGTCGTCGAGGGAGCCCTCCTGGTGGGCGCGGTTGGCGCCGACGATGGCGCTTCCCCGGCGCCAGGTGGTGAGCAGCGTGAACACGATCGCGGCGATCGCCAGGGGAAGCCAGCCGCCGTGGGGGATCTTGCTGAGGTTGGCGGCGAAGAACGTCGCCTCGATGCCGAGGAACACCACCGCGCCCAGCGCGATCAGCGGGCGCGAGGTCTTCCACGACACACGCGCCACGGCGAGGAACAGGACTGTGTTGAGCATGAAGGTGCCGGTGACCGCCACCCCGTAGGCGGAGGCGAGCGCGGCCGAGGAGCCGAAGCCGATGACCAGCGCGATGACGGCGACGCACAGGCCGCGGTTGACCGCCGGGGCGTAGACCTGTCCGATCTTCTGCTCGGACGTCTGGCGGATCCGCATCCGCGGCAGGAACCCCAGCTGAACCGCCTGGTGGGTGAGGCTGAACGCCCCGGAGATGACCGATTGCGAGGCGATCACCGTGGCCACGGTGGCGAGCAGGACCATCGGAATCTCGGCCCAGGACGGGACGAGCAGGAAGAACGGGTTTGACCGCGCGCTCGGATCGTTGACGATCAGCGAGCCCTGCGCGAGGTAGTTGAGGGTCAGGGCCGGAAAGGCGAGCAGGAACCAGGCCCGCCGGATCGGCGCGCGTCCGAAGTGGCCCATGTCGGCATACAGGGCCTCGGCGCCGGTCACGGCCAGCACGACCGAGGCCAGCGATACGAACGCCACCACGCCGTGATGCAGGAAGAATTCGGCCCCGTAGCTGGGCGACAGCGCCCGGAGCGCTCCCGGATCCTTCGTCAGCTGGGCGACGCCGAGCACGGCCAGCGCCCCGAACCACACGATCATCACCGGGCCGAACAGACGACCGACGCGCTCGGTCCCGAACCGCTGGCCGGCGAACAGCAGCGCGATCACCGCGACGGTGATCGGCACCACCAGCGAGCTCAGGCCGGGAGCCGCCACCTTGACCCCCTCGACGGCCGAGAGCACCGAGATTGCCGGCGTGATCATCCCGTCGCCGTAGAACAGCGATGCGCCGAGGATGCCCAGCAGGACCAGGATCACCTTGGTCCGGGCATGGGTGAACCGCAGGCCCTGCACCAGCGCGGTGAGCGCGATGATGCCGCCTTCCCCCTCGTTGTCGGCCCGCATGATGAAGCTCACGTACTTGACCGAGACGAGCATCGTGATCGACCAGAACACGAGCGAGATCACCCCATAGACCTCGCTCGAGGTGGCCGACACCGGATGACCCCGGGCCGCGAACACGGCCTGCACGGCATACAGCGGACTGGTGCCGATGTCGCCGAAGACGACCCCCAGCGCCCCGATGGTCAGTGCCGTTGCCTGCAGGGCGGGCCGATCGGCCGACTTCATGGCGCACGCTGGGCGACGCCGTGCGCCCGGCCGATGGACGGATAGGGTGTGCGCCGATGTGTCGCCTGTTCGGGATGAGCGCCGGGGAGACCGCCGTGCGGGCCACGTTCTGGTTGCTCGACGCGCCCGACAGCCTGCTGCAGCAGAGTCACGCCAACGCCGACGGGACCGGCATCGGTTCCTTCGATCTCGATGGCACACCGCGCGTCGACAAGCAGCCGATCGCCGCCTACGAGGACCGGCGCTTCGCGTCGGAGGCTCGAGAGATCAGCTCGCGCACGTTCGTGGCCCACATCCGCCACGCCACGACCGGTGCGGTGAGCGAGGCCAACACCCATCCGTTCTGTCAGCACGGGCGCCTGTTCGCCCACAACGGAGTGATCGATGATCTCCCCGCACTCGAGCGCCAGCTTGGTGACGATCTGGCGCTCGTGGGTGGAGAAAGTGACTCCGAGCGCTTCTTCGCCCTGATCACGCGTGAGATCGAGCGCCACGGCGGCGACGTTGAGGCCGGCATCCGTGAGGCGGTGCGCTGGATCGTGGCGGAGTTGCCGATCGTGTCGATCAACTTCGTCCTCGTCACCGCGACCGATCTGTGGGCGCTGCGGTATCCGGAGACCAACTCGCTGTTCGTGCTCGAGCGGGCGGCCGGCGGCGGCGGCCCGGGCGTGGCGGTGGCCCTGGAGCAGTCCAGCAGCCTGGGCGCGCGGGTGCGCTGCGAGCCCGCGCGCGACCATCGCACCGTGGTGGTGGCCAGTGAGCGGCTGGACGAGGATCCCGGGTGGCGTGAGATCCGCAGCGGCGAGCTGGTGCACGTCGGATCGACGCTGGCGCTCGGGACCGACCGGCTGGTCGCTCAGTAGCCCCAGCCGCGACCCCGCGGAAGGAAGTCACAGCCCCCGTCGGGAGTGATGTCGTCGGCGTTCAAGACACGCCCGCGGCGATCTGCGTCTGCTGCACCCACTGATGGCGTTGCTCGGCCAGCCCGGGGGAGGGGACGACCAGAACGGCGCGATCGGCATGATGCAGCACCGCATGCGAGACGCTGCCGAGCATGAGTGTCTTCATGCTCCCCAGGCCGCGTGTGCCGAGCACGATCACGTCGGCGTGCACGTCCGCGGCGGCAGCGAGGATCGCGCCGGCGATGTCACCGTCGCGTTCGGCGATCCTCGGCTGGGCGACGAGCCCGGCGGCGGTGGCGCGTTGTGCCCCGTCGGTCGCGAGTGCCAACGCGCCCTTGCGCAGCGCGGCATCAGTCTCGGTCTCGTCCCCGACGCCGATCATTCCCATTCCCATGCCCATCGAGCCGGTGCGGCTCATCGTCTCGAGGAGGGTCTCCCAGACGACGAGCACCGTCGCGGCGCTGCCGGGCATGAGCGACGCGCTGTGGTCGATGGCCGACTGAGCGTCCGCCGACCCGTCGTAGCAGAGCAGGATCATCATGCCCTGACCGGGTGCTGCGGTGTGACTGTTCATGGTTCGGCTCCTGGAGATTGGCTGTCGCGCCCTCACATACAGAGGTGTCGCGCATGCCGGCCGAATCGCTGAAGCCGGGAGAAGACGGAGTCGCCAGAGGCTGGGGCAACGCTGCGTCGTCGATTGTATGACGTGGTCAGTCAATCCTTTCACAGAGATGGCGAACTTCAATCAAGGATGACCACTGAGGGGCTCTTGATCATCTGAAGACCCACCGTGACTGGGCGTATAGTCGGCGCAGTTCACTCCCGCCCCCGGTGGACACGGACGTTCCATCCCAACGCAATCCGCCGGCGCCTTGATCCTGATTGATCAGCGTCGCTCAGCCCCGCTGCGCCCGCCGCACCGTGTATCCGTCTGCGCAAGACGCGTTGCACCGACAGCGGCCTGCCGGGGCCATCCACTGATACCCAGGAGAGTGACATGACCGACGTGCGACAAATCTATCTCGAGCAACAGGCTGAGCCGGTCTGAGACCGTGACGTCGTCGGGTGACTGGATCGATGAAGCTCCGGCCGAGGCAGGTATCGGGCTCACCGACGCGATCTCAGAGGCGATGGTGAAGCTCTACGCGTCGCACTACGCCCACGATCGGACGACAGCGAAGACCTACATCAACGACAAGATCGTCGTCTGCGTGCTGGAGAACATCCTCACCGAGAGCGAGGACATCCTGCTCGCCGACGGGGCCCGCCGCACGGTCATCGACGACCGCGCCGCGTTTCAGACCGACACCGAGGACGAGTTCACCGCCGAGGTCGAGCGACTGACCGAGCGCCGCGTCGTGGCGTTTCTCAGTGCCAACCAGACCACCCCGGGTGTCGCCTGTGAGCTGTTCTTCCTCGACGCCGCACCCGGCTCAGATGACCTCGGGGGCGATGCCGGATGACCGTCAAGGACGTGCCGCGCCTTGACAGTCAACTGGTCGCAGCCGTCGGCGCCGGCAACGTGGATTGCTTCGAAGAGCTCTATGACCGGTACTACCGCCGCGCCTACCGTGTCGCGTTATCGGTCTGTCACGACGACGATCGGACCCAGGAGGCGGTGCAGGATGCGTTTCTGGCGATCTGGCAGGCCAGCGCGACCTTCTCTCCCCAACGGGGGTCGGTGGCGGGATGGCTGTTGACGATCGTGCGCCACCGCGCGATCGATGTCGCTCGCAGAAACGGGCGCCATGCCGCACGCCGAACCGACGAGGAGCCGCTGGCAACGAGCTCGATGAGCGGACCGGCGTGCGAGGTCGTGCTGCGCCACGAAGCCGATCATGAACTGCACGCCTCCCTGGCTCGGCTCCCGGCCGCACAGCAGGAGGTCATCGCACTCGCGTTCTTCGGCCAGCTCTCCCACACCGAGATCGCCCATGCCCTTGATCTCGCCCCCGGCACCGTCAAGGGCCGAATGCGCCTCGGCCTGGACAAGCTCCGCGTCACCGTCGATCGCCCGTGATCGCGGAGTAGACTCAGGAGCGTTCGCCTTTGCCCTCGGCGGCGTTGCTGGTTCCGGCTCCAGATGACGGTCGGTGTCCGCGTGTAGACCCTCTCGGCCCGCGCACCCCGAACGCTCGGAGTGAAGTCATGGAACGATGGGAACAGGATTCCGGCTCGGTCGACTCGGTTGGCCGGTTCAGGAACGTCGTGGTCGGGGTTGACGACCATCAGGGCGGGCGCGACGCCGTCGCGCTGGCCGAGACGCTCGTGGCCGCCGACGGCTCCACGACCTACGTCCGGGTGCTGGTCAGAGACGGATTCGTCGGCCGCGGTTCGGGCATCGAACTGAGCGACGTCCGGCCCGCGGGCACGTCAGGACCTGAAGGAGCCCTCGCCACCAGCCGGGCGAGCGATCATGAACAGGTCCGGTGTGTCGACGCGCCGTCGGTGGGACGCGGTCTGCACGAGGTGGCGGCGGTGGAGCACGCCGATCTGCTGGTCATCGGGTCCTGCCAGCGAGGGCTGTTGGGGCGGGTGATGATCGGTGACGAGACCAGTGACGCGCTCAACGGCGCGACGTGCGCCGTCGCCATCGCCCCGTTCGGCTATGCCGACGCGCATGCGCAGATCGGCGAGGTCGGCGTCGCCTACGACGGTTCAGCCGACAGCACCGCGGCGCTCGCCGCCGGTCGCGAGCTCGCTCGCCAGCACGACGCGCGACTCTCGGCCTTCCAGGCCGTCGCTGTCCCCGCGTACTTGTCCGTACCCGGTGCGGGCGCCGTCGCCCAGTCGGTTCCCGGGATGGTGCAGGAGGCTCGCGCGCGCATCGCGGCGTTGGGTGACGTCGAGCCTCATGCCGCCTACGGCGTCGCCTCCGAAGAGCTGGCGGTCTACAGCGCGTCGCTGGGACTGCTGGTGATCGGTTCACGCGGGTATGGCCCGGCCGGTCGCCTGATCCACGGGAGCACCTCGCGCCGGCTCGCGCGCGCTGCCCGGTGCCCGCTGCTCGTCCTCACTCGACTCGCCGGCTCGCCGTCGCCATCCGTCGTCGGCGAAGCACGTCCCGCGGTCATCGCCGCCGCCAGCTAGCCGACCTGCCCGTTCACCTCGCTGACCGACGGTCCGCCCCAGGGTGGCGCCGTCGGGTCAGCGCCCCGCAGTCTGAAATCAAGGAGACCTCATGTCTCGCAAGGTATTTGATCTGCTCGCCAGTACCGGCGCGCTGATCGTCGTCGTCGTCCTGCTCGTCGCCGGAGGGCTCCTCATCTGGGGCCACAGCTTCGTCAACTCAAACGTCCACAGTCAGCTGGCCCGTCAGGACATCGTCTTCCCGTCCAAGGCGGCATTCGCCCACCCCAAGGCCGGCACCGAGATCACCGCCGCGATGATCCCGTCGGTCTCCAAGTACGCCGGCGAGCAGCTGCTCACCGGCGCCCAGGCCGAGGCGTTCGCCGATCACTTCATCGCGATCCATCTCTCGGAGATGCCCTACGGTGGGGTCTACTCCAAGATCAGCGCCGCTGCGATCGCCAACCCGACCAACACCAGCCTCAAGGCACTTGAGCAGACGTCGTTTCAGGGCACCACGCTCCGCGGGCTGCTGCTGGAGGCATACGCGTTCTCCACGATCGGATTGATCATGCTCTGGGGTGCGATCGCATCCTTCGTCCTCGCCGCGCTGATGCTGCTGCTCGTCGGACTCGGCTTCCGGCACGCCCGAAGCACCGCGCCCGAGCAGCGGATGATGGCTCCGGCCGTGGGGGCGGTTCCGGTCACGTGACGGTGGGCTCTCAGCGGAGCCGACAGCCGTTCATCGGCTCCGCTGCATGAGCGCCGCGGCGTCTGGCCGGGCTGGCCCGATCGACGATCGCACCTTTGTCTGCGTCGTCGAGATCCCCAAGGGCAATCGCAACAAGTACGAGTACGACCCCCAGCTGGGCGGGATCAAGTTCGATCGTCTCCTGATGAGCGCAGCCCGGTATCCCACCGACTACGGATACCTCCGCGACACACTCGCGGAAGACGGCGATGCCCTGGACGCGTTGGTCTGTCTCACCGAGCCCACGTTCCCGGGCTGTCTGATCCTGGTGAAGCCGCTGGGCATGTTCGTGATGGCCGACGAGAAAGGGCCAGACAACAAGATCGTCTGCGTTCCGCTTCACGATCCGTACTGGAGCGGGTTCTCGACGCTCGACGATCTACCGGAGCTCCTGCGCCAGGAGATCGAGCAGTTCTTCTCGATCTACAAGGAGCTTGAGCACAAGACGGTGCAAGTCGGGGGCTGGCAACCGCGCGACGCGGCGCTCGCCGAGATCGACCTCTCGGTGCAACGCTGGCGCGCGCGTCAGGGATAATCACGGTTGAGGATGGCTCGCCCTCGACCCTTTGAGATACTGCGCGACCTTCCCGGCGTCGGCCGCGTGGCCGACTGGGGCATGGGCCCGCATGCCGTGTCACGCCAGACGTTGCAGGCGGGCTCGCGCATCGCCGGGCTCAAGGCCACCGAATCGGTGTGCCCCTACTGCGCGGTCGGCTGCTCGCAGGTCATCTACACGCGCGACGGCGAGCTGATCGACATCGAGGGCAACCCGCGCTCGCCGGTCAACCAGGGGACGCTGTGTCCGAAGGGCTCGGCCTCGCGTCAGCTCGTCCAGCAGCCGGGCCGGCTGACCCAGGTTCGGTACCGGCGACCCGGTGGGACCGAGTGGGAGGACCTCGACCTCGAGACGGCGATGGACATGATCGCCGAGCGCGTGATCGCCGCCCGTGAGGACGGCTGGCAGACCGAGGACGAGCACGGCAAGCGGGTGGACCGCACGCTCGGTTTCGCCCACCTCGGCGGCGCGACGCTCGACAACGAGGAGAACTACCTCATCCGCAAGGGGTTCACGGCGATGGGGGCCGTGCAGATCGAGAATCAGGCTCGAATATGACACTCGAGCACGGTCCCCGGTCTGGGGACCTCGTTCGGGCGCGGCGGCGCCACCGGTTTTCAGCAGGACCTGCAGAACGCCGACTGCATCCTCATCCAGGGATCCAATCTGGCTGAGGCGCACCCCGTCGGCTTTCGCTGGGCGATGCGGGCGCGTGAGCGCGGCGCGACGATCATCCACGTCGACCCGCGCTTCGGCCGCACCGGTGCCTCGGCCGACGTCCACGTCCCGATCCGGGCCGGGACCGACATCGCGTTCCTCGGCGGGATCATCCGCCACGTGCTGGAGACCGAGTCCTACTTCAGGGAATACGTCCTGCACTACACCAACGCGTCGACGATCATCAGCGAGGAGTTCGCCGACACCGAGGATCTCGGCGGTGTGTTCTCCGGCTTTGATCCCGAGACCGGAACCTATGACCGCTCCTCCTGGATGTATGAGGGTGGCGAGGTCGCGTCAGCGGCCGGGATGCGCGAGCACACAACGCAGGCGTTCAACGAGCACACCGGCGCGGGCATGCTCCAGGGCCCGGTCCATCGTGACGAGACGCTGCAGCACGAGCGCTGCGTCCTGCAGTTGCTGCGCAAGCATTTCGCCCGGTACACGCCGGAGATGGTGGCGCAGATCTGCGGCATACCCGAGGAGCAGTTCCACGCGGTCGCGCAGACGCTGATCGAGAATTCCGGCCGCGAGCGGACCACCGCGCTCTGCTACGCGGTGGGCTGGACTCAGCAGTCGCTCGGCGTGCAGATCATCCGCACCGGCGCGATCCTGCAGCTGCTGCTGGGCAACATCGGCCGGCCGGGTGGCGGGATCATGGCGATGCGCGGTCACGCGACGATCCAGGGCTCCAGCGACATCCCGACGCTCTACGACCTGCTCCCCGGCTACCTGCCGATGCCCCGTGCCCGCGAGGGGGATCTCTCGCTGCAGGACTACATCTCCTCCGACGGCGCCGACAAGGGCTGGTGGTCGAACTTCGACAAGTACATCGTGTCGATGCTCAAGGCCTGGTTCGGCGACGCCGCGACCGAGGAGAACGACTACGGCTTCGGGCACATGCCGAAGATCACCGGCAACCACGCGCACTTCCCCACGATGATGCGCGCCGTCGACGGCGGCCTCGACGGCCTGTTCGTCATGGGCCAGAATCCCGCCATCGGCTCCCAGAACGGCGGGCTCATGCGACGGGCCCTACGCAACGTGAAGTGGCTGGTGGTCCGCGATCTCAACGAGATCGAGACCGCCACGTTCTGGCGCGACGCGCCGGAGGTCCAGTCCGGTGAGGTGCGCACCGAGGACATCCAGACCGAGGTCTTCCTGATGCCCGCCGCCTCCCACGTCGAGAAGGCGGGGTCCTTCACGCAGACCCAGCGGATGGTGCAGTGGCGCGACAAGGCGCTGGATCCGCCCGGCGAGGCGCGCAGCGAGCTGTGGTTCATGCACCACCTCACCAAGCGCGTCATCGCGCACTACGCAGGCTCGCAGGACAGCCGGGACTGGCCGATCGTCAACCTGAAGTGGGACTACACCGAGCACGTCGAGGGCGACGTCGTCGAGCCGTCGGCCGAGGATGTGCTGCGCGAGATCAACGGCTACGACGTCGCCACCGGCGAGCCGCTGCCCGGCTTCGCGCAGCTGACCAACGACGGTCGCACGGCCTGCGGCTGCTGGATCTACGGCGGCGTCTACGCCGACGGGGTCAACCAGGCGCGGCGCCGCGATCCCGGCGACCTTGACGCCGACGGGGGCTGGGTCTCGCCCGAGTGGGGCTGGGCGTGGCCGGCCAACCGCCGCATCCTCTACAACCGCGCCTCGGCCGACCCGCAGGGCCGGCCCTGGAGCGAGCGCAAGAAGTACGTCTGGTGGGACGAGGAGCAGGGCAAGTGGACCGGCTACGACGTCCCGGACTTCCCCGTCGACAAGCGCCCCGACTACCAGGCCCCCGACGACGCGCTCGGCATGGACGCGATCTCCGGCGACGAGCCGTTCATGATGATGGGCGACGGCCGCGCGTGGCTGTACTCGCCCTCGGGGCTGCTCGACGGGCCGCTGCCCACGCACTACGAGCCGATCGAGTCCCCGGTGCCCAACCTGCTCTACCCGGCGCTGAGCTCCAACCCGGTCGCGATCGCGTGGGATCGCCCTGACAACCCGGTCAACATCTCCGAGGACCCGCGCTGGCCGATCGTGTTGACGACCTTCCGACTCACCGAGCACCACACGGCCGGCGGCATGAGCCGGACGCTGCCGTGGCTCAACGAGCTCCAGCCCGAGATGTTCGTCGAACTTGACCCGATGCTCGCCGCCGATCGCGGCATCGAGGACGGCGGCTGGCTGATCGTCGAGACCGCGCGCGGCGAGATCGAGGCGCGGGCCAAGGTCACCGAGCGCATGCGGCCGCTGCACATCGCCGGTCGCATCATCCATCAGATCGGCGTGCCGTTTCACTGGGGTTATGCGGGATTGAACGTCGGCGACAGCGCCAACGACCTGCTGCACCTGTCCGGCGATCCGAACACGACGATCGAGACGACCAAGACAATGACCTGCAATGTGCGTGCCGGCCGGCGCTCCACTCCGTCGACGTCGAGCGTGGCCAATACCGCGCACGGGCACGTCGACGTCGACCGGGAGCATCCGGCCGAGCAGCCCAAGCTGCAGCCCACGCACACGCCGGGGGGCACGCGGTGAGCAGCGGCGTCCCCCACGCCGCGCCGACCGAGATCTCGATCCACCGCGACGGCGCGCAGCGCATGGGGTTCTTCACCGACACCACGGTGTGCATCGGCTGCAAGGCCTGCGAGGTCGCGTGCAAGCAGTGGAACGACCTGCCGTCTGACGGTGCGTCGTTTCGGCGTGGCGGCTCCTATGACCACACCGCGTCCCTGGGCGCCGCGACCTGGCGCCACGTGCGGTTCGTCGAGCTGCTCGAGCCCTCGCCGATCGCGCGCCGGGAGGCCGAGCAGGCGCTCGCCGGCGGCGCCGGCGGACAGGTCCCGAACATCCCCGCCGCCGCGCTGGCCGATGCCGGTGCGGGCGTCACCGAGGACGAGATCCCCGATCTCGTCGCGATGGCCCACGATGCCCCAGTCGACGTCGCAGAGGCAATCGCGGCAATGGACCGCTGGGTGTTCATGTCTGACGTCTGCAAGCACTGCACCAACGCGGGCTGCATGGACGCATGCCCGACCGGTGCGCTGATCCGGACCGAGTTCGAGACCGTCGTCCTGCAGGCCGACGTGTGCAACGGCTGCGGCTACTGCATCCCGTCGTGCCCGTTCGGCGTGATCGACCGCTCCCACGATGACGGTCGGGCCGCGAAGTGCACGCTGTGTTACGACCGCCTCCAGGACGGGCTGGAGCCGGCCTGCGCCAAGGCCTGCCCGACCGACTCGATTCAGTTCGGCCCCTACGCGGAGCTGGTCGACGTCGCGCAGCGGCGCGTGGCCACCCTGCAGGACCGGGGTCTGGACGGTGCCTACCTCTACGGCGCCGGCGACGCGCCGGGCGCGCAGCTGGCCGGCGGCCTCGGGGCGTTCTTCCTGCTCACCGAGCCCCCGGAGCGCTACGGGCTGCCGGCCGAGGCCGACTCGCCGATTCAGGAGAACGTCGTGCCGGCGACCCTCGCCGCCGTCGGCGCCGGGCTGACCGCCGCCGCCGGAGTGGCGGTCGCGTTCCGCGTCGCGCGGCCGTCCTCGGGCGGCGTCGGCGGGCTGACCGCGGTCGCGGTCGCGGCGGGGGCGCTCGAGCTGGGGCTTGACCTGGTGACGCGCGCCCGGGCCCGCCGCCGCCAGACCTCATGAGCCTCCGCGCGCGCGGACGCGCCCGGCGCGAGCCCGGCGGGCGCGATACCCCGTCTGCGGCGGGGGGCGCCGAGGGGCGCGACATGACGCCGGCGGTCGGCACGCCGGGCGGCCCCGCATCGTGGCGGCGGGCCGCCGCCGGCGCGGCGGTCGGACTGCACCAGCGCGGCTGGCGCGATGCGACGTGGTCGTCGATCTACCGGCGGGGAACGAGCTACGCCTCCGCGGACCCGGTCGATCCCGAGCGCGTCGAGCAGGCCAACCTCCGCGCCCGGCGCGGGGAGCCGCCGGCGGTCGTGCAGGGCCCGATGATGAAGGCCGCGGTGTGGACGTGGGAGGTCCCGCTGTACTTCTGGTTCGGCGGAATGGCCGCGGGTGCGTCGTTCGTCGGGCTGGCCTGCGATCTCGCCGGCGACGAGCCGTCGGCGCGAGTGGCGCGCAAGGTCGCGGTCGCCGCGCTGCTGCCGTCGCCGCCACTGCTGATCATGGACCTCGGCCGGCCCGAGCGCTTCTACAACATGTTGCGGATCTTCAAGCCGCGTTCGCCGATGTCGATGGGCTCCTGGTGTCTGACCGTGTTCGGCGGCCTGGGCTCCGCGGCGGTGGGCGCCGACCTGCTCGGCCGGCGTCGCGCGGCCCGCGGACTGGGCGCGGCCAACGCCGTGGTTGGCGGCTACCTGGGGTCCTACACCGGCGTGCTGCTCGCCTCCACGGCGGTCCCGATCTGGGCCCGTGGCCGGCTGTTTCTCGGCCCGATCTTCGTCTCGACCGCCACGCTGACCGGGGCCGCCGCCACGCGTCTGGCCCTGTCGGCGACCGGCCTGCCCGCCGGCCACCCGACCCGCGAGGCGCTCGGGCAGGTGGAGAACGCCGCGATGACCGCCGAGCTGCTGCTCTCCGAGGTCAACAAGCATCACCTGGGCGAGCTCGCCTCGATCCTCGACGACGGCGCGGGAGCGCGGTGGTTTCAGAGCGCCCAGTGGCTGGCCCGCGCGGGCCTGGCGGGCCGCCTGGTGCGCAGGCGCATGGCCGTCGCCGAGCATGCCTCCAGTCTCTGTTTCATGGCCGCGGCGCTCTGCTACCGCTACGCATGGGTGCGATCAGGCATCTCATCGGCCCATGACGACGAAGCGGTGGCCCGCACCGCTCGTGAGCGGGTCGTCCTCACCGTGCACCCCCCACAGGCGTAGCGGCGCCGTCGATCACTGTCTGCGTCAGGCGATCTCCGGTTCGGGGCACGTAGCTGCCGCGGTGATCGCCGCCGCGGCCTGATCAAGCTCGTGGTCGCCCTGCAGGGTGCGCGGATCGACGATCACGCGGTCGTCGGCGATCCGGACGATCAGCGGCGGGTCGTGCGCGCGCAGGCGGCCGGCGAGGGCGTCGGCGCCATCCGCGCCCGGCGCGATCGCCACCGCCGGTCCGGGCAGCTCCAGCAGCGGCAGCGTGCCGCCGCCGACGCGGGCGACCGCGTCGATGACCTCGCCGCCGGTCGCCTGCGCCAGCCGGTGCGCGCGGTGCGCCAGGGTCTCAGGGTCGGCGGCGAGCATCGCCAGCACCGGGATCTCGCGGCGTGCGCGGGCCGGGTCGCGATGGAGCGCCAGCGTCGCCGCCAGCGCCGCCAGCGGCAGTCGACCGACACGCAGCGCGCGCGCCAGCGGATGTCGTCGACAGGCGGCGATCGCCTCGCTGCTGCCGACCAGGATTCCGGCCTGCGGACCGCCGAGCAGCTTGTCGGCGCTGAAGCAGACCAGCGCGGCCCCGGCGGCGACCGAGGCGCGCACCGGCGGCTCGTCGGCCAGCAGCGCGTCATGCCCATCAGGGCGGCCGGCGGCCAGCACGCCGGACCCGAGGTCATCGATCGTCGGGACGCCGAGCGCGCACAGCCGCTCGATTGCCACCTCCTCGACGAAGCCGATCGTTCGGAAGTTGGACGGGTGGACGCGCAGGATCACGTCGGCGCCATCGGCCAGCGCCGCGCGGTAGTCCTCGATCCGGGTGCGGTTCGTCGTCCCCACCTCGACGAGCCGCGCGCCCGCCTGCGCGATGACCTCAGGCACCCGGAAGCCACCGCCGATCTCCACCAGCTGGCCGCGGGAGACGACGATCGCCCGCCCCGGGCCGGCCAGCGCGGCGGCGGCCAGCAGCGTCGCGGCCGCGCCGTTGTTGACGACGAGCGCGTCCTGGGCGCCGGTCAGCTCACACAGCAGCGCGGCGACGTGTGCGTCCCGACCGCCGCGCCGGCCGGTCGTGAGGTCGAACTCCAGATCCAGGTAGCCGCGCGCGGCGTCGGCGACCGCGACGGCGGCCGCCTCGGCCAGCGGCGCGCGACCCAGGTTGGTGTGGAGGATCACGCCGGTGCCGTTGAGGACCCGACGCGGGCCGACGTGCAGGTGCCGGCGGGCCCGCGCGACGAGGTCGGCCTCACCGGCACCGCCGGCCAGCAGCTCGTCTCGGCGTGCCTCCAGCGTGGCCCGCGCGGCCGCGCTGGCTTCGGCGAGGCTGATTCGGTGCCGGCCCTCGCCGCCGGCCAGCTCAGCGGCGAGCCGGTCGACGGCCGGCAGCGCCCGCAGACGGTCCCGGACGTCGGGATCGATGCCGTGTTCGGGGCGCGCGGTCATCGCGCCGGTCTCGCCGCAGCGCTGCGAGCCAGGACGCGTCGGTCGTCTGGCTGGCGGCGGGTGACGTGCTGGGCGTCGAGGTACTCCAGGAACGCCTGGGCCGACTTGCGACCGGTGCCCAGCGCATCGCGGACCTCAGCCAGCGACGCCGAGCCCGTCGTCTCGATCAAGGCGATGATCCGGCTGCGGACGTCGGCCGCGAGCTCGGCGTCCGTGTACAGCTGGCCGCTGATCCGGACCGCGAGCCCGTCGGCTCGCTGTGCCGCCAGCGCGCGGGTCTCGGCAGCGTCCAGCGACCCGGCGTTGAGCAGGGCGAGGCCGGCGTCGTGCAGGGCAGCCCCGACCCGGGCGACCGCGGCGCGGTCGGGCGGCGTGGGGGGTGGTGTCACCAGGTCGCGTCGCGCCGAGCGACCCTGCGCCCGACCCGCCGGTGAGAGTTCCTCGGGCTCGGGTTCCGGTCGTCCCTGCGCCCGAGCCCGCAGCCGCGCCAGCACGTCAGGCCGGCGCCCGTGGCGCCGCGCGACGGCATCGAGCACCGTTCCCCCACCCATCGTGTCGGGCGGCGACAGGCGACGCACCACGACACGATCGCCGTCGGCCGCCAGCAGCGGCCGCTCCAACCGCAGCTGCCAGAGCCCGTCTCCCAGGTCTGCCAGCCGCCCCGGCGCGGCGCGCGTCCCGTGGTGAACCTGAACGGGCTCGCCGTGCCGCGCACCCGCCACGAGGGTCAGGGCACAATCCAGAACGGTGGTCGCCGTCACGCGACCGGCGGTCGCCAGCACGTCGCCGCGCGACACCTCCCCGGCCCGCACGCCCGAGAGGTTGACGGCCACTCGCTGGCCGGCGCGCGCCTCGGTGTGGGCCTGGTCGTGGACGTGCAGGCCGCGCACGCGCACCGGCCGTCCGCCCGGCAGCAGTGTCAATCGGTCACCCAGATGCAGCGTGCCGGACCATAGCGTTCCGGTCACCACCGTCCCGACCCCGTTGATCGTGAACGACCGATCGATGTGCAGCAGCGGCTCGCCGGCGAGCGCGGCCCGTGTCGGTACCCCCTCCGCCACGCGGTCCAGTGCCGCCGACAGCTGCGCGATGCCGGCCCCCGTCGCCGCCGAGCACGGGATCACCGCGCTCGCCGCGGGCAGCAGGGCCCGCGCCGCCCGTTCGGCGCCGTCGGGGTCGGCGAGGTCGGCCTTCGTGATCGCCACCACCCCGGCGGTCACGTCGAGGGCGCGCAGTACGGCGGCGTGCTCGATGGTCTGGGGCATCACGCCGTCGTCGGCGGCGATGACCATGAGGTACAGGTCGATCCCGGACGCGCCGGCGACCATCGTCGCGACAAACCGCTCGTGCCCCGGGACGTCGACGACCGACAGCCGCCGGCCCGAGGGCAGCGCCAGCGGCGCGTAGCCGAGCGCGATCGAGATTCCCCGCTCACGCTCCTCGGGCAGGCGGTCGGTGTCGACGCCGGTGAGCGTGCGCACCAGCGCGGTCTTGCCGTGGTCGATGTGGCCGGCGGTCCCGAGCGTGAGCGGAGTGGGCGGGCTCGGTCCCATCGTCATACGGAGCGGCGAAGGAGTCGAACCTTCCCGGCGCGGTCGAGGCGCCGCCAACGGCTTTGAAGGCCGTTCGGGGCACCGGCCCCGGGCCGCTCCATGGTGGCGGTGGCGCTCACCGCACGTGAATCGTGCCGGGTTCTCCCGCGACCAGCCGGCCGACGACCGTGCCGAAGGGAATACCCCGTTCGGGGCTCGTGGCACCCCGTTCGGGGCACCTGGCGGCGTCCGCGGTCTGTGCCGGTACGGCGGCCAGCAGACCACCCGACGTCGTCGCGTCGACGATCAGCCGCCGGCGCCAGGGTGCGACGTCGGCGTCGATCGTCGTGAACGTCTGCGCCCAGTCGGCGTTGCGCGCGCTGCCGCCCGACAGCGCGCTGTCGTCGGCCAGCAGCGCCGGCACGCCATCGATCGCCGGCACCGCCGCCGCGTCGAGCTCGGCGGCGAGACCGCTCTCCCGCGCGATGTTGTGCAGGTGGCCGAGCAGGCCGAAGCCGGTGACGTCGGTCATCGCGTGGACGCCCGCGCTCAGCGCGGCCCGCGATGCGGCCGCGTTGAGCTCGGTCATCACCGCGGTGGCGGCGGTGACCAGGTCCGCGCCGGCGGCCCCGCGCTTGGCCGCGGTGACGATCGCTCCGACGCCGAGCGGCTTGGTCAGGACGAGCACGTCACCCGCTACGCCGCCGGCGTTGGTGACGATCGCGCGCGGGTCGACGGTCCCGGTGACGGCCATGCCGTACTTGGGCTCGTCGTCCTTGATCGAGTGGCCGCCGATGACCGATGCGCCCGCCTGCGTCACGACGTCCAGCCCGCCGCGCAGGATCGCGGCGAGCACATCACCGCCCAGCTGCTCCAGCGGGAAGGCGACGATGTTCATCGCGGTGATCGGCCGGCCACCCATGGCGTACACGTCAGAGAGCGCGTTGGCCGCGGCGATCCGCCCGAAGTCGTAGGGATCGTCGACCAGCGGCGTGAAGAAGTCGAGGGTCTGGACGAGCGCCAGGCTCTCACTGAGCGCGAACACCGCCGCGTCATCGCCGGTCGGGGCGCCGACGAGCACTCGCGGATCGACGGACGCGGGCAGGTCCATCACGATCGGCAGCAGATCCGCGGCGGCCAGCTTGCAACCGCAGCCGGCGCCGCTGGACAGCGAGGTGAGCGCGATGCGGTCGTCGACGGAGGACATCGTCTAATGAAGCTACCCGGATGTCGGACGCCGGTCCGCGCTCCGGCGAATTCCGCTTCGAGCCATACCCGTACCTGATCTGACGCGGCCACCCCCTCTCGCCTCCGGCGGCGGGGTGCCATGTGGTCAGCACATGTCGAGACAGCGAGACCGGCGTGCCGAGGGCGAGAAGTGGGGAACGGCGTCCCAACCTCAGCCCTGCGCGGGGTGAGCGGGCAGAAGTGGCAATGAGAGTGCCGAACTGTCCCACCGCCCGGGTGGGCGGGGGCGAGTGGGACGAAAAGCTCGCGCGGGGAGCGGGGAGCGGAGCCCGGCGGTCAGTCGTCACATTGAAGGCGTTTCCCACGCCTCCCCGGACGCGAGAGGTCAGGCGTTGGCTGACTCGTGGTGCGCGGCGCTGTCGCCGAGCAGACCCGCCAGCCGCCACCGCGAGCCGGTCCCGGAGAGGGCGAGTTTGCCGTACACGTGGGCGAGGTGGGTCTCGACGGTCTTGACCGAGACGAACAGGCGTTGGGCGATCTCAACGTTGGTATGCCCGGCGCCGGCCAGGCGGGCGACCCGCGTCTCACTCGGAGTCAACGTCTCGATCCCCCGGCGACCCGTTCGCTGGCGTCGGCCGCCGGCGGTGCGCAGCTCGTCCTCGGCGCTGGCGCGCAGGCGGTCCGCGCCACAGGCGATCGCGAGCTCGAGGCCGGTGCCCAGGATGGAGCGCGCCTCCCTGAGTCGGCCGGCCCGCCGCAGCGCCCCGCCGAGTGCGACCAGCGAGCGTGCGTGTTCCAGGCGGCTCGGACCCTCGCGGAGGATCGCGACTGACTCCTCGAGGTGGGCAAGCCCCGTGCCGCCGCGGGCGCTGAGGACTCCGAGCGCGCGGAGCGCGACGCCCTGCGGGCGAGGTAGGCCCGTCCGGCGCGCGAGCTCGAGCTCGTGCTCGACGAGTCCCAGCGCCTCCTCCGCGTCCTCCGGACCGAGCGCGAGCGCCAGCGTCGCCGAATCCGAACCGGTGTAAGGCACGCCGACGA
>CAZZYU010000023.1:0-2331 GCA_964658375.1 uncultured Acetobacteraceae bacterium | reverse complement strand
CAGCGTCGAGCGCCAGCTCGAGGCGAGCGGCCCGAGGCGCAGGGCGTCTGCCGTCTCGCCGGCGGCGCGCAGATCGGCGATCGCGCTGTCGCGCTGTCCGCGGGCCAGCCGCAGACGAGCTCGGTCCTCCAGCAGCTGTGCGCCGGTCCAGGTGGGAAGCAACTCGGGCGGGAGGGGCATCTGCTCGATCGCGTCCGCCGTCGCCCGGGCGCTGTCGCGCTCGACCAGCACGTCGATCAGGAACATCACGATGTTGGCCGTGAACATCGCCATGTCGGCCTCCCGGCTGAGCGCGAGCAGCGTGTCCAGGTCGGCTTCCGCCTCGATCAGATCACCTTGGCGCGCCCGCAGCCACGCGTCACAGGAGAGCGCGGTGAGCGAGTGAAGGGTGCTGGCGGAGGCGCGCGCGGCGGCTTCGGTCTGCTCGATCAATACCTGGGCGACGGCCACGTCGTCGAGCAGGACGGGCGCCATGAGCAGCAGTGGGGCGGCCCAGCCGTTGGCACCGGGGTCACGCAACAGTCGCTCGTCGCGCCGGGCCTGCGACAGCTGGTGGCGCGCCTGCACGACGTCGCCCTCGTAGACCGCCGCGCACGCGAGCACCGTCGCCACCGCGTTGGCGCCGGCACCGGCTCCCCGGGCGATCCGTTCGAGCTCGCGGCGCCGCGCGGTGAACTTCTCGACCCGGCGGGCGTCGTGAAGCTCCATCGTGGCCCGGATCGCCGCGAGGTCAGCCTCGGCCTCCGGGTCTGCGGCGAGGTCACGCTCGGCACCGTCGATCACCGCCGCCGCATCCTCCCAGGCGCCGGCGACACCGAGCGTGTACGCGAGTTCGGTGGCGACGACGCGCCGAAGCTTCGCGTCTCCGAGGCCGGCGTATGCCTCCTGGAGCAACGGGAGCGCGGTCGGGTCGCGGAGAGCGGTCCGCGCGAGACCGAGCCGCGCGAGCAGCACGGCACGCGGGGGATGCGGGGCCTCCTCGGCCAGTCCGCGCTCCAGCCACGTGATCGCCTCGTCCGGTGCCGCGCGTCCGAGCGCCGACTCCGCGGCGCGGAGCTGGTCGGTGGCGACGGCGACCGATCCAGTCGGAGGCAGCAGCGCCAGGTGGGCCGCGCACACCTCCAGGTCGGCTCCGCCGGCCGCCAGCACCTCGGCGGCGCGCGCATGGAGGGCGTGGCGCTGCGGGACGGTGAGCCCGTCATAGAGGGAGCGGCGAACCAGCGGGTGGACGAAGGCGACCGGATCCTCCGCGGCCAGCACGTCGAGCCGCCGCAGCCCGAGCGCCAGCTCGCCCGCCGCCGCTCGCTCGATCGCGGCGAGGTCGGCCGCGATGCTGAGTGGCACGCCGTCCCCGAGCACCGACATCGTCTGAGCCAGTCGTCCCGCTTCCGGCGACACCTGCCCCGCTCGCCTGAGGACGCGCTCCTCGAGCGTCACGATCGACGCGGTACCGATCGTGGCGACGTTCGGCGGGCTCTCCGCGCCCCCCGGCAGGGCGCGCAGCAGCTCGGCGAGCAGCAACGGGTTGCCACCGGTCGCCTCGTGCATGGCGTGCACGGTCGGCTCGTCGACCTCGGGCCAGCGCGATCGGACGACCCCGGTCACCGCCTCCACGCTGAGGGGAGCGGGATTGAGCCTGACGGCGCCGGGCGCCGTACGCAGGGCGTCGAGCAGCGCCGTCGGCGCGCCCGGCTCCATCGCCCGCAGCGTCACCAGCAGCACGACCGGGAGATCGCCGATCCGGCGGGCGAGGTGTTCGATCGCCCTCAGCGACGACTCGTCGCCCCAGTGCGCGTCGTCGATGGCGATCAGCATCGGCTGCGTGGCGGCGAGTCCCGCCACGAGCCAGAACACGGCATAGGCGGCGACGAAGGCGTCGCCGATCGGCCCGTCCGCGTCGTCGAGACCGAGCAGGCGGCCGGCTGGGCGCGCGGCACCCGCGAGCAGCTCCGCGCGGGTGCCCGGATCACAGCGCCGGACCGCCGGTTCGAGCAGCTGACGGACGAGACCGAACGAGTGCGCGCGCTCGAGCTCGCTGCCCCGCGCGCGGAAGACGCCCAGACCCCGATCCGCCGCCAGCGACGCCGCGGAGCCGAGCAGTGTGCTCTTGCCGACGCCGGCGCCGCCCTCGATGACGATCAGTCGTCCGCTGCCGGCACGCGGCGCCCCGAGCACCTCGCCGAGTACGGCAAGCTCCTGGTCCCGCTCCAGCAGTCGTTCCCCAGTTGTTGCTTCCAGCGCCGGTTCCCCAGTAGTCGCGTGAGAGCGCCAGAAAATGGTATCCAATGCGCCGAAATCAGGGTCGGGAACCGCAGAGTTCACGGTCGCCCC
>CAZZYU010000022.1:31788-34803 GCA_964658375.1 uncultured Acetobacteraceae bacterium | reverse complement strand
CTGGTGGCGCTGGCGCTGGCGGGGGTGGCCTTCGGCGACCCGGCGCACTGGCTCGCCTGGACGGTGGCCTTTTCCATCGCCCTCGGCTTCGCGGGGGCGACGCAGGACGTCGTCATCGACGGCTGGCGCATCACGGTCGCGCCGGTGGAGCCGGTGGCTTCGGAGCCGCGGGCGGAGCGAGCGGCGCCACCGGGCAGGCCCCCACGGGCGCTGCGGGCGCTGGCGTGCCGCAGCTGTTCGGCGGCGGCTCAGGCTCGTCCTCCTCGGCGGCGGGCCCGGGTAGCGGCTTCGGTGGCCGCGCCGGCGGCTTCGGCGGCGCCGGCGGCGGGATGTTCGGCGGCGACAGCGCCTCGCTGACCGCGGCCTCGGCCTACGCCAAGGCCCACGGCGGCGGCACCGTCGGCGTCGAGAGCCAGAGCAGCGCGGCCTCGGCGATCATCGCGTCAGATGCCAACGTCGCCGGCCTCGGCGGGTTCTCCGGCCGCGAGTCGACGGTGAGCGTCTCCTGGCTGGCCATGGAGGTCCGGGACGGCAAGCTGCGCTGGCTGCTGGACGAGGGCACCCAGACCGGCGCGGGCGGCTTCGGCGCCGACGGTCGTCAGGGCAGCACCGCGGCGATCGCCGCCGCCGAGAAGGTCGGGCGCAAGGTGACCTTCACGTCTGGCGGGACGACGATCACCATGTACGACCTCCAGGGCAAGGCGGCAGCGATCCTCGCTGCCGCCAAGTAGCGACCGACGCGTCCGATGACGGGCGACGAGGGGGACTTTTCGTCCCACTCGTCGCCGCGCGTCGGTGGGTTGGGACGTTTCGGCATTCGCACTGCCACTTCTGCCCTGATCCCCTCGCCGGGGTGGCGGGTGGGACGAAAATCCCGTCGCCGGGCCGCCGCGGCGTAGACGCCCCGCACGCACAACCCCCACGCCCCCGACACCCACACCCCCGGACGCCTCACGGTGCCCCGGCGCCCGTGACCGGCGGCGGGCGCCAGTGCCCGCTCGGGGTCCGGCTCCCCGGCGGATCTTCGCCCCCCGCCGCTACAGCCCCGGCGGGTGGCGGGCGACGAAGCCGGCGTACTCGCCGCCGCCTTGTGACCAGCGGGTTCCGGTCTCGGCCAGGGCGACGGTGTCAAAGCGCCAGCCGGCGACGTCCAGCCAGACGTGGCCGTTGCTGGCGTAGATCGTCACCCACTGGCCGGCGCCGGGATCGCCGTAGCTCATGAAGTCCCCGGAGACCTCCGGGGCGGTCAGCAGGCCCGCCGCGGCCAGCACGTAGCTGACCGAGCCCGAGCAGTCATAGCCGTCTGCCTGGAAGGAGCCGTGGCCGCCGCCCCAGATGTAGGGAAGGGTCGCGATCGCGTTGCCGGCGGCGATGATCTGACGGACGGCCTCTGGCGCGCCGGCCGGGGCCTGGACCATTCCGGCGGTGTCGACCGCGATTCCGCCGACGTTGGCGTTGCCGGTCCGGACCGCCTGGACGGCGGCCTGGGCGGCCCGTCGCTCCTGCGCGTTGATCTGACGCTGCAGGGCGTCGATGTGCCCGCGCTCGGCCTGGTAGCGGCCGGCGGCCCGTGCCCGGCGCGCGATCTCCTGGACGCGCTGGCGCTGCAGAGCGGTCTGCAGAGCGGCCACCTGGTTGCGCTGGCCGAGGACCTGATTGGCGAGCCGGCGGTCGCGGGTCTCCAGCCCGGCCAGGCGGGTGGTCTCCTGGGAGACCTCGCGGCGGGCGGTGCGGGTGTAGCCGACGATCGCCGCGTCCTGGTTTCCGACCCGCTGCAGGAATCCGACCTGGTCCAGCAGCTGTCCGAAGCCGTGGGAGCTGAGGATCACCGTCATCAAGTCGGGCTTGGCGCCCTCGTACCCGGCGACGAGGTTGGCCGACAGCGCCTGGGTCGCCAGATGCAGACGGTCCTCCAGGTTCACCAGGCGATCGCGCGAACGCAGCAGCGAGCCCTGAACGCCGCGCAGCTCGCCGATGCGCAGGTTCAGCGCGTCCTGCAGATGGGTGAGCCGGGTCTGGGCGTCGGCCAGGCCGTTGTCGGTGCCCTGGATCTGCCGGGAGTCGGCGTCGACCTGCGCGCGATAGGTGCCCGCGGTCGTCCTGGCGGCGCTGATCTGGCTCTGGAGGTCGGCCGAGCCGCTCGGGGTCATCCCGCTGCCGAGCGACGCGGCGCCGACCGACAGCAGCGTGGCGGCGCGCAGGGTCCAGGGATGTCGGAGGCGTGAGGTCATGGTCAGAACGGCTGCCTGACCGCGGTGTCACGGTCTCCAGCGGTGCGGCGCTGCGCACCCTAACACGGGCCGTCGCTCTGTCGGCGTGAGATCCTGGTCCTGCAAGAGATCCTGCAAAACACCGGTTTGCGAGCCCGCGTGGCGGCGGTGGCGACGATAGCGCCGCGCCACCGCCCGCGCCGCGGCGATGTCGCGCTTGGCATACTCGCGCCGTGCTTCGCTCCCGCCTCATGATCGTCGCGTGCCTGCTGCTTGGCCTGCTCGCCCTCGGCGCCCCGGCGGTCGCCCTCGCCGGGGGTTCGGCCGGCGATCAGCAGTACACCGACCCGTTCGGCGCCGGCACGACGACCACGTCCGCGGCGCGGGACACCGCGACCGCCACCACGCCCGCCACGACCCCCGCTTCCGCCACCACACCCGCGGCGACCCCCACGGCCGCCGATCCCGCTCCCGCACAGACGTCGACCGGCTCGCAGCCGACCGCCACGGTCGCGGGCACGAGCTCGTCGCTGCCCTACACCGGCTATGACACGTGGATGGCAGCCGGCTTCGGCGCGGTGATGCTCGCCACCGGACTGGGCCTGCGACTTCAGGCCCGCCGGTCCTGACGCCCAGCTCGGAGTTCTCGATGGCCCGCCGCCTCATCCCCGCAGATCACCGCGCGCGCGTCCGTGCCACCGCCGTGGCGCTCGCCGGGGTGATGATCGCCGTGCTGATCGCGACCCTGTCGGGCGGCCGGGCGACCGCCGCCACCGCGTCGGGCCCGACGCCGACCGCCACCGCG
>CAZZYU010000022.1:25925-31778 GCA_964658375.1 uncultured Acetobacteraceae bacterium | reverse complement strand
TTCGACGTGACGGTCCGGCACGTCTCGTCGTTGCCGGCGCCGGCGGTCCCGGCGGGGTTTGTCGGCGTCGACGTCGACGGCCCGCTGATCGTCTCGGGCAATTCGCTCAACCTCGCCAACCAGATGCGCTCGATGGTCGCCAACGGCGTGCAGACGATCCGCATCGCGTTCAACTGGGCGGCCGCCGAGCCGTATCGATCGCTCTCGCAGGTGCCGACCGCCGACCAGAGCCAGTACACCGACGTCGACGGCGTGCCGGTCGACTTCTCGACGACCGATCAGGTCGTCGGTGACGCCGCGCGCCTGCACATCGCGGTGCTGCCGACCGTCCTGTACGCGCCGAGCTGGGACGCGGTCCACAACCCCGCCGGCGTCGACTACCCGAAGACCGACGGGCCCTACGCCGCCTACCTGACGGCCCTGATCGGCCGGTACGGCCCGCACGGGAGCTTCTGGGCCGCAAACCCGCAGATCCCCAAGCGGCCGGTGCGCGAATGGCAGATCTGGAACGAGCCCAACCAGGACTACTACTGGCGCCAGCCGTTCGCCGCCGGCTACGTGTCGCTGCTGCGCGCCAGCCACGCGGCGATCAAGCGCGCCGACCCCGGCGCCAAGGTCGTGCTCGGTGCGCTCACCAACACCGCCTGGAAGGCGCTGGGCCAGATCTATCAGTACCCGGGTGCCGGCGGCCTGTTCGACATCGCGGCGGTGAACGGCTTCACCAGGTATCCGGCCAACGTGATCCTCTACCTGCGGTATACGCGCAACGCGATGAGTCGCTTCGGCGACGCCACCAAGCCGCTGCTCGCCACCGAGGTCAGCTGGCCGTCGGCGAAGGGCAGGACCAGCCAGCCCTACGACTTCCTCACCACCGAGGCCGGGCAGGCGCGCAACATCGCGGCGCTGCTGCCGATGATCGCCGCCGACTACCAGTCGCTGCATCTCGCCGGCTTTGACTACTACACGTGGATGGGCGCCGAGGCCAAGAAGGGCCCCGCCTTCACGTTCGCCGGGCTGCTCGCGTTTCAGAACGGAGCGGTGCGCGTCAAGCCGGCCCTGGCGGCGTTCCGCCACGGCGCGCTGTCGCTGGAGAAGTGCGCCCGCAAGGGTGCGTTGGCCACCGACTGCATCCGCTGACCGTCCGCCGTCAGCCGTGACAGATGGCCCGCGTCGGAGCCGGGGCGCGAGCGGCGCGTAGACCTGCGGCGAACGCCGCGCTGGCCGCCGCATCCCCGGCGACGGTGTCCCCGGGGACGCCGACGGCATGGATGCCATACCAGTCGCCGCTGTCGCCGGGGTCGCGCTCGGGGGTCACCCAGGTGTAGAGCAGCACCGCCGCCAGGCCGCAGTCGCTGTGGCCGAGCGCGGTCAGCGTCGACTGGATGTCGCCGGGCCGCCGCGCGGCCGGCGCGTAGTCCGGGGCGCCCGGCGGCGAGACCGTCCAGCCGAACTCGGTCACGTACAGCGGCACCGACCCCATGCCCAGTGACGTCATCGCCGCGCGGGCGCCCGAGACCCGGGAGAGGACGACCGCCGGATCGCCGTAGGGGTGGATGGCGACGCCGTCGATGTGGCCGGCGAGCGCCGGGGCGGCGTGGAGCATCGCGGGCAGGAAGGCCGCCGGGTGCACGAGCCCGCCGACGATCACCCGGGCCGACGGATCGACCGCGTCGATCGCGCCGCGCGCCGCCAGATACAGAGCGGCGTAGGCCGCCGGATCCGGACGCGGCACCCAGAACTGCGCGTTGTCAGGCTCGTTCCAGATCTCGATCGCCGCAACCGGGTCGGCGGGCAGCTCGGGGTGCGTGGTCCAGAAGCTCCCGCCGGTCCCGTAGCGGGCGGCGAACGCCTGGGCGTAGGCGGCGTAATCGGCATCCGAGGCCGGCGGCGAGTGATCCTGGCCGGGGATCGACTGGGCCCACGGCGCCGAGTAGTCGAGGATCGGCAGCCATTGCAGACCGGCGCTCGCCAGATCCGCGGCGATCGTGTCGTCAAAGCTCCAGTCGTCGTGGTGCACCCCGTCGATCGGCGCTGCCGGCTCGCTGGCCTCCCAGAGCGCGTCCGAGCGCGCCAGCGTGGCGCCGGTCGCGTGCAGGGCCGCCAGCTGGGCGGTGATCTGCGCCGGCGTCTGAGTCCCGTCGTTGAACAGCCGGTTGACCGAGGCGCCGAGCTGGAGGCCGGCCGGCGCCGGCCGCGCGGGCGCCGGTGCCGGGACCGGTGTCACGGTCGTGCTCACCGTCGGTGTGCGGCGCGGCGCTGGCGACCGGGTGGCGAGCCGCACGCCGATCACGACCGCGGCGACGAGCAGCGCGACGCCGAGCGCGAGCGCGCCGGCGCCCCAACCGCGCCGGCTCACCGGCGCAGGCCCCGCACCGCGGCCAGCTGCCGGCGCTCTCGGCCCGCCGACCGTCCGAGGAGCCGGCGCAGGACGATCCGGGTGGTGAACGTCAGCGCCTGGGCGCGGTCGTCCAGGCGCGCCCACCCGGCGCCACGCCCGCGCGCGACGGCGTCGTGGCGGGCCCGAGCCAGTCGCTCAAACGGCTCACCGCCGAAGGCACGGGCGCTGGCATGGGCGCGGTGGTGCACGACCCGGGCCGCCGGCCACAGCCAGGTCTGGACGCCCTCGCGCGCCGCGCGCAGGCCGAGCTCCAGGTCCTCGCCGTAGAGGAAGAGCGACTCGTCGAAGGGACCCAGGTCGCGCAGCGTCGTCGTGGCGGCGACCAGCGCGCAGCCGACGGCCCAGCCGACCCGGCGCGGCGCGGCTGACCGCCACGGGGCCAGCATCCGCCCCGGCCGTCCCCCGACCAGCGCGCCCGGCACGACGGCCCGGACGAGGTCGGCGACCGAGCCCGGCGCCGGATGGACCGTGTCCTGGATCCCGCCGTCGCCGTCGAGCACCCGCGGGGCAAGCAGCCGCGGCGGCCGGTCCTCGCGCAGCGCCTCGGCGGCAAGCGCGGCCAGCGAGCCGTCGAGCAGCTCGACGTCGGGGTTGAGCAGAGCCGTCGCCGGGGTGACCACCTCGGCCAGGCCGCGGTTGCAGGCCCGCCCGAAACCGACGTTGTCGCCGAGCTCGATCACGGTCACCGCGCCGCCGCCGCCGGCGCCGCCGCCACCACCGCCGCCGCCGCGAGCGACGGCGACGCTCGCGTCCGTCGAGCCGCTGTCGACGACGACGACCGGGACGCCGGGCAGCCACCGCCGCGCCGAGTCCAGCAGCCGCTGCAGGTCGGCCGCCGAGTTGTGGGTCACGGTGAGGATCGTGAGCGGCGCCGCGCCGTTATCAGCACATGGCTCGGAGCCGACCGGACCCACCGCGGGCACCGCCCCCACCAGGGGCGCCAGCGCCTCGGCGAACCGCTCACGCGACCGCTGCAGTCCGAACTGGGCGGTCGCTCGCCGCCGTCCCGCGGCGCCCATCGTCCGCGCCAGTGCCGGCTCGCCGACGACCTCGGCCAGCCCGGCCGCTCCCGCGGCCGCGTCGCCCGGCGGATACCGGATCCCGCACGTCGGATCGACGATCTCGGCCGGCCCGGCGGCCGCCGGAACGACGACCGGCCGCCCGGCCGCCATCGCCTCCAGCACGACGAGCCCGAACGGCTCGCGCTCGGCACAGTGCAGCAGGCAGGTCGCCCGGGCCAGCTCGCCGGCCGGGTCGGCGACCGGACCGACGATCGTCACCGCGCCCGCCAGATCGGGCGCCGCCGCGCGGCGCACCACCGCTTCGGCGGTCGCCTGATCGGCCTCGGTCAGCGGTCCGCCGACGAATCTCAAGCGCAGCTCGGGCACCGTCGCGCGGGCGCGAGCCACGATCTCGAGCGCCAGCTCGGGTCGCTTCCATGCCGTCAGCGCTCCGAGCACCAGCACCTCGGGCGGACCGGGCGGCGGCGGCCCGATCGCCGACCACCGCGCCGCCTCGACCCCCGGCGCCACCACCGCCACCGGCACGGCGACGTCGCCGAGGTCGGCCGCCACCGCCGCCGAGGGCACGGTGACCAGCGCCGCCCGTCGCGCCGCCCAGCGGACGGCCGCCCCGACCCGGCCGGCGGGCAGGAAGTCGTGGTGGGCAAACGCGAACCGCAGCCCGGGAACGGTCGCGCAGGCCAGCGCCGGGCGCATCCCCCAGGCGACGACGAGCGCGGGATCCAGTCCGCGCACCAGCCGGCGCAGCTGGCCGGCGTGGACCGCGAGCGCCGCTCCCGCCCGCCCGGCGACGCGGGCGCCGCCGCGCAGCTCCAGATCGCCGCCGCGCAGCGTGAGCACCGTCATCCCCTGGCGCCGAGCCGCGTCGGCCAGCGGTCCGGATGGGCAGGCGAGGACCGATCCGGGCGGCGCCGCGGCCGCCCAGTCCAGCAGCACGCGCTCGGCGCCACCGAGCAGCCCGGAGTAGCTGGCGAACACGAGCGGGCCCACGGTGGACGGGACCGTACCGCGCCTGCAGCCCATAGACTGGCCGCGATGGGGCACGAGAGCACACGTCCGCCCGAGACTCCACGGGTGGCCCTGGTGCACGACTTCCTGCTCGACGTGCGCGGCGCGGAGCGCGTCTTCCTGGAGCTGTGCCGGATGTGGCCCGAGGCCGACATCTTCACCGCCGTCTACGACGAGGAGGGGACCGAGGGGTGGTTCGCCGATCGTCGGATCCACACCTCGTTCCTGCAGCGGCTCAAGCCGTCGGCGCGCACCTTCCGGGCGCTGCTGCCGCTCTATCCGTCGGCGATCGAGTCGCTGGACCTGTCGGCCTATGACCTTGTCGTGTCCAGCTCCTCGGCGTGGGCCCATGCGGTCCTCTGCGACGAGCAGACCGTCCACGTCTGCTACTGCCACAACCCGTTTCGCTACGCCTGGAACAACCGCGCGCAGGCGCTGGCCGACCGCGGTCCGGTCAGCCGGACCGTGCTGCGCGCCGCGTTTCGCCAGTGGCGCCAGTGGGACTGGATCGCCGCCCAGCGCACCGACCGATACATCGCCAACTCCCAGGTCACGCAGGCGCGGATCTCGGCCTATTTCGGCCGTGAGGCGCGGATCGTGCATCCCCCCGTCGACACCTCCCGCTTCGCGCCGGGGCCGGTCGGTGAGGACTACGTGATCGTCTCCGAGCTGATGGCCCACAAGCAGATCGCGGACGCTGTGCAGGCGTTCAACGTGCTGGGGCGCCCCCTGGTCGTGATCGGCGACGGGCCCGACGGCCGGCGGCTGCGACGGATGGCCGGACCGACGGTGCGCTTCGCCGGGCGGCTGAGCGACGCGGCGGTCGCCGAGGTGCTCCAGAGCGCTCGGGCGCTGATCGTCACGTCGGTCGAGGAGTTCGGGATCGCCGCGGTCGAGAGCCAGGCCGCCGGACGGCCGGTGATCGCCCGGGCCGGGGGTGGAGCCCTGGAGACCGTCCGAGACGGCGTCACCGGGGCGCTGTGGTCAGGCGGCGCCGCCGAGCTGGCCGTCACGGTCGCCGGCTTTGACGACGGCGCAGTCGATCCGCAGGCGTGCGTCGCCCAGGCGCGGCGCTTCGACGCCGCCACCTTCCGGCGCGGCGTCCGCCGCGAGGTCGCCCAGGCGCTGCGCGAGGGCTCGCGGGCGGCGCAGACGATCCGCCGACCACTGGCCTCGACGCGTCTGGTCCGCCGGGCATCTCGGGATCCCCACCGCTGACGTGCGCAGGGCGGCGCTGAGCGTCTGCGGGGCGCTGGTGCTGATCGGCCCCACCGTCCTGGCCTTCTTGACCGGGGCCTACTTCGAAGGGCCACGGGTGTGGGCGGGCGTGCTGGCCTGGGCGTGTGTGCTCGCCGCGGTCGCGCTCGGAGGCCGGTTGCCGCGCGGGCGCGGGCCGCTGCTGGCGCTCGGCGGCCTGGCGCTGCT
>CAZZYU010000022.1:0-25825 GCA_964658375.1 uncultured Acetobacteraceae bacterium | reverse complement strand
GCCTATCAGGCCTCCCAGATCGTCGTCCTCTACGCCGGGGCGCTGCTGGCGGCGGTGCTGGTCATGGGCGAGCCGCGCGTGCGCACCGCCGCCGAGCCGGTCCTCGCCCTCGGCGCCGCGGTGGTGATCGGCTACGGGCTCGCCGGCCGGCTGCTGCCCGGCGTTCTGCATTACGCACGCTCGGTGAGCGCGCTCGGTCGCCTCGAGCAGCCGCTCACCTACTGGAACGCGATGGGCGAGCTGGCGGCGATCGGACTCGTGCTGTGCGCGCGCCTGGCCGGCGATCGAGCGCGGCCCGCAGCGGTGCGGATGCTCGCGGCCGCCGCCGCGGCACCGCTGGGACTCGGCGTCTACACGTCGTTCTCGCGCGGGGCGCTGTTCGCAGGCGTCGCGGGACTGATCGCGCTGATCGCGATCGTGCCGCGCCGCGAGCAGCTGGCCGGCGTCCTGATCTGCGTCGGCGCCGGGGTGCTGAGCGCCGCCGCCGCGGCGCCGCTGCACGGGGTCACGAGCCTGGACGGGACGCTGGCTCACCGCGAGCATCAGGGGGCGATCGTCCTCGCCGTGCTGTGCGTCGTCGCCGCGCTGGCCGCCGCGACCCAGGCGACCGCGATCACCCGCGTCCGCGAGCGGCCCCTGCGGATGCCCGCCCACCGCGGCCTGATCGCCACCGTCCTGATCTGCGCCGGTCTGGCGCTGGCGATCGTCGTCGGCGCCAATGAGACCGACGGAGCCTCGACGGCCCTGTCGGGCGGCGCCAGCCGGCTGGTCAGCCTGCGCAGCAATCGCTATGACTACTGGGGGGTCGCGTTGCGCGCGTTCAGCCACGAGCCGCTGCGCGGCGTCGGCGCCGGCAACTGGCAGCTGTACTGGCTGCGCTGGCGCCCGATCGAGGAGTTCGCCGTCGACGCCCACTCGCTGCCGCTGCAGACGCTCGCCGAGCTGGGGATCGTCGGCGCGCTCGCGCTCGCCGCGTTTCTGCTCGGCGTGCTGGAGAGCGCGCGCCGGGCGCTGCGGCGGTCGGCGCTGACCGCCGGCCCGGCGGCGGCGTTCGTCGCCTACGTGGCGCACGCGCCGCTGGACTGGGACTGGGAGATGCCCGCGTTGACGCTGGTGGCGATCGTCCTCGCCGGCCTGATCGTGGCCGTCGCCGCCACCGACGCCGATGCCGAGCCCGCCGACACGGCCGAGCCCGCCCAGCCGACCGAGCCGCTCGCGCTGACCCCGGCATGATCGCCGGCGCGACCAGCGTCGTCGTGCCGACCTTCAACGCCCGGCGCTGGCTGCCCGGGCTGCTGGAGTCGCTGAGCGCCCAGACCGCACCCGCCGCCGAGGTGATCGTCGTCGACAACGGCTCGGCCGACGGAACGCTTCAGTGGCTGGCCGGTCGCCATCCGGAGGTCCGCGTGCTCGCGCTGGGCGCCAACACCGGCTTTGCCCACGCCGCCAACCGGGGGATCGCGGCTGCCGCCGGCGAATGGGTGGCGCTCGTCAACCCCGACGTCGTGCTCGCCGAGGACTGGCTGAAGCGGATGGCGGCCCGGCTGCAGTCCGACCCCGGAGTGGCGGCGGTCGCCTGCAAGATGCTCGCGCTCGACGATCCCCGCACGGTGTATGACGCCGGCGACGTCCTGCGCCGCGACGGCGCCTGCGTGCAGCGCGGCCGGGGCTATCGCGATGACGGCCGCTTCGACGTGCCCGGCGAGGTGTTCGGCGCGTGCGCGGGCGCGGCTGTGTATCGGCGCAGCGCCGTCACCGCGGTCGGCGGCTTTGACGAGCGCTACGTGATCTACCTGGAGGACGCCGACCTCGCCCTTGCGCTCCGCGCCGCCGGCTGGCGCTGCGCCTATGAGCCGGTCGTCGCCCACCACGCCGGCGAGGGCTCTGAGACCCGGCCGGGCGCCCATCAGCGGTGGGTGGCGCGCAACACGCTGCTGCTCGTCGCCAAGTGGTTTCCGCTGCGGTGGCTGCCCCAGGTCGCCTATCGCCAGGCCGCGCTGCTGGCGCTGGCTGCCCGCCGGCGCCGCCTCCGCGGGCATCTGCGGGCGCTCGCGCAGGGCCTGACGCTCGTCCCCGGTGCCGTCCGCCACCGGCCGCCCGCCGCGGTCGCGATCGAGCTGGTCGTCCCCGCCCAGCCGATCCGGGGGCCGGGCGCGCTCGGTCACCGCTCGCAGGTGCGGGCCAGCTGGGCCGGGCATAATCCGATGCCGTGAGCACGGATGTCGTCGCCGCCCCTGCGCGATGGGGCCTGTCCGGGCCCCGGATCGCCCGGGAGTGGCTCTCGACGCGCGAGCGCGCCACCTGGCCCGATCCGCCCGCGGGCCACGGGCGCCCGGTGATGCTCATCCCCGGCTTTCTCGCCGGCGACGCCAGCCTGACGCGGATGGCGGCCTGGCTGCGCGGGGGCGGCTGGGCGCCGGTCCCCAGCGGCATCAACTGGAACATCGACTGTCTGGAGCCGACCGTGGAGCGCCTGCGTGTGCGGCTCTGCGACGCCGTCGAGGAGCATGGCCGGCCGGCGCTGATCGTCGGCCAGAGCCGCGGCGGCGCGGTCGGCCGGGCGCTCACCGTCCTGTATCCCGAGCTCGTCGACACGCTTGTCACGCTCGGCTCGCCGCTCACCGATCAGCTGGCGATCCGGTCTCGCACGTGGGCGTCGGTCGGCGCCGTGGGCCTGCTGGGAACCGCCGGGATGCCGGGGATGTTCAGCCTGCGCTGCCTGCGAGGCCGCTGCTGCGCTCAGACGACGGCGGCGCTCACCGCTCCGTTCCCGGCCGGCGTCGGCTTCTGCTCGCTGTATTCGCGCAGCGACGAGATCGTGCGCTGGCGGGCGTGCCTGGACCCGGCCGCCACCCACGTCGAGGTCGATACCAGCCACATCGGGATGGCGTTTGACCGCCGGGTGTGGACGGCGGTCGCCGCCGCGCTCTGACGCCGCTCAGGAGCCCTTGACGGGCGGGTCGAGCGAGAGCACCTTGGCGAAGGCGATCTCCCGCTCGGTCCGGTCGTCGGCCGAGGCCCGGACCATCTCGGTCCAGGCGTCGAAGTTGTCGGGCTCGGCGCTGACCACCCGGGCGAGGATCGCGCGCGCCCGGGACGGGTGCCCGGCGACCAGCGCCACCTGGGCGCGGGTGATCGCGACGGTGCGGTCGGGATTGAGCACCGCGGCGCTGGACAGCAGGGCGTCGGCGTGGCGCACCTGGGCGGCAGTCGGATGCGCCTGCTCGGCGACGCTGGTCGCCGCCGACAGGTCGTCGTTCTGGTGGATGCACAACGCATACCAGGCACAGGCGATCAGCGCGACTGCCGCCACGAGCACCCGGATCGCGCCGGTGCCGATCCGGCTCACCGCCGGCGCACGCGGATGACGCAGTTCCAGGTCAGCAGCTCGCGCAGCCCCGGGATCCGGCAGATGAACGCCAGCCGCGGCCAGTAGCGCGGCTCGACCCGCTCGATCTCAAGCCCCGGCTGGTGGCGCACCAGGGCCAGGGTGGTGCCGATGTGACAGGCCCACAGGGTCTCGCCGTAGGCGTGCTTGCGCGGGCGGCCGTGGCGGCGCTGATACAGCCATGGGCCCAGCCGGGGCCCGAGGAAGTGATAGGGGCTCATGTCGTGGCCGCCCCAGGGCGAATACCAGTTGGTCCAGGAGATGTAGCCCCAGCCCCCGGGCTTGAGCACCCGCGCGATCTCGGCGACGATCGGCGCCGCCGACGGCGTGTGCTCCAGCAGGTTTGAGCAGAACGCCCCGTCGACGCTGGCATCGTCGAGCGGCAGGGCTCCGGCGTCGGCGAACACCGCGCCCGGCGGCGGCTCGCCGGCCAGCCCCATCTCGTCCGGATCGTTGTCGACGGGGATGACGTGCGCGCCGCGGTCGCGCAGCGCCGCGGTGTAGTAGCCGGGCCCGCAGCCGAGGTCGACGACCGTCGTCGCGGCCAGCGGCCCGTAGCGGCGGTCGAGGTCCTCGGCGGCCTCGGCGGCGAGCAGACGGTAGAACGGCTCGGGATCGGTCTGCTCGGCGCGAAACAGCCGCCACAGCGTCAGTCCGCGGGCCAGTCCCCGCGCGCGCGGCGGGCTGGCGACGGAGCCGGAGGAGGCGGTCACGCGGCGTACGGTAGATCATCGCCGGGGCGCCTTCCCCGCGCCGTTGGATACCGTGGGCGCTCGTGTCCGGCACTGATGCCCCCACCGACGCGCTCCACATCCTGATCCTGTCTGACCGCGACTGGACCCACCCGCAGGGCGGCGGGACCGGCACCAACCTGTACGGGCAGGTCTCCCGCTGGCTGGACTGGGGCCACCGGGTCACGATCATCTCCGGCGACTACCCCGGGGCCCAACGGGTCGAGCGGCCCGCGCCCGGGCTGGAGCTGCACCACGTCGGCACCCGGCTGACCGTGTTTCCGCGCGCCGCCTGGGAGGTCCTGGTGCGGCGGGTGGGGGCCGATGCCGACGTGATCGTCGAGGTCATCAACGGCATCGCCTTCTTCACCTCGCTGTGGCCGGGGCTGCGCATCCCCCGGGTGGTCATCTGCCACCACGTCCACCAGGACCACTACGTCTATGAGCTCGGACGGACCGGCCGCGCGGCGGCGATCCTGCTCGAGCGGCTGCCGCTGCGCCACCTCTACCGCGATACCCCGGTGCTCACGATCTCACGGTCGGCGCGCGCTGACCTGATCGGCCTCGGCGTGCCCGCCGACAACATCCACGTCGCCTACCTGGGCGTCGAGCAGCAGCGGTTTGATCCGGCGCCCAAGGCGGCGACGCCGACGCTGCTCTACCTCGGCCGGCTCAAGCAGTACAAGCGCATCGAGGTCGTGCTCGACGTGCTCGCGCGGCTTCCCGAGGCGCGCCTGGACATCGCCGGCGAGGGCGACCATCAGCCGGTGCTGGAGGCCGAGATCGCCGCGCGCGGGCTCGGCGACCGCGTCACCCTGCACGGGTTCGTCGACGAGCGGCGCAAAGCCGAGCTCTATGACCGCGCCTGGGTCTCGCTCACCGCATCCTCGGCCGAGGGGTGGTGTCTGACCGTGATGGAGGCCGCGATGCGCGGGACCCCGAGCGTCGCCCTCCCGGTGGGTGGACTGCCCGAATCGATCGTCCACGGCCAGACCGGCTACCTCGCCGACGACCCCGAGCAGCTCGCCGAGCGGGTGCGGGAGATCATCGCCTCGCCGCAGCTGCGCGACACGCTCGGCCGCGCCGCGGCGCAGCGGGCGCAGACCTTCAGCTGGGACGCGACCGCGGGCGCCAACCTGGCGGTGATCTCGGCCGCCGCGCAGACCGTCGCGCGCCCGCTGCGCCAGCGGCTGCGCGCCCGCCTGATCGCCGAGCGCCCGGCGTGACGGCCACCGGCGCCGCCGGCCGGGACGCGACTCTGGCCGCGATCGCCGACGTCGAGGGCTGGCTCACCGACGCCCAGGCCCGGCGCCTGTGGAACGCGGCCGCCGGGGTCGAGCCCGACGCGCAGATCGTGGAGATCGGCAGCTTCCGCGGGCGCTCGACGATCGTGCTCGCCTCCGCGGCGCCCGCGGGGGTGACCGTGGTCGCGATCGATCCCCACCTCGGCGGTGACCGCGGCCCCCAGGAGCTGGCCGACATGCCGGAGCGCGGCGCCGCCGACCACGCCGCGTTCCTGGCCAACCTGCAGCGCTGCGGGGTCTCGATGCGGGTCCGGCACGTCCGCTTGCGCTCGGCGCAGGCGCTGGGCGAGGTCGAGGGTGCGATCGCGCTGCTCTACGTCGACGGCGCGCACCGGATCCGGCCCGCGGGCGATGACCTGCGCCGCTGGGGCGCCCGGGTGGCGCCGGGGGGCGGGCTGCTCGTCCACGACGCGTTCTCCTCGATCGGGGTCACCGTCGCCCTGTTCGCCCACGTGATCGGCCGCGACGGGTGGCGCTACCGCGGACGCGACGGCTCGCTGGCCGAGTACCGGCGCGGACCGGCGCTCAGCGGCGTTGCGCGCGCGGCCGAGCTGGCCCGCGGTCTCGCCCAGCTGCCCTGGTTCGTGCGCAACCTCGCGGTCAAGGTGGCGCTCGTCGCCCACCGGCCGGACGCGGCGCGGCTGCTGGGGCACCGATCGGGACCGTGGCCCTACTGACGCCGGTCGGCCTGGTCGCGTTCCTGGCCGGCGAGTGGTCGGTGTCGCGCCAGATCAACGACGACGCGGAGGCGTTCACCGGGGTGGCGCGCTTTGTCGCCGAGGGGCCGGACCTGCGCTGGCAGGAGACCGGCCGGCTGCGCCTGGGCGGGTACGCCGGCACGGCGAGCCGCGCCTACCGGATCGTCCCCGCCGCGGCCGGCTGGGAGGTCTGCTTCGACGACGGGCGCCCGTTTCACGCCCTGGACCTCGCCGACGGCCGCTGCGAGGCCCGTCACCTCTGCGGTCCCGATCTCTACCGCGGCCTCTATCTGATCCAGGACCCGGATCGCCTGACCGTCGTCTGGCGGGTCACCGGGCCCGGCCGCGCCGACACGATCGCCTCTGACTACCGGCGCGCCGCGCGCATGTCGGCGAGCACCCGCACGAGCGCATAGGCCAGCGCGCACACCGCGAGCACCGCGACGAAGTGCGCGTAGATCTCGTGGTTGGCGTAGTTGGGGTTGAAGCCGCCCAGGTTGGCGACCGGATCCAGGAGGTAGATCGCGGGCACCACGATCACCAGCAGCAGGCCGGCCAGGCGCGTCGTCCAGCGCTCGCCCACGCCGCGCCACAGCGCGAGGCCGACCAGCGGCCCGAGCACGATCCCGGCGCGCAGCGCGAACACGAAGCCGAGCACGCCGGCCCCGATCACCGCCGCGGCGAGCGCTCTCCGGGCCGACCAGCGGGCCGGCGTCCGGGCCGGGGCGAGATCGGGCAGCCGGTCCGCCGCGCGGTCTCGCGGGGCGGAATCGCGCAGCCGCTCCGCCGCGCGGTCTGTCGGCCCGCCCCGCCGGCGGCGGACCGCCAGCAACCCCAGCAGCCCCAGCAGCACCGCGCAGACCGCGCCCGACAGGACGTCGGAGTCCAGCAGCTCGGAGTTGGGGGCAAACGCGAAGCTCAGCGTCCTGCAGCCGTGGTCCAGCCGCCATCCGTTGCCGTAGCCCTGCAGCGGCACCGGGGCGCCGAGCGAGCGCCCGTCGCAGGTGGCCCGCCAGCCGGGGTCATAGCTCTGCCCGAGCATCAACCACGACGGCCCGTTCGCGCTCACCGCAGCGCCGGTCACCGAGCCGTTGCCGACATGGCCCGGCGCGAGCACCGCGCCGCCGCCCGCCGCGGCGGCGACGGGAGCCGGGGCGGGGGAGTGCAGCGAGAGCAGGTCGACCGCCAGCGGCCCGGGTCGCCCGCGCAGCGTCGTCGGCCCCGCCGGTAGCGCAACCGGCGCGCCGCAGGACCGCGCGCGCAGCGGCTGCCCGGCGTCGAAGGCCGCGATCGAGCCCCGCACCGCGAGCGCGATCGTGTGACCGCCGACGGTCAGCGAGGGCCCGTCGCAGCGGCGCGGCAGCGATCCGGTGGCGGGAACGTGCACGCGACCCAGGCCGCGGATGCCGAGCACCCGGCCGATGCCGACCGCGCGCACCCCGGCGGCGCCGCCGCGCGAGGCGAGCACGGTGATCCGCAGCCGGTGGGCGCGCACGGTCTGCCCCAGCCGCACCGCGCCGCTGGCGGCGACCGCCAGCGGGCCCGTCGATCCCCCCGGCCAGCTCACGTCGATCTCGGTCGGGTGGCGCACGTCGGCCGAGGAGCGGCGCAGCCGCAACCGCGACGCGCTGAGCAGCTGCGGGGAGCTGACCTGCAGCCAGTCGCCCTGGACGGGAGTCTCCTCGCCGACCCATCCGCTCGCCGGCGCTCCCGCCGCGAACGCCGAGGATGCCCGGTATCCCGGTCGGCTGGCGAATCGCGAGGAGGAGGTGAAGCTGGCCGAGCCGCGGTAGCCGACGAGCCGGTCCAGCGCCGCGTCGCTGGCGGTCGCCGCGGCGGTGATCCACGCCGACGCGCTGAACCGTCGCGCCGCGGGGAGCGTCAGGCTCCGGGAGAGCACCGTCTCGCCGTCGCCGGGATAGTCGATCTGCCCGAGCTCGGGGTCGGGCTCGACGGGCTGGCGGGCGAACGGCCGGTCGCCGGTGACGCGCGAGAACAGGTAGGTGAGCGCGTCGCGGTCCAGATCGGCGCCGGCGAGCGCCTGCTGGATGAGCACCGGCGGCCGCAGGGTCTGAGTGGGGTGCACGCCGGGGATCGCCAGCTCGGTGATCCCGCCGCCGCCACCGGCGCGGACGAGCGGATGGGTGACGGAGGTGAGCGCCACCGTCAGCTGCGAGACGTGGCGCAGCCCGAGCACGAGGTGGTTGACCCCCGGCCTGACCGCAAAGCGGTGGCCGTTGACGGTGACCGCCCGGACGTCGGCGCGCGGGTTGTCAAACGGGGTGAGGTTGACGGAGGAGACCGACCGCGGGTGGGGGAAGCCGACCTGGAGGTAGCGCTGGAAGCCCTGCAGGTGGCGGTCGGCCAGCCACTCGGTGTGCGGGTTGCCGTCGATCGCGGCGAAGGCGTCGTGCTCGGGGAACTGCGGAAAGCCCGGCGAGTCAAGCGCGCGCACATAGCTGATCCCGCCGCCGACCTGCTGGACGGTCTGGGCGGCGGTGCCCCGGGCGGTGAACGGGTTGAGCACCGCGGAGTCGTTGGAGATCGGGTCCTCGGGGCCGAGCACCGGGCCGGCGTTCTGAAACAGCGAGGAGGTGACGAACACCTGGCGGCGGTCGGAATCGGTGATCACGAGGTTGGCGCCGGTCTGCGCCGCGGCGCGGATCTCGGCCGGCGTGAGGTCGGCGGCGTAGCGCAGCGCCCGGCCGGGGTCAAGCTCGCCGAACGCGGCCAGGTCGATGACCCCGCCGCCGTCGCCGTCGAGGATCGTCGGCTTCGATTGCGGCAGGACGCGCAGCATGCCGGCCGTCGGCGTGCGGTACTCACGCACCTCGGGCAGGGTCACCGGGGCGGCCAGCTCCCCGGGCGCCGAGGCAACCGCGCGCCGCGGGCCGTCGGCGTGGGTCGGCCTGCCCAGGCCCTGGCCGGCGAGCACCCGCGCCGCGTCGGCCGGGGAGAGCTCGCCGCTGCGGCTGAGATCGCCGTCGGCGCCGCTCACCACCGCGCCGACGCCCATCAGGTTCAGCAGCGGCGCCAGCTGGCCGGGCACCGCCCGCTGCTGGCTGACCAGCGCGTCGACGCCCCACTGCAGGTCGTCGGCGCGCAGGTCGGCGTAGGGCGTGATGCCGCGCTCGGTCACCGGGCGCGCGGTGATCTGGGGGAGGATCGGGTCGACGGTGCCGCCCCAGTCATAGAAGCCGAACAGCTGGCCGGGGAGCACCATCGCCCGGTCCTGTGCGGGCAGCGTGCGGTCAAGCGTGGCCGCGGTCTGACGCCACGCGGCGGGCACGCCGTGGGGCAGCGCCAGTGCCGAGTCAAGCCCCCGCCCTTCAAAGAGCGGCCAGGCGCCGCCGACGAGCAACGCCACGCCGAGGGCCAGGACGCCGATCCGGGCGCCCCGCCGCCGGGCGACCTCGCCGACGGCCGCCACCCGGTCGGCCAGGGCATCGGATCCGACGCCGCCCAGATAGGCCAGTCCGACGGCCACCAGCGGCCCCGCCTTGTAGGTCGTGCGCAGGGCCTGGACGAGGGAGAAGTGGTAGTAGGAGAAGCTCAGCCCGTGGCGCAGCAGCGTGCCGTTGGGAAACCCGGCGGTCATCGCCAGCAGTCCGATCAGCAGCATCCCGAGCGCGAACGGCGCGTAGCGGCGGCGCAGCGTCCAGGGCAACGCGCCGAGCGCGAGCGCCGGGACCAGCAGCGAGGCGGCGACGACCAGCGGGGAGAACAGCAGCGTGCCGGCGTCTGCGTAGTAGGGCTTCAGGGCGCCCGTGTAGGAGAGGCCGAAGTAGCTGGGCCAGTAGCCCATGAGCCGCAGCGACTCGGTCAGGCTGGTCGGGTTCCAGATCGCCCCCGGCTGCTCGGTGTACTGCAGGATGTTGGGCCCGTGGCCGGCGTTGACCGCCAGTCCGACCACCCACCACAGCGACGCGAGGATCGCCAACGGGACGGTCCGGGCCAGATACGGTCTCAGCGCTCCGGGGCCGATGTCGCCGAAGCAGCGCTCGTAGATGAGCAGCAGGATCGGGCCGAGGATCACCCAGCCGAGCACGCCGGCGTTGACCCCACCGCCCGAGCCGGTGATCAGCAGCGCGAGGATCGCCGGCCAGCGCCAGCCCCGGGGGTCGCGCAGCCCCTGGTGCACCGCGACGAGCATCCACGGCAGCAGCGCGTAGGCCAGCAGCGAGATCGACGTGCGATCCATGTCGGTGATGACGAACGGGTTGAGCACGAACATCGCCCCGGCGACCAGGTGGGCCAGCCCCCGGCGCCGGGCGTGCAGGACGTCCATCAGCGCGACCATGCCCCAGGCGCCGATCGCCAGCAGCGCCGCCAGCCACAGCCGCTGGACGATCCACATCGGGATCGCCAGGCCGTGCCCGGCGGCGAAGAACGGCGCCATCGGGAACAGGTAGCCCTCGTACTGGCCGCTGAAGGTGTGGCCGAGGGTCGTCGTCGGCGTCCACGCCGAGACGACGGCCGACAGGAAGCGGGCCGGCGCGACGTAGAGGTTGACCTTGGTGTCGGCGACGACGACGCCGGGGTCCTGGACGAAGGCCAGGACCAGCGAGAGCGCCGTGAGCACCAGGGGGACGGCGAGGCGGTGAGAGCGCAGGGACTTCACGAACGGACCGCGGGAGCGTAGTCAGCGCCCGCGGTCACTCGCGCCGCCGTCACCGCAGCGCGGTGCGCAGCTCGACGATCAGGGCTCGCTCGCGGCGGACGACGAGGGCTCCGTAGACGGCGATGAACAGGACCGCCTCACCGATCGCCTGACCCAGCGAGCGATGGCCGCCCCAGACGGCCAGGCGGACCACCAGCACGGCGGCGACCGCGGGCACCAGCGGCACCAGCGACGGTCCGGCGAGCGCCCACAGCCGCACGCCGGGCAGCAGTCGCCGCACGTAGGCCCAGCGCACCGCGGTCGAGATCACCGTGCCCAGGATCCGTCCCACCACGAACCCGGTCGACCCGTGCACCAGCAGCCCGGGAACCGCCAAGGCGCAGAACGCGACCGCGCCGACCACCGACTCGACCGCCGGCGGGCGGGTCTCGCCGCGAGCGCGGTAGAACGAGAACCAGTTGAAGCCCAGCTGGTAGATCGCCCCGGTGATCGCCAGGCCCTGCAGCAGCGCCACCGCGGGGTGCCAGCGCGCACCGAGGATGAAGGAGACCGCGTCCGGCGCGAACAACACGACCCCGGCGGCGAACGGCAGCACCCAGGCCAGCGTCGCGCGGTTGGATTTCACAAACAGCTCCTCCTGGGCGGCGGGACGGTCCTGGATGGCGCAGATCGCCGGATAGATCGAGGAGGTGACGATCTGGTCGGCACGGTCGACGTAGCGGGTCAGCGTGACCGCGACGGTGATGAAGCCCGCCGCGGCCAGCCCCCCATGCAGCTTGAAGACGAGCACCGACCCGGCGGCGATCACCAGCGTGCCCAGGGTGGAGACGAGCACCGGCCCGGAGAAGCGCAGGTAGCGCCGCGCCGTCGGCGGGTCGTAGTGCAGCGCCGGCCGGTAGGGACTGACGAGCAGGCCGAAGCTCACCGAGGCGCAGTAGCCGGCGACCTGGCCGATCACGATCGACCACACCCCCAGATCGGTGGCGGCGGCCAGCGGAACCGTGACCACGAGCCCGACCAGCAGCTGGCTGGCCTGCAGCGCCCGCTGTCGGGCGAAGTCCATCCGCCGCTGGAAGATCCACATCGGCGCCTGCAGGGCGAAGGTCAGCGGCAGATAGGCGAGCGACAGGGTCAGCCCGAGCAGCCGCGAGTCGCGGTAGACGACGGCCACCGCGGGCGCCAGGACGCAGATGAGCGCGGTGAACGCGAGCCCGACGATCAGCTCCAGGGTGAACGCGCGCTGGAACTCGGCCTCCTGATCGGCCTCCTCCTGGGCGACGAACGCCTCGTCGATGCCGACGCGCTTGAGCGCGACGATCGAGACCACGAACGTCGACACGATCCCGTAGAGGCCGACCTGCCCCGGCCCCAGCAGCCGGGTCACGACCAGCCCCTGGGCGAGCACCAGCCCGTCGATCGCCACCAGGAAGCCGCCGGTGATCAGCACCCCGCGCAGCGTGCGCCGCCGCAGCTCGGCGCGGGGGAAGGCGAAGCGCTCGCTCATCGCCGCGCGTCGGCCACCCGCCGCCCCGCCCGCGGCCGGCCCAGCCGGCGGTTCTTGAGCCTCAGCACCGGCCGCTCGACCAGGTAGTAGGAGGCCGCGGCGCAGATGATCGAGACGATCGCGGCGATCACGATCAGCGCGGGAAACGGGGCGTCGCGCAGCGCGCCGATGCCGTGAAAGCCGCAGGTGGTGGCGATGATCGTGCCGTGGGCCTGGCAGGCCTTGTTGAGCAGCGGCTGCTGCCAGAGGTAGATGCCGTAGGAGATCAGCCCCAGCCAGGCCAGCTGCCGGTTGAGCAGGAGCCGGCGCACCCAGCCGCCGCCGTCGGTGCCGAACACCGCGGGGATCAGCAGCCCGGCGGCGACCGCCGTGTCGAGCAGGTGCAGGCCGACATCCTCACGCGGGCTGAACAGGAGCGCGACGTGGCCGAACAGGGTGACCGGGTGGGGCCCTCCGATCAGGCGGCTGACCGCCCAGAACGCGACCACCGCGCCCAGCCACGCCAGCCACGGCGCCCGCGCGATCACCCGCACCGCCGCCGGCCGCCGGTCGCCGGCCTGCAGTGCGACGCTGAGCACCGCCATCGCCATGCCGGCCGCGAACCAGTCAAGCTGGGCGGGCAGCGTGAACAGCACCGGGCTGATCGGGTCATGGACGTGCAGCCAGTCGCGGTACCAGACCACGGCGACGGTGATCGTCAGCAGCAGCGCCAGCTCGGCGCGCACCTGCACGCGCCGGGACCGACCGCGCAGCGCGCCGGCGACGAGCGCCGCGTAGAGCGGCAGGAAGGCGTAGAAGGTGACCTCGACGCACAACGTCCAGGCGGGGCCGATCCCCTTCAGCAGCGTGCCGGCGTTGTAGGCCTGGGCAAAGCCGTAGTAGATCCACCAGTGGTTGGTGAACACGCCGGGCAGCCCCGGCCAGATCGCCAGCACGGTGAGCGCCAGCCAATAGGCGGGCAGGATCCGCAGCAGCCGCCGGCGGGCGTAGTCGCGCAGCCGCGTCCCGGGCGCCCCGATCAGGCGGTGGGCGACGAACGGCCGGTAGAGCAGGAAGCCCGAGATCAGGAAGAACAGCGTCACCCCGACGTTGGCCCGCACCACGTAGGCGCCGTAGGTCGGATTGGCGATCGCCGAGGTGGCGTAGCCCGAGTGATAGACGATCACCGTCAGGGCCGCGATCGCCCGCAGCGCGTCGACATGGGGAAATCGTGGGTGGCCGGGGGGTGGCGCCACCGCCGGCTGTGCGCTGGCCTCCTCCATGTCGTGAGCGGATTATCGAGCCACGAGCACGCGGTAGTCCCCGACGGTCGCGTCGTCACGGTAGTGAGCGGCGATGAATCGATCGAGCAGCTGCGAGCCGTCCGGGCGGGTCGGTGCGGCCCCGGGGCCGGGGGGCGGCGGCTCGGCGGTCGGGTTCAGCCAGCGGATGACCACTCGGGTGTGGCTGCGCTGCAGCGAGCCGATGATCTGGCGCTGGACCGAGGCGGTCGTCACCACGCCGGGCTGCATGACGTCGTAGCGGGTGGGGTTGGGCCGGTGCAGCACGATGTAGAGCAGCGGATCGCCGACGCGGACCTCGTCAAAGCGGCGGTCGCCGACGAAGATCGGCTGGCCGGGCCGGGTGAGGTGGTCCACGATGGCGATCAGCGCCCGCAGCGACCTCGCATCGGCGGGCGAGGTCTGGACTCCGTCGCCCGCGGGCCCCGGGATCGCCGCCGCCGCGGGCGGATGCAGGGCCTGCCCGGCGCGCCGGTCCAGCCCCGCCACCGCGATCAGCGCCAGGCAGGCGATCAGCGCGATCCGCAGCGCCCTCGTGCGGGAGGCTCCCAGGGCGGCCGCCAGCAGCATCGCCAGTACCGCCGACAGCGGCAGCAGATGGAATTCGTCGGTGCGCCCCAGCAGGTACAGCACGCCGACGACCGCCAGCGGCGCCAGGGCGATGCTCAGCCGGTCGGCGCGGCGGCCGGCCAGCGCGAGGGCCACGGCCCCGACCGCGGCGCCCGCCAGCAGGATCAACGGGTAGTAGAACTCCAGCAGCTTGTCGGGCTTGAGGCTGCCGTGGTAGTCCAGTGGCAGCGGCAGCCGCTGCTGACCCTGGATCGCATAGAACCCGACCGTGTCGTGGATCATCGCCCCCGGGTCTGCGACGACGAACGGGCCCAGCGCCAGCACGACCACCGCGACCGCCGCGGCCAGGGCGCGCCACCGCTGCCCCGGCGCCACCATCACCAGCACACCGAGGACCGCGGCGCCGCCGATCTCCAACCGGAAGAACACCGCCAGGCCCGCCAGCGCCCCGGCCGCGAGCGGTCGGCGTGGGGCGGCGGCCAGCGCCGCCAGCGCGAGCAGGAGGGCTGACGGGTTGGGCTCGGGGTTGGTCGGCCACGCCATCGCCCCCGCGACTCCCAGCCACGCCAGCAGGGCCACGCCCGTCCCGGCGTCGCGCCGGACCAGGCGGAAGGCGAGCAGCGCCGCGGTGGCGTCGACGAGCACCCACACGATTCGCCAGCTGAGCATCGAGACGCCGAAGACCTTGTCCAGCCCCGCCAGCAGGACGGCCTGGCCGGGCGGGTAGTTGGTCCAGAAGTCGCGGTAGGGCCACTGGCCGCCGGCGATCCGCGCCCCCGCCTGGAGCATCAGCCCCTCGTCGTGCGGGGAGACGGCGCGCAGCAGCGTGAAGGCGGCCAGACCGCCGGCGAGCAGCCACAGCAGCGCCTGCAACGCGACCTCGCCCGGCGCCGGCGCCGGGGTCGCCCGCCGTCCCCGGCCGGCGCGGGGTACCCGGTCGCGCAGGGCGCGGGAGCCGGTCCGGGGACCGGGGGTCAGGGGGGAGAGCGATGACCGCGTCGCCGGCGAGCCGGGCACGCCCCCCATCATGACCGCGCCCGCGGGTGCCTCGGCGCGTCAGCGGTGCGTCAGGACCCCGTCAGGAGCGCGCAGCGGCCGCCGCGGCTCGGGCCAGCCGGACGCGCGAGGTCTTGTCCAGCGCGACCTTGCGCAGGCGCACCGCGTGGGGGGTGACCTCGACGCACTCGTCGGCGCGCACGAACTCCATCGCCTGATCGAGCGACAGCTCGCGCTTGGGCACGAGCCGCACGAGCTCGTCGGAGACCGACATGCGCATGTTGGTCAGGTGCTTCTCCTTGACGGCGTTGACGTCCAGGTCGTCGGCGCGCGAGTTCTCGCCGATGATCATGCCCTCGTACACGGGGTCACCCGGCTCGACGAACAGCGTGCCGCGCTCCTGGAGGTTGAACAGGGCAAACGCCGCCACCGTGCCCTGGCGGTCGGCGACCAGCGAGCCGGTCGGGCGGGTTCGCAGCTCGCCGTGCCACGGCTCCCAGCGATCGAACACGTGGTGCACGAGGCCGGTGCCGCGGGTCTCGGTGAGGAACTCGGTGCGAAACCCGATCAGCCCGCGCGCCGGGACCAGGTACTCCATCCGCACCCAGCCGGTGCCGTGGTTGACCATCTGCTCCATGCGCCCCTTGCGCAGGGCCAGCAGCTGGGTGATCACGCCGACGTAGTCCTCGGGTGCGTCGACCGACATCCGCTCGACCGGCTCCTGGGTCACGCCGTCGATCTCCCGGGTCACCACCTGGGGCTTGCCGACGGTCAGCTCGAACCCCTCGCGGCGCATCAGCTCGACGAGGATCGCCAGCGCCAGCTCGCCGCGGCCCTGGACCTCCCAGACGTCGGGCCGGTCGGTCTCGGCGATGCGCAGCGAGACGTTGCCGACCAGCTCACGCTCCAGGCGGGCGCGGACCTGGCTGGCGGTCAGGAAGGTCCCGTCCTGGCCGGCCAGCGGCGACGTGTTGATCCCGATCGTCACCGACAGCGACGGCTCGTCGACGGAGATGACCGGCAGCGGCTGAGGGTCGGTGGCGTCGGCCAGCGTGTCGCCGATCGTGATCTCCGGGATCCCGGCGACCGAGATGATCTCGCCCGCCGAGGCCTCGTCGGCGTCGACGCGCTCCAGCGCCTCGGTGACGTAGAGCTCGGAGATCCGAACCCGCGCCACGGTGCCGTCGTGGCGACACCAGGCGACGGTCTCGCCGCGGCGGATCGTGCCGTGGCGGACCCGGCAGATCGCCAGCCGTCCGACGTACGGGGAGGCGTCGAGGTTGGTGACGTGGGCCTGCAGCGGATGGTCGGGGTCGTACTCGGGCGCGGGCACGCGGTCGACCAGCAGCTCCACCAGCGGCCCGAGATCGGTGCCGGGCTCGGCGGGATCCAGGGTGGCGGTGCCCGCCTTGGCGTTGGTGTAGACGATCGGGAACTCGATCTGGGACTCATCGGCGTCGAGATCGAGAAACAGCTCGTAGACGTCGTCGACGACCTCGTCGATCCGGGCGTCGGGACGGTCGATCTTGTTGATCACGAGGATCACCGGCAGCCGGGCCTCCAGCGTCTTGCGCAGCACGAACCGGGTCTGGGGCAGCGGCCCTTCGGAGGCGTCGACGAGCAGCAGCACCCCGTCGACCATCGTCAGCCCGCGCTCGACCTCGCCGCCGAAGTCGGCGTGCCCGGGGGTGTCGACGATGTTGAACTTCACGTCGCCGTAGCGGATCGCGGTGTTCTTGGCGAGGATCGTGATCCCCTTCTCGCGCTCCAGGTCCATCGAGTCCATCACCCGCTCGTTGACCGACTGGTTGTCGCGAAACGCGCCCGACTGCCACAGCAGCGCGTCGACGAGCGTCGTCTTGCCATGGTCGACGTGGGCGATGATCGCGAGGTTGCGGATGTCGGCGCGGGTGGTCATGTCCGGCGCCTGAGGTTAGAAGGCGTGGTGTCGACGGCGTCAGCGGTCGCCGGCGAGCGCGTCGCGCAGCGCCCGCTCGGTCGACCAGAACGCGAGCTCGTCCCACGGGATCTCGGCGGGCGCGAACGCCCGCACCTCGGTCGCCTCGGGCGAGGTCTGCGGCTCCCCCAGCGCGGTGGCGCGGTAGACGATCAGCACCACCCGGTCATCGCCGCGCGAGTACACCCCGACCAGTCCGCCCAGCTCGATCTCCAGTGACAGCTCCTCGTCGGTCTCCCGCACGGCCGCCTCCTCCACCGACTCCCCCAGGTCGGTGAACCCGCCCGGGAACGTCCACAGCCCGCGGCCGGGCTCAAAGCCGCGGCGCAGCAGGATCACCCGGCCGTGCCGATCGATCGGGATCGCACACGCGACCGGCTTGGGGTTGTAGTACGCGGCGTAGCCGCAGTGCGAGCAGGTGATCTTCCGCGGGAACTCGACCTCGGCGGGCCGCCCGCAGCGCGGGCAGAAGCGGGCCTCCTCGAGCGCGCGGTTCAGCGACGCGGTCACGGGTCGGCGGTCAGGGCGGGAGGTCAGGGCGCGGGGTCTGGCCCGACGTCGGCGGCGCGCGAGGGCGGCAGCTCCGGATCGGCGGACGCGGCGGCCGGCACGGCGACGGGCGCGGGTGGCGCCGGGGGGTCGAGCTCGCCGATTCCGAGCGCCAGGCTCGGCGCGAGCGGCAGCTGGGCGGGGTCGGGCTCGGGGGGCGCGGACCCGTTGCGCTCGGCGGACGGCGTGCCGTCGACGCTCACGCCGCTGCCACCCGACCCCATCACGTCGAGCATCGGCTTGATCAGGTCGATCGGCATCGGGAACACGACGGTCGAGTTCTGGTTGACGCCGATCTCGCGCAGCGTCTGCAGGTAGCGCAGCTGCAGCGTCACCGGGTTGCGGCCGATCACGTCGGCCGCGTCCGCGAGCTTGGCCGCCGCCTGGAACTCGCCCTCCGCGTTGATGATCTTGGCCCGCCGCTCGCGCTCGGCCTCGGCCTGGCGCGCGATCGCGTGCTGCATCCGCTCGGGGATCTCGACGTCCTTGATCTCGACGCTGGTCACCTTGATGCCCCACGGCTCGGTCTGGTGGTCGATGACCGTCTGCAGCGAGTCGTTGAGGTGCTCGCGCTCGGACAGCAGCGTGTCGAGGTCGGCGACGCCGAGGATCGAGCGCAGCGTCGTCTGCGCGATCTGCAGCGTGGCCGACTGGAAGTTCTCGACCTCGGTCACCGCCTTGACCGGATCGATCACCCGGTAGTAGGCGACCGCGGTGACCCGCGCCGGCACGTTGTCGCGGGTGATGATCTCCTGGGGCGGGACGGTCAGGGTCACCGTGCGCAGCGAGATCTTGACCATTCGGTCAAGTGACGGAACGAGCAGCTGCAGGCCGGGGCCGCGCTGCTCCATCAGCCGGCCGAGGCGGAACACGACTCCGCGCTCGTACTCGCGCAGGACCCGCAGGGAGCTGGTGAGCGTCACCAGCCCGGCGACCACGAGCACGACGACGACGATCACGATGACGGTGAGGACCATGACCGTCAGCTACCCCGTGGTGGCGCGTTTGTCCCAGTCCGCATCCGGTGGTCCACTAGAGCAGCTCCCAGTCCTCGGCCGGGCGCACCGACAGCGTCAGTCCGCTCAGCCGCTCGACCACGACCTGGTCGCCGGTGTGCAGCGACGGGGGGTCCTCGTCGGGGCTCGCCGACCGCCGGGCCCGCCACGTCGTGCCCTGCAGCGACACGCTGCCGTCCTCCTCGGTCCAGTTGCGCACGACTCCGATCTCTCCGATCAGTCCCTCGGCGCCGCCCCGCACCCGTCGCTGGCGGACCGCGGCCGAGCGTTTGACCGTCATCGCCAGCGCGCCGCCGCCGGCCGCCGCCAGCGCCGCGCCCACGGCGAGACCGATCGCCACGCCGGCGCCCAGCCCGCTCACCGCCAGCACGACACCGACCGTCATCAAGACCAGGCCGCCGCCGCCGGCGACTCCGTGCGAGGGATTGTGGGCCTCGCTCAGCGCGAGCAGGAAACCCACGATCAGCAGCACCAGACCCGCAGCGGTCATGACTCAAATGCTACCCCCGGTCACAACTTGTCTCGCCGGTGGTTTTGCTCCTGGTGGTATTTAACCTCTGAGTGTCGCCGCGCCACGTTTCGGCCCGCGAGCTTGAGCGCAGATCCACGTCAACGCCCCCGTCACAGAGGTAGGCCCATGACCAACGAAGAGATCCACCAGCTCGCCCAACGTCTGCGCATCGATTCGATCCGCGCGGCGGACGCGGCCCAGTCGGGACACCCGACCTCCTCGATGTCGGCTGCCGACCTGATGGCGGTGCTCATGGCCAACCACCTGCACTACGACTACGACCAGCCCGAGAACCCCAACAACGACCACCTGATCTTCTCCAAGGGACACGCCTCGCCGCTGGTCTACGCGATGTTCGTGGCCGCCGGCGCGATCACCGACGAGGAGCTGCTCACCTTCCGTCAGTTCGGCTCACGCCTGCAGGGCCACCCGACGCCGCTGCTGCCGTGGGTGGACGTGGCGACCGGTTCGCTGGGCCAGGGCATGCCGATCGCCGCCGGTGTCGCGCTCGCCGCCCGTGACCTGGACAAGCTCCCCTACCGGGTGTGGACGCTGTGCGGTGACTCCGAGATGGCCGAGGGCTCGATCTGGGAGGCGGTCGAGCACGCCGGCATGGAGGGCCTGGGCAACCTCGTCGTGATCGTCGACGTCAACCGCCTCGGTCAGCGGGGCGAGACGATGCACGGCTGGAACCTGAAGTCCTACGCCGACCGCGCTGTGGCCAGCGGCTGGAACGCGATCGAGATCGACGGCCACGACATCGAGCAGATCGATCGCGCGTTCACCGAGGCGTCGGCGACCACGGATCGCCCCACGATGATCGTCGCCCGTACGGTCAAGGGTCAGGGAGCCAGCGAGACGGCGAACGTCGAGGGCAAGCACGGCCAGCCGCTCAAGGATCCTGAGAAGGCGATCAAGGAGCTGGGCAACGTCGGCCCGATTCACGTCGAGGTGGCCAAGCCCGAGACCACCGGTACCCCGCACGTCTTTGACTCAGACCCAAGCGTGCCGCTGCCCAGCTATGAGATCGGCGGCGATCCGGTGCCGACGCGCAAGGCGTTCGGCGAAGGTCTGGCCGCCGTCATGCGGCGCCGCGGCGATGTCGTCGCGCTCGACGGGGAGGTCGGCAACTCGACCCATCTGGAGGAGGTCATCAAGCACTCGGCCGACCGGTATTTCGAGGTCTACATCGCCGAGCAGATGATGATGGCCGCCGCCGTCGGCTTCAACGTCCGCGGCTGGACCCCGTTTGCCTCGACGTTCGCGGCGTTCCTCTCACGTTCGTATGACTTCGTACGGATGGCGGTGATCTCCCAGGCCAAGCTGTGCATCAACGGCTCGCACGCCGGCGTCTCGATCGGCGAGGACGGCCCGTCGCAGATGGCGCTCGAGGATCTGGCCGAGTTCCGGGCGCTGGGCGGCTCGGTCGTCCTGTATCCGTCTGACCCCAACCAGACGGCCAAGCTCGTCGAGGCGATGGCCGACTTCGACGGCATCTCCTACCTGCGCTCGTCGCGGTCGGGCATGCCGACGATCTACGACGCCGACGAGACGTTTGAGATCGGGGGCGCGAAGGTCGTGCGCGAATCCGACGAGGACCAGGTGACGCTGATCGGCGCCGGGGTGACGCTGCACGAGGCGATCAAGGCCGCCGACACGCTCGCCCAAGACGGCGTCCACGCCCGCGTGATCGACCTCTACTCGGTCAAGCCGGTCGATGCCGAGACGCTCACCGCCGCCTCGCGGGCGACCGGCGGCCGGCTCGTCGTCGCCGAGGATCACTGGGCCGAGGGCGGGATCGGTGACGCGGTGCTCGACGTCTTCGCCGACGCTGACGAGCGCCCCCGCGTCGTCAAGCTCGCCGTCCACGAGATCCCGGGGTCGGGCAAGGGTGCCGAGCTGCTGCACGCCGCGGGGATCGACGCCGACGCGATCGTCGCCGCCGCCCGGCGACTGGTCGAGCTCGGGCCGCAGATCGCCGCGCCCGCGGGAGCGCGCTAACTCGATTGGTGGTGGGCCACCACCACCTTTCCGCACATCCGGCCGGACTCCACCAGCGCGTGCGCGCGCCGCAGGCCCGCGGCTGACAGATCCTCGATCGTCTCGGTGACCGTCGTGCGGATCCGGCCCTCGTCGAGGAGCGCCGCGACTCGGGCGAGGATCTGCTTCTGGGCCTGCATGTCCTCGGTCTCCAACGTCGGGCGGGCGAACATGAACTCCCAGTGCCAGGTGATCGCCTTGGGCTTGAGCGCCACCACGTCGAGCTCGGGCGGGTCGTCGATCGCGACGATGTGGCCGAACGGGGCCATGAGCTCCGCGAACGCCTCGACGTTGCCGTCGGAGTGGGTCGAGAACAGGTAGTCGACGCCGTCGGGCGCGGCGCGAAGGCCTTCGTTGACCAGATCGTGGTGATCGATCACCGCGTCGGCGCCCAGGCCGGCGATCCAGTCGCGCGACTCCCGGCGTGAGGCGGTGCCGACGACGCGCAGCCGGGTGAGCTGCTCGGCGAGCTGGACGAGGATCGAGCCGACCCCGCCGGCGGCACCGAGGACGAGCAGCGTCCCGGTCGACTCGGCCGTGAGGTGGAGATGGTCAAACAGCGATTCCCAGGCGGTGATCGCCGTCAGCGGCAGCGCCGCCGCCTCGGCGAAGCTGAGGGTCCCCGGGCGGTCGGCGACGATCCGCTCGTCGACGGCCTGCAGCTCGGCGTTGGAGCCCGGACGGGTGATGTCGCCCGCGTACCAGACCTCGTCGCCGACGGCGAGCGTGCTCACCTCCGGGCCGACCGCCTCGACAACCCCGGCGGCGTCAAAGCCGAGGATCCGCGGCGTCTGCAGCCGGCTCAGCGAGGCGCGCACCTTGACGTCGACTGGGTTGACCGAGACCGCGTGGACCCGGACGAGCACATCGCGGGGGCGCAGCGTCGGGACCGGCACTTCGACGTCGACCAGGCTGTCGGGATCCTCGATCGGGAGACCGTCAAAGGCGCCGACTGCCCGCATCGTCGTGCTCACGGCGCGGACTCTAGGACTCGGGGCGGTCCGCCGCGGTCTCGCGCGATCACGGACATCCGGCGGGCGTGCGTGGCCGTGGCGCGGGCGATCCGCTCCGGGGTGGCGATCGCCGCGCCCCAGGCGGCGGCCGCGGCGTCCGCCTCACGGCCAAGCTCGACCGACGCGCCGAGCTGCTGGAGATGCAGCACGCCGAGGCCGACGTGCCAGCGCTCGTCGGCCTGCACGCGCGCCGCCCCGTCGGCGAGCCCCGTCAGCCCGCCGGCGTCGGCGGCGAGGGCAAGCAGCGCTTCCTGTCCGATGGCGAACACGATCGCCTCCAGGACGAGGTGATAGAGGCTCACCGCCGCGGGCATCTCCTGCACGTCGGCGGCCAGGGACCGGGCGCGCGCCGGCAGCGCCACCTCGAACAGCTCAACGATCGGCGGCGGGCACCGGGCTCTCGCCTCCCGGCGGTCGAGTCCGAGCACCTCGGTGAGGAGGCGGTCAAAGAAGCGGGCGTGGCGCGCCTCGTCGATCGCCTGCTGGACGAAGCACGCCCGGGCCGGCGAGTCCGGCGCAGTCGCGGCGATGAACGGCGCCAGCTCGGTCGCAACCGCATGCTCGGCGACCCAGAACCCAGCCACGAGCTCGGTCACCGCAGTGCGCGCGTCGCGGTCAAGCTCACGCGCGCGAGCGCGATCGCCGTCCAGCGGGATCGCCTCGGCGTCCCACTGCAGGCGCGCGGCGGCGGTGAGCAGGTGGTCATATCCGGCGAGCATCGACGCTTGTCTAGGTATTTCTGGACGCTCAGGCACGCGTTCGCGCGACGACCCTGGACGCCGCGCGTTAAAGATCCCGTTCGCTACCCAAAGCTGATGCCCGATCCCACCAAGCGCGGCGGCGGTGTGCGTCGAGAACAGGCGAATCGCCCGCAGCTGCGGGCGATTCGTGCAGTGGAGCTAGGGGGACTCGAACCCCCGACCTCCTGGGTGCGATCCAGGCGCTCTCCCAACTGAGCTATAGCCCCGGGCGACGGCAGACAGCCGCGGAGAGAGTGTAGAGCCAACCCCCGAGCGGCAGAGTGTCCAGTGGGGGTAGCGGTCTCAGACCCGACGGCCGATATCGGTCGGACTGAACTCCGATGAGCTTCCGCGCACGTCTCACCATCTTCTTCTTCCTGACCGTCGTGGTCCCGATGGCGGCCATGGGCCTCCTCGTCTTCGGGCTCATCGATGGCTCAGCCGCGAGCCGGGCAAATGCCCGCGCGGCCGGGATCGCGGCCACCGCTTCGCGCGTCTATGAGAGCTCCAGCACCCAGTCCAGCCGTGACGCCCAGGCCGTCGCTCGTGATCTGGCATACGTCCCGATCGCGCAACTGAGTGCACAGGCCCAGGCGCAGCTGCGGACCGGCCCGCGGGGGATCAGTGCGATCACCGTACGCGTTGGGCGCAGCCGTGCGGTGCAGGTCGGCAGTCACACAGCGATCGCACCCGGGGTCGTTGTCGTCAAGGCGGCGGCGGGGCGGCCGGCCCGCACGGTCTCGGTCTCCGAGCTCACCGCCTCCCAGTACGCCCGGCAGCTGGCCGGCGCGGGAATCCAGGTCGTCGTGCGCCGGGGCGCCGTCACACTGGGTTCGACGCTGCCGTCGGGCACGCGGATGAAGCTTCCCGCGGGGTCCGGCGCGGTCGCGATCGGCTCTCGTCGCTACCGCGCGGTCACCCAGACCTTCGCGGGATTGAATGGCGAGCGGGTCTCGGTCACCGTCCTCTCCGACACGGCGGTCACAAGCGGCTCGGTCGCGGATGACCGAGTCATGGCGGCGGGTTTCATCGTCGCGTTCCTGCTCATGGCCCTCTTCTTCACGATGTTGGCGTCGCGCGCCCTGCGGGGTCAGATGGCGCGCTTTGTCGACGCGGCTCGTCGGTTGGGCGGAGGCGACTTCTCCATGGCGGTCCAGACGACCGGCCGCGACGAGTTCGCGGCGCTGGGCGCGGAGTTCAACGCGATGGCGCGCCAGCTGCGCAACCGAATGGACGAGCTCGAGCAGGAGCGCGCCCGCGTCCGGGCGTCGATCCGCCGCATCGGTGACGCGTTCGCCTCGGGCCTGGACCGCGACGCGCTGCTTGAGCTGGCGCTGCGCACCGCGATGGATGCCACCAACGCAGACCGCGGGCGAGTCTGTGCGCGTGCCGCCGCCGGCGATCCACTGTGGGAGACCTACCACCTGGGAGATGTGAGGGGCCTGGATCAGACGCTGGCGCGGGCCGAGCGTGACGCGCTGAAGGTCGATGGGGTGGGTGGGGCGTCGGTCGGCGATCTGCACGTGGCCTCGGTGACCCTGAGCGCGAACCAGGCCGGCGGACCCGCTCACGGCATCATCACCGTCTGTCGCCAGGGCCGCCGGTTCAGCGCCGACGATCTCGAGCTGCTGCGATCTCTCGCCCGACGGGCGACGCTCGCGCTCGCCAACGTCAACATTCACATCGACGCCCAGCGTCAGGCGATCACCGACGACCTCACGGGGCTGACCTCTCACGGGCACTTCCAGGAGCTGCTGGAGGCCGCCATGCACGAGGTCCGTCGCTACGAGCATCCGGTCGGCTTGGCGATGATCGATATCGACGACTTCAAGTCGATCAACGACACCTACGGCCATCAGCAGGGCGACCTCGTCCTGCGCTACGTCGCCCAGGCGCTGCGTGAGACCTCGCGCGATGTCGACGTGGCCGCGCGCTACGGCGGCGAGGAGATGGCGCTGATCCTGCCCCACACCGATATCGAGGGTGCCTTCGAATTGGGCGAGCGCGCCCGGACCGCGATCGAGCAGCTGAGCGTGCCCTGCATCACGGGGGACGGCAGCTTGTTCGTCACCGCCAGCGTCGGGGTCTCCGCCTCGTCCGATGGTCGCAGGGAGGCGCTGATCGCAGCCGCTGACAACGCGCTCTACGTCGCGAAGCGCACCGGAAAGAACCGCACCGTGTGTGCCGGTCAGGGAATCGCAAACGAGCTTGCGGGGACCGCCAACTGACCGGCCGGCGAGTAGCCTTCCGGTGATGGGTCTACTTGACGACGCGATACGCGAGCATCTCGACCTCAAGCGGCGCCGGGGTGCCGATCCCGCAGAGGTCGAGCGCGCCGAACGAGAGGCCCTCGGCCCCGTCCGGCGCAACCGGGACACCGCCACCGCCGTCGATCCCGACGCGCTGGATTCCGACGATCCGGCCTGGGATGAGCCCGACGAGAGCGTGTCGGCCGACCTGGTGCAGGAGCGCTTTCCGTCTGACGACGACCACCCCACGCAGATCGCCTCACTCGCCGACGACGAGCCCTACGACGCGGCCGAGTTCGCGCCGCCGCCGCTCCGGTTCGACGATGACGAGCCGTTGCGCCCAGGCGCGGCCGATCTCGACTCCGAGCCCGCCTCCACGCTCAGCGAGGAGACGAGCGAATACACGATCGAGGATGCGCTTCCCGACGAGGACGACGAGGACGTGCTGGAGGAAACCCCCGAGTTCCTCCAGGACACCCCGGACCACGACCGCCTGTGGTTCGAGCAGCGGCCCCCGCGCGACTTCGACTTCGACGGCTGACCCGTCCGGCCGGCCTCCGGTACTCGCGTCAACGCCCGCGTCCGGCCCGTTAAACTCCGTCGTCCCAAGGGGCCATAGCTCAGCTGGGAGAGCGCCTGCTTTGCAAGCAGGAGGTCG
>CAZZYU010000021.1:0-37983 GCA_964658375.1 uncultured Acetobacteraceae bacterium | reverse complement strand
GACCAAGCCCACCAAGCCGGCCAGGACGACCAAGCCGCGGCCGGCGACCACGACCGGGCCGGCAGCCAAGCGCCCACCGACGACCGCACGCCGATCCACTCCGGCCCGGCCCGCCGCGCCGCGGCCCGCGCCGACGCCGACGCCGACGCCAGGCACGCTTGAAACCGTCGTCCAGGCGGCCGCCGAACTCACCGAGATCGGCCTGAAGGCAGGCGCCCGGGCGCTGCGCGGGGCGGTCTCCCGGCTACCGCGGCCCTAGCGGCACCGCGCAGGCATCGAGGCGAAGGACGAAGGCGCGGGCCAGGTGTCAAGCGGGGGCGGACCGAACTCAGGGTCCCATCCCGCGACAACTCGATGCACCCCCCGATTGAGCCCGCTGGACGGGCGAACCCGCGGGTCGCATCTCACCACGATCGACGGACCCCTCACGTGTGCCCGGCAGGCGACACGTCGCCCGCCTCACGCTCACCGAGGACCCGTCGGCGACGCGACATAACACGCTCTCAGAGCTGCCTATACTTCCTCCATCAGCCGAGCGGTCGCGTCCCCGGACGCGGCCGGCGGGGGAACCATTGCGGGGCCTGAGAGGGCTCCGCGGGGGCGAATCGGTCCGTTGAACAGACCGTAGTGCCGCACACCGGCACGAGCCCGTCAGCTCACCTCGTAGGCGCCTAGTCGGACCAAGGATCAAGAACGAGTGACCGCCCGCGGCTACGCACGCCATCTCATCTGCACGCTGCTCGCAGCGACGCTTCTGCTCGCGCTGCCCGCCGCCGCCCTGGCCGGCACCGGCGGAGCCGGCGGACTGACGGGCGGGGCCAGCCCGGTGGCCACGACGGTCCCAACCCAGAGCGCCGGGGCGACGGTGAGCACCAGCGGCGACGGGGTCACCCTGCAGACGACGGCCTCGGCGATGCTCCGGCGCGGGTTGAGCTTCTCGGGAACGGCGGTCGGTGCGGCGGGCAAGACGATCGAGATTCAGCGCTCCGGCCAGGCGACCGACTGGGAGTGGACGCCAACTGCGCAGACCACGGTCGACTCCGACGGATCCTTTGCCACGGTCTGGCGAGCCGACACAGCCGGCCAGTTCGCGGTCCGCGCGATCGTCGTCTCCCAGCTTGCCTCAGCCGCGAGCGCGACCCCCTCGCTGACCGTGACGGTCTATCGCACCTCCCGGGCCACGCTCTACGGGCCGGGTTTCTACGGCCGACGGACCGCCTGCGGCGCCCGCCTGAGCCGCGCGATGATCGGGGTCGCCAATCGCACGCTGCGCTGCGGCACCTCGGTCTCGATCGACTACGCCGGGCGCACGCTCGTGGTGCCGGTGATCGACCGCGGTCCCTACGCGAACGGGGCCGATTGGGACCTGACGATGGCCACCGGCCGCGCGCTGGGGATGGACGGCACCGCGCAGATCGGCGCCGTCGCGGTGTCGGCGACGCACGCATCGACGGCCGGGCGCACGAAGACCGCCGCGACGGTCGTTCCCGGCGCCCAGGCCCTCCGCCCCCGTCGCTGACGCCGCTCGCCTACAGGTCGCTCTCGGGCATCCGGCGCGACACCTCGACCCCGCGCGCCGACGCCGCGAAGCGGGCCTCCTCGGCGGCCTCGATCAGCTCGCCGCCGCTGTCGCCGTCCTCGCCGAGCACCGCCACGCCGACGCTGGCCACGAGGGGGGCGCCGCTCCAGGCCGATGTCGCGCCGACCGATTCGGCGATCCGCGCGCCGAGCGAGTGGGCGCCCGACCGCGCGGTCTCACGCGCGATCACCCACGCTCGGGCATCGGTCTCGCACACGAGGATGTCCTGGTGGCGCACGACCCGCCGCAGCGCCGTGACGAAGTCGCGAAACGCCACCCCCGCGTGCTCGGGTGAGATCGAGGCGGCGACCCGGTCGGCATCCTCCAGCTCGGCCAGCAGCAGCGACAGGGGCTTGGCGCCCGCCCCGGAATGGCGGACCTCGTCCTCCAGGGCACTGATCCACAGCGGGGCGGGGGCAGGGCGCGACGCCGGGGACGAGACGGGCTCCGGATCGGCGGGCGGGACCGGAGCGGCAACGGGCTCCGGATCGGTGGGCGCGACCGGAGCGGCAACGGGCGCCGGATCGGCGCGCTGAACCGGCGCGGGCTCAGGCGCGCCCGCCTCCGGGCCGCCATCGACGCGCTCCAGCACCGCCTCGCGCAGCAGCGCCGACACGAGCGCCAGCCGCTCGGCCAGCTCAGAGACGAGATCCGGGTCCCGGCCCGCGCCACCGGCTCCGCGCAGCTCGTCGCGCAGCGCCGACCACAGGACCGCGTGCAGGGCGTCGACCGCGCGGGCGGATGCGCTCGCGCCGGCAGCTCCGGAGATCTCCCCGACCCGCGCGGCGAGCGGGCGCAACGGGCCGCCCGCCTGCAGTCGGCCCAGATCGGCGTCGTCGGCCAGCGCCCGGATCACCGCGTCGACGACGCGCGGGCCCTCACGGGTCAGCGCCTCGGTCGAGATGCCGGGCGCCTCGTGCAGCGGTGCCTGCTCCAGCAGGGCGATCAGCCACCCCTTGGCGAGGATCTCGGTGTGCGCCAAGAGGGCATCGATCGGGGCGTCGCTGACCGGCCTGGCGCGCCGGCGACGAGGAGCGTCAGACGCCATCGAGGCTCTTGTATCACGGCGCCCAGTCACCCCCGGCTCCCTGCACGCCCGGTCGGCCGCCATCCACCGCAATATGCTCGGAAATCCAGTCCCATGCCGACGTCCCTGCTCCCCATCAACGCCGCGCGCGACCGGATTCTCGCGGCGGTCCGGCCACTGCCGGCCGAAGTGGTGGCGCTCGGGGACGCCGGTGGGCGCGTGCTCGCCCAGGACGTCCACGCCGCCGCTGACGTGCCCGCCTTTCCGTGCTCGGCGATGGACGGCTACGCGATCGAGGCCGGCGACGCCGGCCGTCGCCTGACCCTGATCGGCGAGTCGCGCGCCGGGGCTCCGTCGCCGCGGCCGCTGGGCGAGGGCGAGGCGATCCGCGTCTCGACGGGTGCCGCGATCCCCGCCGGAGCGACCGCGGTGATCGCCCAGGAGCAGACCGCGGTCGACATCGACGGCATCACCACCGAGGCCGCGAGCCCGACCGGCGAGCACGTGCGCGGCGCCGGGGAGGACATGCGAGCCGGGACGATCGTGCTGACCGCCGGCACCCCGCTGGGCCCGATCGAGCTCGGGGCGGCGGTCGCCGCCGGAATCGCCGACGTGGCGGTGGCCCGCCGTCCCCGGGTGAGCGTCGTGTGCACCGGCGATGAGCTGCGTGCTCCCGGCGAGCCGCTGGGACCCGGCGAGATCCACAACTCAAACGCACCGATGCTCAGCGGCCTGGCCGAGCGCTGCGGCGCCCACGCCGGACCCGCGGGCCGACTGCCCGACGACCGCCAGGCGACGATCGACGGTATCGCCGACGCCCTGCGCAGCAGCGACGTCGTGGTCATCTCCGGCGGCGTGTCGGTCGGCCCCCACGATCACGTCAAGCCGGCGCTCGCCGCGCTCGGCGTCGACGAGGTGTTCTGGAGGGTGGCCCTGCAGCCGGGCAAGCCGACCTGGTTCGGGGTCGCCGGCGACGACACGCTCGTCTTTGGGCTGCCCGGCAACCCCGTCTCCGCTGTCGTCACCTTCTCGCTGTTCGTCGCTCCCGCGCTCGCGGCGCTGCAGTGCGGGCCGGCGCCCCGTCCCCCCCATCGCCGGGCCCGCCTGGGGATCGGCGTACGGCGCAATCCGGCGCGCGAGCAGGCGGTCCGGGTCAGCCTGCGCTCAGGCGACAGCGGCGAGGCGACCGACGCCGGCCGGGCGGCACCACTCGTGGCGCTCCCCACCGGAGCCCAGGGCTCCCACATCCTCACGTCGCTGCTGGCCGCCGACGCGCTCGCGATGATTCCCTCCGGCGAGGGCGACCTGCGCGCGGGCGCGGTCGTCACGCTTGAGGCGCTGGTCCGCTGACCCGCACACCCGCGCCGCCTCGCACCCCACGACAGAATCTGACAAAGCCATGCTCGCTCCCCTGCTCCTGATCGCGGCGGTCGTCTCGGCGGTGGTCGCCCGGCGACGTCGCCGCCGGCGCGGACCCCAGGTCGCCCACGCGGTGATCGTCTCGCCGCGCCGCTCGACGGTCATCGCGCGTGACGGCGGGGTGCGCTCGGTGCAGACGGCGAAGCTGACGATGGACGCCGCCGACCTTGACCGTCTGTGGACGCCCGCCAATCTGGAGAACCTGGCGCGCACCTATTGGCAGTTCCTGACCCGAGCGACGCTCGGACTGATCCGAGTCGTCTATGACCAGGACTCCCGATCGGTCGTGCTGCTGTGCCGGCCGCTGACCCTGCTGCGCTTCGACAAGCCCGACTACGTGATGGAGTCAGACCACGGCAACGTCACCTGGCGCATCCGCGACGGCCTGCTGGTGGCCCGCAGCGGCCGGGGCTCGGGCTATCTGTCGGTCGACGTGCGGCGTCTGGACCCGAGCGCGGAGCTGGCGCCCGACCGCCGGGAGATCACGATCGACGTCGAGGTCGCCAACTTCTACCCGGCGATCGCGGCCAGCTTCTCGACCCCTGCCTACGAGATGACGCAGTCGGTCATCCACGTGATCGTCACGCACGCCTATCTGCGCTCGCTGGCGGGCCTGCACCTCGCGCGCTCCAAGGTCGGCGTGCTGGCTCAGGAGTAGGCGAAACCGATCGCGCCGGCTCAGGAGTAGGCGATGCCCATCGCGCGCATCTTGGTCCGGTCGTGGCGCGCGGACACCCGGCGCACGGTACCGGTGTGGGACCGCATGACCAGCGACTCGGTGGAGGCGCCGCGGTCGCCCTGATACCGGACGCCCTGCAGCACGTCGCCGTCGGTCACCCCGGTGGCGGAGAAGAACGCGTTGTCGCCCTGCACCAGGTCGTCGCAGGCGAGCACGCGGTCCAGGTCATAGCCCTCGGCCACCGCGGCGCTGCGCTCCTCGTCGTTGCGCGGCCACAGACGACCGAGCAGCTGGCCGCCGATGCACTTGATCGCGGCCGCCGAGATGACGCCCTCGGGCGTCCCCCCGATCCCCCACAGGAGGTCGACGGGCGAGTTCTCCGAGACCGCCAGCAGCGAGGCGGCGACGTCGCCGTCGATGATCAGCCGCACCCGGGCGCCGGCCTCCCGGACCTGGCGCATCGCGTCGTGGTGGCGCTCGCGGTCGAGCATCACGACCACCACGTCGCGGATGTCGCGGTTCTTGCGCTGGGCGATCAGGCGCAGCGTCTCGGCCAGCGGGCGGTCGAGATCGAGCAGGTCGGCGATGTCGGGGCCACCGGCGATCTTCTCCATGTAGAAGACCGGGCCCGGATTGAACATGGTGCCCCGCTCCGAGAGCGCGATCACCGAGATCGCATTGGGCATCCCCAGCGCGGTCAGCCGCGTGCCCTCCAGCGGATCGACCGCGATGTCGACCTGCGGCGGCGTGCCGTCGCCGATCTGCTCGCCGTTGAACAGCATCGGCGCCTCGTCCTTCTCGCCCTCACCGATCACGACCACCCCGTCCATCGAGATCGAGTCCAGCATCTCCCGCATCGCGTCCACCGCCGCCTGATCGGCCCCCTCCTTGTCGCCGCGGCCGATCATCCGCGCCGAGGCGAGCGCCGCCGACTCGGTGACCCGGACCAGCTCGAGGGCGAGGTTGCGATCGGGCGTGCTGCGTGTCGTGCTCATGGGGCTCCCGGCATGGACGGCGGTGGACCGGGCAGCCTACCTGTTAGGTTCGCCGCCAGCCGATGCGCCGCCTCTCGCCCGACCCCGGTCCCGTCGACCCGGTCGCCCTCATCTCCGGCCTGGCGCTCCGCGAGCGCGCCCCCGCGCAGCGCCCCTACACGGTCGTCAACTTCGTCTCAAGCGCCGACGGCCACGCCACCGTACAGGGCGGCTCGACGGGGCTGGGGGGCGCCGGGGATCGGCAGGTCTTCCGGACTCTGCGCGCCTGCGCCGATGCGGTCATGGCCGGCACCGGCACCCTGGCCGTGGAGCACTACGGGCGGCTCGTCCGCGAACCGGAGGGCATCGCCCTGCGGGCCCGTCTGAACCTGGCGCCGCAGCCGCTGGCGGTGACCGTGACCCGCAGCGGATCGCTGCCCGACATCCCGCTCACCCACGATCCCGAGTCGCGCCTGCTCGTCTACAGCGGAGCCGACCTGGCAGCGCCCTCCGGCGAAGCGCAGGCAGAGGCAGAGGTGCAGGTCATCCGCCTCGACCCCGCCCAGCTGACGATGGCGGCGGTGCTGCGCGACCTGCGCGTGACGCACGGCGTGCGGCTGCTGTTGTGCGAGGGCGGCCCGACGCTGTTCGGCGAGCTGGTCTCCGAACGGGTCGCCGACGAGCTGTTCCTGACGCTGGCGGCCACGCTCGTCGGTGGCGACGGCGGCGCGGTCACCAGCAATCTGGCGCTCGACGCTCCGGTCGACCTGACGCTCGTCTGGGCGTTGGAGCAGGACGGCTCGCTGTTCCTGCGCTACGCGCTGGGATCCTGACCAGGTCGAAAGTATCCCCGTAACGCCTGCCGTTACGAGAATCCATTCCACCAACTCTCACAACCCCGAAATCCCCCGGATTCACTGAACCGATTCAGGTTTGCGCGGCCGCCGGGGCTGCCATCATGAGCGGCGATGAACGGCTCCCAGGCGACCGCCCAGCGCGATCAGACCGACGACATCATCGGGGCACTCGGAGAGGCTCGGGAGCGGACGCGGGCGCTCGTCGCGGCGCTCTCCGACGCCGACCTGGAGCGGGTGCACTCGACGCTGATGAGTCCGCTCGTCTGGGATCTCGGGCACATCGCCGCCTACGAGGACCTGTGGCTCGTGCACCGCTACGGCGGCCGACCGCTGCTGCGTGAGGGGCTCGCCGAGATCTACGACGCGTTCGAGACCCCGCGCGCCCAGCGCGGCGACCTTGACCTGCTCGGGCCCGACGCCGCGCGGGAGTACCTGGACCAGGTCCGGGAGCGCTCGCTGTCGGTGCTCGAGGAGCGCGGTCCGGGCGACGGCACGCTCACCGAGCTGATCCTGCGTCACGAGCAGCAGCACACCGAGACGATGCTGCAGACGATGGACCTGGCGGGGCTGCGCGGCTTTGAGCCCGACGACGCGTGGACGGCGACCGCGGCCGCCGGCGACAACGGCCCGGCGCCGACGGGACTCGAGCTCGTCGAGGTTCCCGGCGGGCCCTGCCTGATCGGCGCGGCACCCGGCGGCTTTGCCTATGACAATGAGCGCCCCCGCCATCGCGTCGAGGTGCCCGGTTTCGCGATCGGCGCCACCGCGGTCACCAACCAGGCGTTCCTGGACTTCGTGCTCGGCGGCGGCTACGAGCGCCGCGAGTGGTGGTCTGCGGAGGGCTGGTCGTGGCGATGTGAGAACGACGTCATGCGCCCGGGCGGCTGGACTGCCGACTGCGCCTCGGAGTGGCGGCTGGGCCGGCGCGAGCCGCTGCATCCCGGACGGCCGGTCGTCCACGTCTCCTGGTTTGAGGCCGACGCCTTCGCCCGCGCCCACGGGGCCCGCCTGCCCACCGAGGTCGAATGGGAGAAGGCCGCGACCTGGGATCCCGACGCGGGGGCGCCGCGCCGGCACCCGTGGGGCGATGAGCCCCCGGTGCGCGGCGTGCACGCCAATCTCGACCAGCTCGCCGGCGGCACCGTCGCGGTCGGCGCATTGCCCGCCGGCGCCTCCCCCGTCGGCTGCCTGGGCCTGATCGGCGACGTCTGGGAGTGGACCGCGAGCGAGTTTGCCGGCTATCCCGGCTTCGCCGCCTACCCCTACCGCGAGTACTCCGAGGTGTTCTTCGACGCCGGCTACCGGGTGCTGCGCGGCGGGTCGTGGGCAACCCGACCGCGGGTGGCGACCGCCGCGTTTCGCAACTGGGATCTTCCCCAGCGACGCCAGATCTTCTCCGGGCTGCGGATCGCGCGCGACCGATGACGGCGCGATGAGCAGCGGACGAGGCCGCTACTCTGTCTCGATCGTGAAGCCGGCAACCTGGAAGGGCATCGCAGCGGCGGTGGGCGTGCTCGCCGCCTCGGGTCTCGGGGCAGCGACGGCGTCGGCCCAGCCGATCGCCGCCACCTCTCCGGCGATCACCGGGACCGCCGCCTACGGACAGACCCTGACCTGCCGCAACGGGACCTGGTCGGCGGGCGCGGGCTCGTTCACCTATCAGTGGCAGTTGGCCGACGGCAACGTCGTGATCGGTTCGGCACCGACCTTGAAGGTGCGCGCGATCTGGGTGGGGCTCGGGATCGACTGCGTGGTCACCGCCACCGACTCGACGGGCGCCACCGCGACCGCGACCTCCGCGCCCGTGTCCCCGGTAGCGGCCACCACGACGGTGAAGATCACCAAGACGTCGGTATCAAGCACGCGCAAGCTGCGGATCTCAGGAACCATCTCCCCGACCGCCTCGCTCAACGGCGGCGCGGGCTCGCTGATCCTCTACCGCCAGTCGATCTACGGGCTGGTGCAGCTGAGCTTCAACGGTGCCCAGACCCGCCCGGGGCACAGCGGTGCGTTCACGCTCACCGCCAGCGGCGAGCCGGCCGGAACCCACACCTACGTGATCCAGTACATACCCAGCTCCATCGGGTACGCCGGCCAGGCCCTGGCCACCCGCAAGATCCGGATCCCGTAGCTCGCGGTCAGCCCCTGGCCACCCGTCGGGTCCGGGTCCCGTCGGGCCGGATCCCGTCGGTCGCGCTCAGACGCCGGCCTCGGCGAAGGTGACCAGCCGCCCGCGGTGCTCGTCCCACAGCTTCAGGCGCACCGCGCGCAACCCGTCTCTGAGCGACAGCACCGGGACCGTCTCGAACACCGAGTTGTCCTCATGGGCGCGCTGCAGGTTGTAGTTGGGGATCCGCACGCTGAGATGGTGAACGTGGTGGTAGCCGATGTTCCCGGTCGCGAACTGCAGCGGCTTGGGCAGCTTGAGAAACGAGCTGCCGCGCAGCGCGGCGTCGGCGTAGCTCCACTCGTCTGACCGCTCCCAGTAGGCGTCCTCGAACTGGTGCTGGACGAAGAACAGCCAGATGCCGGCCGCGCCGGAGAGCAGCGCCGCCGGCAGCCACACGAGCAGCGCTCCCCAGATCCCGACCGCCCAGATCAGCGCGGCGGCGAGCACGACGAGCACGGCGTCGGTCGCGAGCACGCTGCGCCGCATCCGCGGCGGCGCGTCGCGCGCCACCAGGCGCGGTCCGATGATCATCGCGACCACCGGCCCGAGGCCGAACATCACCAGCGGGTTGCGAAACAGTCGGTACTCCAGGCGGCCCCGGGGGGTGCGGGCGGCGTACTCGGCGACGGTGAGCGTCGGCAGGTCGCCGATCCCGCGCTTGTCCAGATCGCCCGAACTGGCGTGATGGACCGCGTGGTCATGACGCCAGCGCACGAACGGTGTGGCCACGAGCACGCCGCAGATCACGCCCAGCCACTGGTTTGCCCGTCGTGTCGGCATGAACGAGCCGTGCGTGCAGTCGTGGAAGACGATGAACGTGCGCAGCAGGCAGACCGAGCTCACCGGAGCCAGCGCGAGCGTGATCCACGCCGAGATGTGCAACGTGAAGACCATCGCGGCGCTGACGACCAGGTAGGCGACGGCCGAGGTGAGAACGTCCATGCAGCTGCGCGGCAGGCTCGGCTTCGCGTACGGAGCCATCCGCTCACGCCAGTAGGCGGGTTCCTGCGGCACGCCCGTCGCTCCGGCGGAACGCGACGGGTTCGACCGGGTCACGGCTTGGGTTGTCACGGCTGGCGGCCCCTTTCAGACCGTCGAAGCCGATCCCAGTGATCCGCCTCAGGTGTGGCGAGCCTACCGTTCCGAGATGACGCGTGCGTCTCGATCGAGTGTGCGTTTCGTGTCAGGCCCGCGGCGGCGCCGGGCGCCGTGATCACAGCCCGAGGCCGCGGACGCCGGTCTCCCCCCACCCGAGGTGGTGGGCGAGCTCGTGGCGCAGGGTCCGGGTCACCTGGGCCCGAAGCAGCTCGGGATCGTGGCCGAAGTCGCGGGTCAGCGTGTCGCGGAAGATCAGGATCCGGTCGGTGAAGTAGTCACGCGCGACGGTGTCGCCTTGATACAGCCCGTAGGCACGGCGCTCTGAGCCCCCATCGCTGATGACGATCGCCACATGCTCCAGGGCGCGGTGAAACTCGAGCGGCAGCTCGTCGATCGCGGAGCGCACGAGCGCCCGGAACTCCCCGTCGTCCTCGGAGTCGACGCCGAGCAGGTCGTCCCCGTCATCGGCACTCTGCGCCCGGTCGTGACCCCGCGCCGCGAACCGCTCGGCGCGCTGGACGAGCGCCTCGAAGTCGTCCTCGTCGGCGGGATCGCGCCAGTCGGCGAGATGGACGAGCACGAGCACGACCACCCCCCCGAGGATGATCGCCCCGGCGGCGAACACGGCGATTCCCTGGATCAGGCGCACCGGGAACGACGCGCTGAAGCCGACCGCCACGCTCACCGCGCCCAGTCCGACCGTCAGCGCCGCGGCCGCCGAGAGCAGAACCCGGCGGGCGCTGACCGCGGTGGGTGCAGGTGGTGTGCTCATCGCAGCGTGCGGGCGATCACGAGACGCTGGATCTCGTTGGTGCCCTCGTAGATCTGCGTGATCTTGGCGTCACGCATCATCCGCTCGACCGGGTACTCCTTGACGAACCCGTAACCGCCGAGCACCTGCACGGCCTCGGGGGTGACCGCCATCGCGGTGTCGGAGCAGAAGAGCTTGGCCATCGCGGTGTACTTGCCGATGTCGGCGTCGCCGCGGTCGACCTTCGCACATGCCTGGTAGAGCAGCTCCCGGGCCGCGGCGCACCGGGTCTCCATGTCGGCGAGCTTGAACTGGATCGCCTGGAAGGCGTTGATCGGCTTGCCGAACTGGCGGCGCTCACGCGCGTAGCCCGCGGCGTAGTCAGTTGCGCCCTGGGCGATCCCGAGCGCCTGCGCGCCCGCACCCAGACGCGAGATGTCCAGCGTGCCCATGGCGACCTTGAAGCCGTGGCCCTCCTCGCCCACCATGTTCTCGTGCGGAACTCGCACGCCGTCGAAGATCGGCTGTCCGGTCGGTGAACCGCGGATCCCCATCTTCTTCTCCAGCTTTCCGACGCTGAAGCCGGGCCGGTCGGCCTCGACCACGAACGCCGTGATGCCGTGCGAGTGTCCGGCCTCACGGTCGGTGACGGCAAAGACGACGTAGAAGTCGGCGATGCCGAGGTTGGTGATCCAGTTCTTGGTCCCGTCGATCACCCACTCGTCGCCGTCGCGGACCGCGCGGGTGAGCATCCCGCCTGGATCGGAGCCGGCCTCGGGCTCGGACAGCGCGAACGCCGGCGACCATTCGCCGGTGGCGCAGCGGGGCAGAAACCGACTCTTGAGCTCCTCGGAGCCGAACAGCTTGATCGGCAGCGTGCCGAGCTCCTGGACCATCAGGATCAGTGCGGTCGAGGCGCACGCCTTGGCGATCTCCTCGATCGCGATGTTGAGCATCAGCGTGCCGGTGCCGGTGCCGCCGTGCTCGATCTCAAACGGCAGCCCGAGGACGTCGTGCTCGGCGAGCAGCTCGCGCAGATCCCTCGGATATTCGGCCTTCTCGTCGATCTCGGCGGCGCGGGGAGCGATCCGCTCGGTCGCCATCTCCCGAATCGTGTCTCGGAAGTCGAGGTACTCCTGGGGGACCGTGTAGAGCTCAGACAGCGCGGACATGCCGCAGATCCTACGTCAACCGCCGCGCCCGCGGCCCCGCCGGCTCCGGGCCGCTACAGCCCGGCGGGATGGCGGACGATGTAGTTGCCGCCGTCGGACAGGTTGGCGATCACATCTGCCGGCGACAGCCACCGCGGGCCGCTGCCGCTGGGCGTCGTCGGTCCGTAGTGCGCGGTGTCGAACGCCAGCCCGGCGATCACCACAAACGCGTGCGATGCGTCGGCGTAGATCGTGATCCACGTGCCGGGACCGGCCTGCCCGTAGGTCTCCAGCTGCGTCGAGTCCTCCGGGGCGGTCAGCAGTCCGCCGCCGTGCAGCGCGAAGCTCACCGCGCCCGAGCAGTCGTACCCGGTGTCGGTGAACGAGCCGTGGCCGCCGCCGTAGACGTAGGGCATGTCCGTGATCGAGTTGGCCGCGGCGATCACCTGCTGGACGACCTCGGGAGCGCCGACCGGCGCGGTCACCGTGCCGTCGGGATTCAGCGCGGCCGTCCCAGTCGCGGCACCGGTGGCCGTGATCGCCTTGGCGACATCCTGGCGGAGGATCAGCGACTGGCTGTAGGTGACGATGCCGTTCGGCGTCAGGGCGTTGGCGAGCTCGAACTTGATCACGCTCGTGCGCGTCTGCGGGCCGAAGCCCCCGTCGATCGCCGTGGGGAAGCCGTCCAGCGTCAGGTAGCTCTGCAGCTCCCGGACGTCGTGGCCTTTCATGCCCTTGCGCAGCGTCCGCTCGCCGAGGTTGCGCGAGCCGCCGTCCTGGACCACCGGGGCCGTGAGCGGGGCGCCGAGCACCGTCGTCGGATCGGTGGTGGTCGTCGTCGTGGTCGTCCGGGTGCCGGTCTTCTTGGTCGTCGCCGTCGGCGTCGTGGCGCCGAGGCCACTGCCGCCGCTCCCCGCCGAGTCGGCCACGTCGAGGCGCCGGCTGCGGCGCAGCGTGCGCAACGCCTGCCGTTCGCGCTTCAGCGACCGAACCTCGGAGCTGTGCGCGCTATGGCGCTGGGACCGGGAGCCGGGTTTGGCGACGGAGGCCGATGCGGCCGCCGGCAGAACGGCGCCGCCGGCCAGGACCAGAAACCCGGCAACACGCGGAACGGCACGTACGCGTACGTCTCGAAACAAAAAAACGACCCTTCTCTTTCGCGTGCCTTCGGGGTTAGCTGTCGGGCTCGCGCTGAAAGAGTTGCGCTACGCCGGTCAATCCGGCGATTCGCCCCTGGAGTCCGGAGGACTCCATCGGGTTCCCCGATCGCCAGGATCCAGGATCGGTGGCGATTCGGCTGTGGGTGATTATCGGTTCGCCACAGTACACGACCTGCAGGATCGATGTCATGAATTGGTTCCTGCAGGACTTCGCCAGGCCCGACGCTACCCATGCGTGCGCGTCCGACAGTCCGCGCGCGCAATTCGGGCGCAAGTCCGCGCAAGTCCGCGTGCGCAAGCGCCGGCTCAGCTAGCCTTGCCGCCGGTGGCCGCCGACTACACACCGCGGGAGGTCTCTCGCCTGCTCGCCGATGGCGCGGTCCAGCTCGTCGACGTGCGCGCGCCCCACGAGCACGAGGCCGGCCGGATCTCCGGCGGCCGGCTGATCGAGCTCGCGACGCTGAGCGAGCACGCCGACGCGATCGATCGCGACCGCCCGGTCGTCTTCTACTGCCGCAGCGGTGCGCGCTCGGCAATGGCCACCGAGGCGTTTGCCCAGGCCGGCTTTGACGCCCACAACATGACGGGCGGCCTGCTGGCGTGGAACGCCGAGGGCCTGCCGATCGAGCCCGCCGACGGGTTCGTCGCCGACCCCTAGAGCGCGGAGGCGCTTGACCTCTCCGCGGGCTCCGGGGCGCCGGGAATCAGAGGCGCTCTCGCGAGCCGGACCTCACCCTGCCCTCCCCGAGGCCGCTACCGGGGATCCTCGCGGTCGATGCTCCAGTAGCGCAGCACGATGCAGCGCCGGCCGTCGCTGTCGGGCGACGGGTAGACCCCGAACCGGCCGACCGTCCGCTGGCCGCCCTCGAAGTCGCCGTAGAGGATGTCGACCCACAGTCCGCGGCTCTCGGCGAGCGCCTCGCGGAGGTCCGCGTAGCCGGGCTCGTCGGGATCGCGCATCGCGCCCTGCCAGTAGCCGGTGTCGCCGGCCGGGATGTAGAGGTCGAGCTGCTGGCGACGGAACTCGTCGAGGTCGGGCACCTCGTCGACCCAGCCGCGGGGATGGTCGGTGTCGCCCAGGCGGCTGCCCGGGACGACGGTGGGCTCGCGAGGCTGGGCGCGGGCCCGCCAGCCGTGCAGGACGGCGACGCCCGATCCGCCGTTGCGCAGCGCGAGCGCGAGGTAGACGTTGCCGTCATGGACCTCCGCGGCCGCACCGTGTCCGGGCACGGTGACGGTCACCCCGTCGCCGAAGCGGATGCGCTCGATCGGATCCTCCTCGCGGGAGGGGATGAGCACGGGTCGCACCCCTTCGAGCAGCGAGCGCTCGGCGACGCGCGCCGACCGGTTCGCCGATCGAACGGAGCTGAACGTGGCGACCGCGAGCACGAGCGTGCCTCCGGCGGTGGCCAGCGAGGAGATCGTCACCCAGTCAGCCACGACCGGGCCCTGGTCCGCCGCCCGGCCCGCCCGCCGACATGGCGGGCAGGCGCAGGCTCCGGGTCCTGCTAGAGCTTCTGGACGTTGACGGCCTTGGGACCCTTGGGCCCCGCTTCCTCCTCGTAGGACACCTTGGCGCCCTCTGCGAGTGACCGGTAGCCGTCCGCCTGGATGCTCGAGTGGTGCACGAACAGGTCGCGGCTGCCTTCATCGGGCGTGATGAAGCCGAACCCCTTCTCGTCGCTGAACCACTTGACTGTTCCGGTTGCCATCTACGGTTCCCTCCGGGAAATTGATGCTACCCCGAGGTATCCCGCCGAGGCCTGCACCTGCGTGTCGCCGCTCGCTATCGTGCGATCGGCCTTGCGGGCGGGAAAGTATCACGGGATTTGCATTTCCCATAGCCCCACTTCAGAAGGGCGCGCCTTCTTTCACCGGGTGGTCACAGGTCATCATTGAATGGCTGTGAACGATCCCCTGCCCGTCCGTGGTCACACCGCGATCCCGCTGCGTGAAATCACGCTCCGCGCGTCCCGTTCCTCGGGTCCCGGAGGCCAGCACGCCAACGTCACCGCCTCGCGGATCGAGGCGAGCTTCGACGTCGCCGCCTCCGGCGCGCTCAGCGAGGCCGAGAAGCAGCGGATCATCGCCCGGCTGGGGCCGGTGGTCACCACCGTCGCCCAGGACGAGCGCAGTCAGCTGCGCAATCGCGAGCTGGCCCTGGAGCGAATGGCGCGCCGGCTCTCCAGCGCGCTGGCGGTCGCCCGCCCGCGCCGCGCCACCCGGCCGACCGCGGGATCGGTCAAGCGCGTGGAAACGGCCAAGCGGCGCCAGGCCCAGCGCAAGCGCGAGCGCCGCCCACCGGACGGCGAGGGTTAGCCGAGAATGCGCTGGTACGTCGACGGCATGAACGTGATCGGCACCCGACCCGACGGCTGGTGGCGTGACCGCGACGCCGCGATGGCCCATCTCGTCGACCTGCTCGAGCGGTGGGCGGCGGCCGAGGGCGAGGACGTGGTGGTCGTCTTCGAACGAGCCCCGCGCCCGCCGCTGCGCTCGACGGTGATCGAGGTCGCCCACGCTCCCCGCCCGCGCGCCGACGCCGCCGACTTCGAGATCGTGCGCCGGATCGAGCGCGAGCCCCAACCGGGCCGGATCGCGGTCGTCACCTCCGACCGCTGGCTGGCCGACCGCGTGCAGGCCGCCGGAGCCGCCGTCCACGGCGCCGAGATGTTCCGGACGATGATCGACGGAGACTGACCGGGAGGTTCCTAGAGTCGTTTTCGCGGGCGCGGACGTGAGTTCGCACCGGCACTTGCCACAATCGATCACAGAACAATGCCCGACGACCCCTCTCGCCGCTCGTCTCCCCCACAGGGTCGCGCGCAGCCTCCCCAGCCGGGCCAACACGGCTGGCGGGTGACCCCGGCGCCCAACGGCCGCGGCGCGCGCACACCGACGCGGCCGCCCACGCCGCATCGTTCGCGCTGGTGGATCGTCGCCGTGGTGGTCGTGCTGCTGGGCCTGAACCTGTGGCTCTCCTCCCGTGCGCTGTCGCCCAACTCGCCGGTCAAGGTCCCCTACAGCCCGACGTTCCTCACCCAGGTCCAGAGCGGCAACGTCAAGGACATCTCCTCCAAGGGCGATTCGATCTCCGGCACGTTCAAGAAGGCGGTCCGCTACCCGTCGACCGCGACGAGCGCCAAGACCAACTTCAAGACCCAGGTCCCGTCGTTTGCCAACAACCAGGAGCTGTCGAAGCTGCTGACCGACAAGCAGGTCACGATCGACGCCAGCTCACCGAACTCCGGGCCCTCAACGCTGACCAGCATCATCGTCGGCTTCGGTCCGACGCTGCTGCTGATCCTGCTGCTGTTCTTCATCTTCCGCCGGGCGGCGGCCGGGGGCGGCGGGGGCGCCGGCGGGCTGATGTCGTTCGGCCGCTCACGGGCGCGGCGGGTCGAGGCCTCTGACCAACACATCACCTTCGACGACGTGGCCGGGATCGAGGAGGCCAAGGAGGAGCTGCACGAGATCGTCGACTTCCTCAAGACGCCCGACAAATACCTCAAGCTCGGCGCGCGGATTCCGCGCGGCGTGCTGCTCTCCGGTCTACCCGGCACCGGCAAGACGCTGCTGGCCCGCGCCGTCGCCGGGGAGGCCGAGGTGCCGTTCTTTCAGATGTCGGCCTCGGAGTTCGTCGAGATGATCGTCGGCGTCGGCGCCTCGCGCGTGCGTGACCTGTTCAAGCAGGCCAAGGAGGACGCCCCGGCGATCATCTTCATCGACGAGCTCGACGCGATCGGGCGCTCCCGCTCGGCCGGCGGTCCCAACCTGTCGGGCGGTCACGACGAGCGCGAGCAGACGCTCAACCAGATCCTGACCGAGATGGACGGCTTCTCCCCGCGCGAGTCGGTGATCGTGCTCGGCGCCACCAACCGGCCCGAGGTTCTTGATCAGGCGCTCCTGCGTCCGGGCCGGTTTGACCGCCGGGTCGTCGTCTCCCCGCCCGACCGCGCCGGCCGCGAGGCGATCCTCAAGGTTCACACCCGTTCGGTGCCGCTCGGACCCGACGTCGACCTCGGCGGGCTGGCTTCCAGCACGCCGGGCATGGTCGGCGCCGACCTGGCCAACCTGGTCAACGAGGCCGCGTTGCTGGCGGCCCGGCGGACCCACACCGATGTCGCCGAGCAGGACTTCACCGACGCGATGGAGCGGATCGTGCTCGGCGCCGAACGCAAGGTGATGATCTCCCACGACGACCGGCGGCGCACGGCATACCACGAGGCCGGCCACGCGCTCATGGGGATGCTCACCCCCGGCGCCGACCCCGTGCGCAAGGTCTCGATCATCCCTCGCGGCATGGCCCTCGGCGTCACCTTCTCCTCGCCCGACGCCGATCGCTTCAACTTCGACGAGAGCCACCTGACCGCCCAGATCAAGGTCGCCCTCGGGGGCCGCGTGGCTGAGGAGGTCGTGTTCGGCGACATCACCACCGGCGCGGAATCAGACATCCAGCAGCTGACCCGGATCGCCCGCGCGATGGTCGGCCGCTGGGGGATGAGCCCGGCGATCGGGCCGATCGCGGTACTCCCCTCCGACGGACAGGGGCCGCTGCTGCCCGGCGCGTCGGAGACCTCTGAACAGACCCAGCAGCTGATCGACTCCGAGGTCCGCCGAATCGTCGACGCCGCCCACCAGGAGACGACCGAGGAGCTGCGCAGCCACCGGGAGAACCTCGAGTCGCTCGTCACCGAGCTGATGGCCCACGAGACCCTGGACCAGGTCGCCGCCTACGGCGCGGCCAAGCTGCCGATCAACCGTGAGGCCCTGCCCGAGGAGGCGATGTCGGTCAACGGCTCGGCGCCCGACCTCGATCTGGGCGACGGGCCCGAGCCGATCGCCTGACCCGCGGTCAGTCCCCGAGGCGGGTCATCCGGGCCAGCGCCTCGTGGCACTGCACGACGCGCTGCTTGACCGGATCTCGATCGGGACGATCGTGGACCAGGTCCCAGGTGCGGTCGGCGACCTCCCGCGCGTTCTCGGGCGTCGCCGTCTCCCACAGGCGGTTGACGAGCTTGAGCTCGAACTCCTCGATCTGGTCGGCGGGGTCGCCCGGAGCCAGGCGCGGCAGCGGCTCCCCGGTCGCCTCCTTCCACATCCCGGTGGCCACGAGCAGGCGGTTGCGCATCTGAACTTGGTCCATCGCGGGCACCATCCTAATGCCCGCATCCTAGTGCCGGTCACCCGCGGGGAAGCGTCTGTGCGACCGACAGCAACATCGCGAACGGGTCGCCCCCGGACGCCACCCGCGCCAGCACATCCTCGCTGTCAAAAGTCAACATTCCGGCGTCTTCGGCGTCGTGACAGGCCTGCACCTCATCCCAGCTGACGGGAGCCGACACCGTCGGGCGCTCGCGGGCACGGACCGAATAGACCGAGACCGTCGTCTTGTGAGCGTCGTTCTGACTCCAGTCGACGAGCACGCGGCCGGGTCGCAGCCGCTTTGTCATCCGCGAGACGACGAGCTCGGGCATGCGCTGCTCCATCGCCTCGGCGACGCGCCGGGCAAACGGCTTGGTCTGCGCGTAGGTGACATCGCTGTTGAGCGGCACGTAGACCTGCATGCCCTTGGATCCCGACGTCTTGACGACGCTGTCGAGTCCCAGCCCGGAGAACAGGCCGCGGAGCACGAGCGCGACCTCGCAGCACTGCACGATGTCGGCGGGCGCGCCAGGATCGAGATCGAACACGAGCATTCCCGGCCGCTGCGCATCGGCGGCGAGCGACAGCGACGTGTGCAGCTCGATGTCGGCGAGATTGGCCAGCCACACGAGCGTCGCCCGGTCCTGGGCCAGCGTGTAGTCGATCTCCCCGACGCGGACCGTCTGGACCCACGCGGGCCGGTGCCCCGGTGAGTTCTTCTCATAGAAGTACTGGCTCGCGACTCCGTTGGGATAGCGCTTGAGCGTGAGCGGCCGGTCGTGGAGGTGGGGCAGCACGGCGGGCGCGATCCGCGCGTAGTAGGCGATCAGATCGCCCTTGGTGAACCCGGTCTCCGGATAGAGGACCTTGTCCCAGTTGGACAGCTTCAGCGGATGGCCATCGACGGTGACCGCGAGCGCACCGTCGGGTCGCCGCACGACCTCGCCGAAGAGCGCCTCCGGGGAGCGCGGATCGATGTCCTCCCGCACGACCTCGGCCGCCGGCTTGTCGTCGCGCAGCCCCTTGAACGACGGCGCGCGCATCACCCCCTCCCCGGTCCACTCGCGGAACTCGACCTCGGCGACGAGCTCCGGCCTGACGAACACGGCGCTGCGCGGAAGCTTGGGCCGCGGCTCAAACGGCGGCGTGTCGGTGCGCAGCGGCGCCAGCCGTCCCGCGAGCGCCACCAGCGTGCGGTCGGTGAACCCCGTGCCGACCCGGCCCGCGTAGCGCAACCGGCCGTCCTCCCGCACTCCCATCAGCAGCGCGCCGATCCGCTCGGTGCGCCGCCCCTCGCCGGGCAGCCAGCCGGCGATCACCAGCTCCTGGCGGCGGACGTGCTTGACCTTGACCCACGCCCCGGTGCGTCGCCCGGGCTCATAGCGAGAGTCCAGCCGCTTGGCCACCACGCCCTCGAGCCCCTGGGCGGCGGTGGCCTCCAGCAGCGCGCGTCCGGCGCCGGGGTGCACGCCGGGCACGCGCCACGCGGGTCCGCCGAGCCCCAGGCCCTCCAGGTGCTGCCGGCGTTCGGAGTAGGGCAGTCCGAGCAGCGAGCGGCCGTCGAGGTAGAGCAGATCGAAGATCGCGTAGACGACCGGCGAGGACTTGGACAGCCGCTTGATCGCACTGGGCGAGGTGACGTGCATGCGGCTCTGCAGGCGCTCGAAGCTCGGCTTGCCCTCGGCGTCAAAGGCGACGATCTCGCCGTCGAGCACCGCCTCGCGCATCCCGAGGTCGAGCAGGATCCCCCGAACCTCGGGATAGGCGTCGGTGATCTCGTTGAGGTTGCGGCTCTCCAGGCGCAGGCGTCCGGGCCGCAGGTAGGCGAGTGCTCGCACGCCGTCCCACTTGACCTCGAATGACCACTTCGCCGCGTCGCGGGGCAGCTCGCCAGCGCCGGCGAGCATCGGCGCCACCCGCTCGGGCATCGGCTCGCGGTCGGGGTCGGCCGGCGGGTCCATCCGGTGGATCATCCAGTCCTCGGCGCTGCCGCCGCCGTCGGCGCGACGCCCGATCGGAAACAGGCCGTAGCGACCCGTCAGGCGCTCGCCGTGGAAGCTCACCTCGACCTTGTCGTCGGCCCACTTGTGGGTCTCATAGGTGCCGGTGTCCCAGATCGACATCGTCCCCGCCCCGTACTCGCCCTTGGGGATCTCGCCGGAGAACTCCAGGTACTGCAACGGATGGTCCTCGGTGTGCACGGCCAGGCGATTGTCGGCGGGGTCGGCCGGGATCCCGTTGGGGATCGCCCACGACGCCAGGACGCCCTCGTGCTCCAGCCGCAGATCCCAATGCAGGCGCGTCGCGTGGTGCTCCTGCACGACGAAGCGCGCGTCCCCGGTCTGCGCCGCACCGGCGCCGGCAGGCTCGGGCGTGGACGCGAAGTCGCGCTTGGCGCGGTAGCGCGTGAGCTTGTCGCGCGGGGGCATCGCGGGACTCAGACTAAACCGGGCGCAGGGTCTCAGCGTCCGGGCGACCGGGCCAGACCGTTGCGGCGGGGTTTCGGCGTCGGGGGGGTTGTGCTAGACCGTCGCGGATGGCGCCGTCCGACGAGAACCGGTTCGGCTCGGGTCCCCCCTTCACCCTCGGCGTCGAGGAGGAGCTGTTCCTCGTCGATCCGCTCACCGGGTCCCAGGTCAACGCGGCCGCGGCGATCCTGGGGCGGCTGGGCGACGGCGACGAGCTGTCGGGCTCGTTGGAGCAGGAACTGCACGCCTGCCAGGTCGAGCTGATCTCCGACGTCTGCTCGACGACCTCGGAGGCGATCGCCACGCTCGGCGGCCTGCGGCGCGCGGTGCTCGACACCGGCGCGGGGCTGATCGGCTCCGGCACCCACCCCGGCGCGCCGGAGGGAGCCGCGGAGATCACCGACAAGGACCGCTATGAGCGGATCCGCTACCTGCTCGGCGACGCGGTGGTGAGCCCCGTCGGCGGGTTGCACGTTCACGTCGGGATGCCCGACGCCGAGACGGCGATCCGCGCGTTCAACGGGCTGCGCGAGCAACTGCCGCTGCTCGCCGCGCTGGCCGCCAACTCCCCGTTTCGCCATGGGCGCGACACCGGACTGGCCTCCGCCCGAGAGGTCACGATGCGCGCGTGGCCGCGCTCGGGCGTGCCCCGTGCGCTGCGCGACTTCGACGACTTCCGCGCGATGGCGCAGCTGCTCACCCAGGCGGCCGACGTGCCGGACTACACGTGGTTCTGGTGGAAGCTGCGCCCCCACCCCCGGCTGGGCACGGTCGAGCTGCGCGCGCTGGATGTCCAGTCCTCGCTGGCTGACACCGCGGCGCTGGTCGCGCTCACGCACTGCCTGGCGCGCGCCGCGGCCGACGCCACGGTGGCGGCGCCGGCACCCTCGGAGCTGATCGAGGAGGGGCTGTTCCGGGCCGCCCGGTTCGGGACCGACGCCGAGCTGCCCGACCTCGACGGACACCTGCGTCCGGTGTCTGAGCTGCTCCAGGAGGCGCTGGCGATCGCCCAGCCCCACGCCGCGCAGCTCGGCTGCGAGCGCGAGCTCGCCCACCTGCCGGAGCTGCTGGCTGACGGCGGCGGGGCCGGACGCCAGCGCCGCTGCCACGAGATCGCCGGGATGGACGCGCTCCTGCGCGAGCTCACGCAGTGGACGGCGCACACCGAGGACTAGTGGGCACCCTTGCGCTCTGACGGCGTCTGGACGGGCCCGGCGCGTCACTAGATGCGGATCGTCACCTGGAACGTCAACTCGCTGAAGGTGCGGCTCCCGCGCGTGCTGGCGCTGCTCGCCGAGCACCGGCCCGACATCGTCTGCCTGCAGGAGACCAAGGCCAACCCCGACGCCTTCCCGACGGGCGAGCTGGCGGCGGCGGGCTACGCCGCGGTCCATCACTCGGGCGGTCGCTGGGCGGGGGTGGCGGTGCTCGCGCGCGATGGGCTGGCGCTGGAGGACCCGGCGCTCTCGCTGGCCGGCGACGTCGTGCCCGAGGAGGCGCGCTGGTGTGAGGCGACCGTGGCGGGGATCCGCGTCGCCTCGGTCTACGTACCCAACGGGCGCTCGCCCGACAGCCCCGAGTTCCCGCGCAAGCTCGCCTTTCTGGACGCGATGGCAGCGCGGGTCACGACGCTGACCGCCGGCGGCGCCGAGGTGCTCGTCGCCGGCGACATGAACATCGCGCCGGCCGACGCCGACGTCTATGACCCGCCCGCCTTCGCCGGGTCCACGCATGTCACCGCGCAGGAGCGCGACCGGCTGCAGGCGATCCTCGACGGCGGCATCGTCGACGCCTACCGCGCGTTGCACCCCGACGAGGTCCAGTACACCTGGTGGGACTACCGCGCGGGCAACTTCCACAAGGGGCTGGGGCTGCGCATCGACCTCGCGCTCATCAGCGAGACGCTCGCGGCGCGGCTGACGGCGTGCGGAATCGACCGCGACTACCGCAAGGGGACCAAGCCCTCAGACCACGCGCCGCTGCTGATCGATCTGACATGAACGGGGCCTCTTCGGCATTTGTTACGGATCCGCGCGATCATTGCGCCCATGGCGCGCGTCCTGGTCGTTGACGATGAGCCCGCCGTGCGGCGGGCGCTCGAGCGCGCGCTGCGGCTGGAGAACCACGATGTGACCCTCGCCGCCGACGGCGAGGAGGCGCTTGACGCGCTGGCGACCCATCCCACCGACGCGGTCATCCTCGACATCCTCATGCCCCGCCTGGACGGGCTGGAGGTCTGCCGGCGGCTGCGCAAGGCGGGGGATCGCACGCCGGTGCTGATGCTCACCGCCCGGGACGCGGTCGACGACCGCGTCGAGGGTCTCGACGTCGGCGCCGACGACTACCTGGTCAAGCCGTTCGCCCTGCGCGAGCTCCAGGCCCGGCTGCGCGCGCTGCTGCGACGTTCGGGCGACGGCGCCGGCGAGGGCGCCATCCTGAGCTACGCCGACCTCACGCTCGATCCGGTCGCCCACGAGGTCCACCGCGGCGACCGGCTGGTCGAGCTCTCGCGCACCGAGTTCCTGCTGCTGGAGCTGTTCCTGCGCCACCCCCGCCAGGTGCTCACCCGCTCGACGATCTTCGAGAACGTGTGGGGCTATGACTTCGGCCCCACCTCCAATGCGCTCGGGGTCTACATGGGCTACCTGCGGCGCAAGACCGAGGCCGGGGGCGAGTCGCGTCTGCTGCACACCGTGCGCGGCGTCGGCTACGTCCTGCGCGACTAGGGGCTCACGCGCGTGGCTCTCCGCAGACGCCTCTCGATCATCGCCGCCGCCTCGGTCGGGATCGCGGTGCTGTTCGCGGTGTGCGTCTGTTACGCGGTCGTCCGCAGTCAGCTGCGAGGCAACATCGACAATTCGCTGAAGGCGCAGGCGCAGGCCGTCCAGCAGAGCCCGTTCCAGAGCCTGCAGCCCCAGTCGGTCGCCTCGATTCCGGCGAGCGCCGGCGGCCCCGCGCCGTACGTGCAGATCTACTACGACGGCCAGTCTCACCCGGTGCAGGGCAACCTGAAGCTGCCCGTCAACGACGGCGTTCAGCGCGTGCCCCGGACGACCGACAGCGCCTTCTACCTCTGCGACGTCAGCGTCGGCGCCAACCACCTGCGTGAGATCGCCTTCCCGGTCACGCTGGCCGACGGACAGACGTTCGCCGTCCAGCTGGCCCGGCCGCTCAACAGCGTCGACTCGGTCCTGTCCAGCCTGCGGTGGATCCTCGGCGGCGTCCTGCTCGGCGGCATCCTCGTCGCCGGCCTGCTCGGCCGCATGGCCTCGCGCCGCGTCCTGCGCCCGCTCAACGAGGTCGCCGCCGCGGCCGAGCACATCGGCGAGACCGACGACCTGACCCGGCGCCTGCACGTCCACGCCGACGACGAGGTCGGCCAGCTGGCCACCCGCTTCAACACGATGCTCGACCGCCTGCAGTCCTCCCGCGCCGCGCTTGACGACTCCGTCCGCGCTCAGCGCCAGCTCGTCGCCGACGCCTCCCACGAGCTGCGCACGCCGGTGACGAGTCTGCGCACGAACATCGAGGTGCTGCTCACCGGCGCCGTGCTCGACGAGGACGACCGCCGGCGGCTGCTCGACGACGTCGTCGAGCAGTCCGAGGAGCTGAGCGCGCTGGTCAACGACCTGATCGAGCTCGCCCGCGGCGACGAGCCCGGCGCCGAGGCCGACGACGTGCGACTGGACCGGGTCGTCGAGGGCTCGGTCGAGCGGGCGCGGCGCAACGCGCCGGGGATCACCTTCACCGCCGACCTGGAGCCCGCGCGCCTGGACGGCGTCGCCGAGCGGCTGGAGCGCGCGGTCAACAACCTGCTCGACAACGCCGCGCGCCACTCCCCGCCGGGCGGGGTGGTCGAGGTCAGCGCCGGACCGGGCGGTGTCCGCGTCCGGGACCACGGCGACGGCGTCAACCCGGAGGATCTCCCCTACGTGTTTGACCGGTTCTACCGGGGCACCAACTCACGCGGGACCCAGGGCAGCGGCCTGGGACTGGCGATCGTGCGCCAGGTGACCGAACAGCACGGCGGGACCGCCTCGGTGGCCAACGACCCCGACGGCGGCGCGGTGTTCACCCTGTCGCTGCCCGCCGCGCCTCCCGCCGCCACGAGCACCAACGACGACGGCACGGTCGCGGAAGCTCAACTGCCGGATGCGCTCAACGTCCTGTAGGGCGCGCCAGCAACGGATACGAGGCGCTCGGACGCACACGCGGGTCGCCCGGCAGCGCACGCGGGTCGCCCGGCAGGGCGAGTGGGGCGATCGGACGCAGATCCGCAAAGCCACGCGTCAGCAGCGAGGGCACCTCGTCGGCGGGGATCGGTCGCGAGAACAGGAAGCCCTGTACCTCCTCACACCCGAGGTTACGCAGGGACGCGAGCTGGGTGCCCGTCTCAACCCCCTCGGCGATCACCCGCAGGTCCAGCGCGGTGCTCATGGCGATGATCGCCGCCAGGATGGCATCGTCGTCGCGGCTGTCACCGTTGTCGATCTCACCGACGAACGTCCGGTCGATCTTGAGCGTGTCGACCGGGAAGCGCTTGAGTCGCGCAAGCGATGACGCGCCGGTCCCAAAGTCATCCAGCAGGATTCCCACGCCGAGATTCGCGAGACCGGTCAGCACCGCGGTTGGCGTGTCGGTCGACTGCATCAGGACCGATTCGGTGATCTCCAGGCCGAGCAGCGCGGGCGTCTGCTCCAGGCCCGCTTCCGACAGGACGCTGGCCACCTCGGCGGAGAAGCCGGGGTGGGTGAGCTGGCGTCCCGAGACATTGACCGCGATGCTGACGTCGTCGTCGATCAGACCGTCGGCCCGCCATTGGACCAGCTGGCGGCAGGCTTCGCTCAGGGCCTGGTGACCGAGATCGACGATCAGCCCGCTCGCCTCCGCGACCGGGATGAACTCGACTGGCGAGATCAGGCCGCGCTCGGGATGCTGCCAGCGCGCCAGGGCCTCAAATCCCGCCAGCCGGCCGGTGAGGAGGTTGACGACGGGCTGGTAGAAGAGCCGCAGCTCACCATCGCGCAGCGCGACGCGGAGCTCATCCTCGATCACCAGACGCTTGCGCAACCGGTCGCGCATCGAGCGGTCAAACAGGGCGTGTCCGCCGCGCGCGGACGCCTTGGCGTGGTGCATGGCGACATCGACGTCGCTCAGCACCCGTTCGACGCTGCTGTCCGGGCCCCCGAGCATGACCCCGATGCTGGCGCGAATCACATGTTCCCCGCTCGTGTGGGCGATCGGCTCGCGCAGCGCTTCGGAGACGCGCTGGGCGAGCAGCTCGCCCTCGCTCTTGTCCTTGAGGTCGGCCGCGAGGATGACGAACTCATCGCCGCCGAGCCGAGCCACCATGTCGGTGTCGCGCATGACGGTCAGCAGACGGTCGCCCACCGCGCGCAGAACCTCGTCACCGACCTGGTGACCGAGGGAGTCGTTGATCACCTTGAAGTCGTCGAGATCAAGCAGGCAGATCGCGAAGTACGCGTCGTTGCGGCGAGCCCGGGCGATCTCCAGCTCGAGCCGTTCGCTGAGCATGAGGCGGTTGGGGAGCGCGGTCAGGGGGTCGTGCGTGGCCTGGAAGTGAACGATCGCATCGTGGCGACGTCGCTCGACCGCGTTGCACAGCACCTGCGCGACACCCGCCGCGAACTCGCTGTCGCCGGCTGTGAACCGTCGGGGCGCGCGCGCGTGAACGCAGATCTCGCCAAACGCCGCGGGGCCGCTGCCGATGTCGATGCGCAGTTGCGGGTCCGGCTCGGTTGCCGTGAGCTCATCGCCACACGCGACGGCGATCTCGGGCTCGGAGGTGATCGTGACCCGATCGGCCCGCAGCCTGGTGTGCAGGGCCTGTGCCGCATCCTCAAACAGCCGGGACGGCTTCATATCCGCCAGCGCCCGCGCTCTCAGCGACGATATGACCGCCCGTTGCTCTGAGCGTTCGTTGGCTTCGGCGGTGAGCTGAGCGCGCTCGAGCGCCTGCGCGGTCAGCGCCGTGCAGGTGCTCAGGAACGTCGCCTCCTCCGCGGTGGATGCGTGCGGCCCGGCAAAGGCGAATCGCAATTCCCCGACGTCGCGTGCACCCACGCTCAGTCTGAGCGTCAGCGCCGTGGCGTCACCGGCGATCGGCGCCCGGCCGCTGCGCCGTTCGCCGACCACGGCGCCGTCGACACACAGCTCTCCCTCTGCGGCGTCGAGGAATTCGACCAGCTCACCCAGCACGGACGCCGCCACATCGGCCGGCGCGACGGCGAGCGAGAGCGCGGCGCTGACCCGCTGCAGCCGCTCCGCACGCTCCCGCGCGGCGCGCTCCACATCGCGTGCGTTCACGAGCTCGCGCTCGTAGCGCCGGCGGTCGGTCGCGTCAAACAGGCTCGCCCGAATCGCGGTGGGCACCCCCGAGGCCGAGCGCGCGATCGTCGCGTTGATCAGGACCGACAGCCGACTGCCGTCGGCGCACACCAGGTCGGCTGGGACCTCCCGGACCTCACCCTGCAGGTCGAGCTTGAGCCGCCAGTGGCTGTCGTAGTACAACCGCGAACTCGGCGTCAGCAGCTCTTCCAGACGCCGTCCCAGCAGCGCATCGGGGCTGTACCCCGTCGATCGCAGGAACGTCCGGTTGGCCTTGACGACGGTCCCGTCGAGCAGGAGCGACAGGTAGCCGCACGGCGCGTCCTCGTACAGCTCCTGAACCGAAGGCTCGACCCCATCGCGTGGCATGGGCGACGCCGACACGGCTCGCGCCTACAGAACCGCGCGGACGGCGGCGGCGGTCTCCGCCGGGGCGCTGACGTGCGGGCAGTGACCGGTCGCCTCGAGCATCACGAACTCGGAATCGCGAATCTCGCGGTGGACATACTCGCCGACCTGGCGCGGGGCGATGATGTCATCCGAGCACTGCAGGATCGTCGACCGGACCGCCACGCGCGTCAGATCAGCGCGATTGTCAGACAGGAAGGTCAGGCGGGCGAAGTCCAGGGCGATGCGCGGATCGGTGCGGCAGAAGCTGGCGGTCAGCTCGTCGCCGAGCTCGGGACGATCGGGGTTGCCCATGATGGCCGGGGCCATCGTGCTCGACCAACCCAGGTAGTCGTGGCCCATCGTCTCCAGGAGGTCGTCGATGTCCTGACGCGTGAACCCGCCCACGTAGCCCTCGTCGTCGAGATACCGCGGCGACGGGCCGATCAGCACGAGCGACTGAAACCGCTCCGGATCGGCATTGGCCGCCAGGACGGCGATCATCGCGCTGACCGAGTGACCGACCAGGATCACCTCACGCAGATCAAGCTCTGAACAGACCTCCAGGACGTCGCGCGCGTAGTCCGTCAGATCGCTGTAGCGCGACGAGCTGTACTCACTGGTGTCTGACGCGCCCGCGCCGACGTGATCGAGCAGCACGATCCGGTGATCGGCGGCGAACGCGGGCCAGATACGGCCCCACATGCTCTGATCGCACCCGAAGCCGTGCAGGAAGACCATCGGCTGACCATCGACGATCCCATGGGTCGTCACGTTGTTGCGCACCACGGCCGAGACGCTCACACGCTCGCCATCGACGGATCACCGAGATACCTTTAGCCACTTTTCAGACTGTCAGCCGTTCTTTGGACTGACGTTCGACGCGGGCGCCGTTCCCCGCGCCGCCCGCGCCACCCGGGCCTGGCGGGCGATCGCGAAACGGTGGCGCAGAGCCCAGAACAGCAGCGCGAACACCGGGATCACCGCGAGCAGCAGAAAGCCCCGCTGGCGCGGATCCCCGAACAGCGCCACGATTCCGGCCTCGATGCCCACCGCCGGGATCGCGGCCAGCAGCGCGGTGTGTGAGCGGTAGCCCGAGAGGTGCTCGCGGCCGGTCACCTCGATCACCCCCAGGGCGCAGATGATCAGGCCGACGATCAGCGTCAGCTCGGTCTGGCCGACGAAGCCGACGACCGCCGCCACCAGCCCACCGAGGATCGCCACCTCCGACACCGGCACCGCGCCGAACGGCCCGAGCGGCCGCTCACCCTCGCGCCCCAGCTGACGCGACGCCCGTCGTCGCTGCTCGGCGGCCTGGGCGCTGCGAGTCGCTCGCGTCTGGCGGCGATCGGAGGGCACCGCACGCGGCGCCGCCCCCGGGTTACGACGCTTGCGCGCCCGCTTGGACTTCGTCGACGCCACCGCCGCAGCAGAATATTCGGTTTTCGAACCCACTCCCGCGCCCTCGCGCGGGCGTTGGGGTATTCCGGCACTCCGACTGCCGTTCTTGCCCAACCTCCCGCACCGAGTCTGGGAGTGGGCTGGAAATCCCGCCGGACGTCAGTCCCAGCGGTGGCGCCCGGCGCGCAACGCGCGCAGCTCCGATACCCCGTAGGGCTCGGCGCCGTCGCGGAAGCCGATCGTGCGCCCGACCCCCGGACGACCCGACGCGGCGCCCGGGAGCACGGCGACCGGCATCGGCTCCTGGACCGCGCCGCCCTCGCCGTCCGGCGTCACCGCGAACACCCGCGCTCCCAGCCGCGCGGTGACACAGCGCTGCAGGGTCGTCCCGGCGAACACCAGAGCCGCCGAGTCCTCGGCGGCCCAACCGGCCGGCAGCCGCCCGTCGCCGACCGCCGCCAGGTAGGCGGGCAACCGCTCGGGCTCCCCGTCGAGATGGACCGTCAACGACCCGGGGAGCAGGCCCAGCCCCGAGACCGGCGCGGCGAAGCCGCCCGACATCGTCACCCCGCCCTCAAACCAGCACATCGCCCCGGCGCTCAGTCCGGCGAGCACGATCCCGCGCTCCCAGGCGGCACGCATGATCTGATCGACGCCGTGCTCACGCCAGACCGCGAGCATGTTGCGCATCGAGCCGCCGCCGACGTAGATCGCGTCCTGGGCGAGCAGGTGCTCGCGCGGGTCGATCCGATCGCGGCCGAGATGAAACAGCGACAGGATGCTCGGCTCGCACGGCCACACCGAGAAGCGCTCGTGAAATCGCGTCGCCTGCTCGCGGGGATCGCCCGAAGCGGTCGGCAGAAAGCAGACCCGCGGCACCGATTTGCCGGTGAGCTCGAGCACGAGCCGGTCCAGCGCCGGGCTGCGCTCCTGCATGGTGAAGCCGCCGCCGCCCATGGCGAGGATCCGCCGGGGATCGTCGGGCGGTTCAGGCGGCGAGCTGCTCACTACCAACCAGCATCGGCGCCACCGGGTCTCCCAGGTAGCGCACCGTCAGCTCCTCTTCGACAGCGCCGCCGGCGCCGTCGGCGCGCACGTGGCAGGCCCGCGCCCCCAGCTGAGAGGCGACGACCTCGTGCAGCTCGGTGCCCACGAAGTGCAGCGCCGCCCCGTCGCCGACCCCGTAGCCGGCGGGCATCCCGCCCGCGATCGCCTCCAGGAACGTCGAACGGCGTCCGATCTCCTCGGAGTAGTGCACGGCGTTTGACCACGGCAGCAGACCGAGGCCCCGCAGGCACCGCGGCGAGCCCTCGTGAAAGCCCGACACGACGTCGGTGAACCAGCACAGGGAGCCGGCCGAGCCGCCGCACAGCACGACGCCCGCGCGCCACGCCTCGGCCAGCGCCTCGTCGATGCCGTGCGCCTGCCAGGTCCCCATCAGCGACACCAACGACCCGCCGCCGACGTAGATCAGGTCCTGATCGAGCAGGTGGGCGCGGGGGTCCCCGACCCCGGTCTCGCGCCGGAACAGGGAGATGTGCGAGGGCTCGCAGCGCGCGGCGGCAAACGCCCGGTAGAAGCGCACGACGTAATGGTCGGCGTCGCCGGACGCTGTCGGCAGGAAGCACACCTTCGGCCTCGCCTGCCCCGTGAGCGCGAGCACATGGTCATCGAGCAGGGTGTTGCCCCACTCCATCGAGAATCCACCGCCGCCGAACGCCACGATCTGGGGTGGGCGACCGTTCATCTCGCACACCGTAAATTTGCCGCAAACGCGCGCCATTGGCCCGGTGGCCAGAATTCCGGGGCCGGCGCGCGCCGAACCGTCCATGACCTTCGTCTGGGGACCCTGGTGAAACGTCAGAGCGCAGGCGCGCCGCGAGCCTCGCCGTTGGTCGAGTGCAACGCGCTTAGAGCGGAGGCGCGGCGCGTGCCTCGCCGTTGGGGCCCGACGCGGCGGCCCCGTCCATCTCCCGAAACAGCCCGGTCACGACGAACACGACCTGCTCGGCGATGTCCACGGTGTTGTCGCCGATCCGCTCCAGGCAGCGGGCGACGAGGATCATGAACATCCCCCACTCGCGCATGTCGACATCGTCGCCGATCTCGACCGCACGCTTGAAGATCTGGCGGTTGAGCAGGTTGATCTCGACGTCCTGGCGCACGAGGTCCTGGGCGAGCTCGACGTTGCGCAGCTTCAGCGCGTCCCGGGCCTGGGAGACCTGGGCGCGCGCCAGCTGACCCATCCGCTCGATCGCGTCGAGGATCTCCTTGTCCTTCGGAGACTCATAGCCCGAGAGGGGCACGAGCTTGGCGATGTTGACGCACTGGTCCCCCATCCGCTCGATGCAGCGGATCACGTGCAGCAGCGCGGCGACGATCCGCAGGTCGCCGGCGACCGGGGCCTGGCGGGCGAGCAGCGAGAGGATCCCCTGGTGGACCTCCAGATAGCGCCCGTCGACACGGTCGTCGTCGGCCACCACCATCTGGGCCAGCTCGACATCCTGGTAGCTGATCGACTCCAGCGCGCGATCGAGCTGGAAGATGATGAGATCGAGCCCTCCCAGGACCTGACGCTCGAGCTCCTTGAGGTCCTCGCGGAACTGGTGGCGGGTCTCCTGCATCGGAGCGCTCCGCGCTAGCCGAACTTGCCGGTGACGTAGCGCTCGGTGCGCTCGTCCCGGGGATTGGTGAAGACGTCGTTGGTCGGCGCGTGCTCGACCAGCTCGCCGTCGAGCATGAACACCGTGGAGTCGGCCACCCGAGCTGCCTGCTGCATGTTGTGGGTGACGATCACGATCGTGTACCGGGCCTTGAGCTCGTGGATCAGCTCCTCGACCTTGAGCGTGGCGATCGGGTCAAGCGCCGAGCACGGCTCATCCATCAGGATCACCTCGGGCTCGACGGCGATCGTGCGCGCGATGCACAGCCGCTGCTGCTGACCGCCCGACAGGCCGACCCCGGGTGAGTTAAGGCGGTTCTTGACCTCGCCCCACAGGCCGACCGCGCGCAGCGCCTTGTGCACCCGCTCGCGCAGATTGTCGGACTTGGTTCCCGTGAGCCGCAGGCCGGCGGCGACGTTGTCGAAGATCGACATCGTGGGGAACGGGTTGGGCTTCTGAAAGACCATCCCGATCATCCGGCGCACCGCGGTGACGTCGACGTCTGAGCCGTAGACGTCGAGATCGTCGAGCGCGACCGAGCCGGTGGCCCGCGCTCCGGGGATCTCCTCGTGCATCCGGTTGATGCAGCGGACCATCGTCGACTTGCCACAGCCCGACGGGCCGATGATCGCGGTCACCTCGTTGGCGGGAAACGTGATGTCGAGGCCCTTCACCGCATGCTGATCGCCGTAGTAGGCGTGGAGATCGGCGACGTTGACCGCGTATCCGGCTCCCTGCTTGACGCCCAGCGCCGACAGGTCGGGTGCTTCCTGAGACGACTGCACGTCGGGCGAGTCCTCCGCAGTGGACATGGCGATGGTTTCCTTGGTCTCGGTGTCGTCGGGGATCATGCCACGCTGCTGCGCCGCGCAATCGCCCGCGCGATCAGGTTGAAGATCAGGATGATCAGCACAAGGGTCAGCGCCGCACCCCAGGCGCGCGTGTTGAGCACCGGGTTGGGCGAGCCGATGTCGTTGAAGATCTGGACCGGGAGCGTGTTCATCTCCTGGCCGAGGTTGCCGGTCGCGCCGAACGCGACCCCGACGGTGAACAGCAGCGGCGCGGTTTCCCCCATGCCCCGCGCGACCGCCAGCAGCGAGCCGGTGATCAGGCCGGGCGCAGCGGTCGGGAGCACGATCCGGAATACGACCCGCCAGCGCGGCGCGCCGAGCGCCAGTGCCGCCTCGCGCAGCGACGCGGGCACGAGCAGCAGCACCACCTCGGACGTACGCACGACGACGGGCAGCATCAGCAGCGAGATCGCGATCGCGCCCTTCCAGCCCGTGAAGTTGCCGCCGATGTGGGAGACGACGAGGGTGATGTAGATGAACAGGCCGAACACGATCGACGGCACGCCCGTCATCACGTCGACGAAATAGCGCACGACCTCGGCGAAGCGGCCCTCGCGGCCGAACTCGGTCAGGTACAGCGCGACGCCGATCCCGATCGGGATCGCGATGGCGGCCGCCAGGCCGACGATCTCCAGCGTGCCGAGGATCGCGGAGCGAACCCCGCCCTGGGCACCGTAGAAGGCACCCGTGGGATCGCTGGTGAAGAACCCGCCCTTCCACGCCGGCAGGCCCTTGTGCAGCAGGTAGTAGAGGACGAGCACGAGGGGCACGAGCGCGACGAGCGTCAGCAGCAGCATCAGCCCCCGCATGATCTGATCCTGGCGCTTGCGTCGCGGGCTGATCTGGGTGGTGAGAGCCGAGGCGCTCATGCGCCGTCTCCGGCCGGCGCGGCGGCGACCGTGATGCCGGTGCCTCCGGTGCCCCGCCTGCCATGCTGACCGCGCGCGATGAAGCGCCGCGCGATCAGGTTGACGACCAGGGTGAGCACGAACAGCACGAGGCCGGCGGCGAACAGCGCCGAGCTGTGCAACGGGTCGTTGGCCGCCTCGCCGAACTCGTTGGCGATCACCGACGCCAGCGAGTAGCCCTGCGTGAACAGGTGATGGCCGAGCGTCGGCGCGTCGCCGATCACGAGCACGACCGCGATCGTCTCGCCCAGCGCGCGTCCGAGGCCGAGCATCGCGCCGCCGGTGATCCCCGGCCGCGCGTAGGGCAGGACCGCGATGCGGATCATCTCCCACCGGGTCGCGCCGAGGGCGAGCGCGCCCTCCCGGTGCTCGGCGGGCACGGTGGCCATGACCTCACGGGAGATCGCGGAGACGATCGGGAGGATCATGATCGCGAGGATCAGGCCGGCGATGAAGTAGTTCGGACCGACCGGGGTCCCGCCGCCCACCCACGGGATGAACGAGAACGTGTGCGCGAACCACTTCTCGGCGGGCAGCAGCTTGGGGATCAGCACGAACACGCCCCACAGGCCGTAGACGACCGACGGGACGGCGGCGAGCAGATCGACGAGCAGGCCGAGCGGGGCGCGCAGCCGGCGCGGGCACAGCTCGGTGATGAACAGCGCGGCCGAGATCGCGACCGGGACGCCGAGCAGCAGCGCGATCGCGGAGGTCACGAGCGTCCCGAACACAAGCGGGAAGCCGTGGTAGATGCTCCGGCTCGTGTCCCAATCGTTGCCGAACACGAACGAGGCGCCGAAGCGCCCGAAGACGTGCGTCGACTCGCCGATCAGCCGCACGAAGAAGTAGACGAGCAGCGCCAGGATGAGGACCGCGAGCGCGGTCAGACCCCACCTCAGGGTCTGATCGGGCAAGCGGCTGCCCGGCGACCGCTCGAGTCTCGAGCGGCCGCCGGAGGCGGGTGATGCGGTGGCTGCCATCGCCGCCGAGCTAGGAGATCGGCGAGCCGTTGCAGGTCATCGTCTTCAGCTGCGCGGTGTCCTTGGCGGTCAACGTCGCCGGCAACGGCGCGTAGGGCAGCTTCCCGCTGCCGGTGCCGAGGGTCTGCTGGCCGGCGCCGAAGGCGTAGCTGAGAAACGACTTCAGCGCCTTCGCGGTGCTTGCGCTGGTGCCGCCGTTCTTGCACGGGTCCTGGTAGGCCTCCAGGAACGTCTGGGAGACGATCGGGTAGGCGCCGGTGGCCGGCGAGTTGATCGTCGAGATGCCCAGGTCGGACGGCACCGTGATGTGATTGGCGGCCAGCGAGGTGTTGGCGATCGTCGGCAGCTCGTACTGGCCCGCGGCGTTCTTGACCGCGGCGTAGGTGAAGCCGTTGACCAGCGCGTAGGCCTGCTCGACGTAGCCGATCGACCCCTGGGTCTGCTTGACCGCGGCGGCGACCCCGGCGTTCTTGGCCGCGCCGGTGCCGACCGGCCACTTGACGGTCTTGCTGGAGCCGATCGAGGACTTCCACTGCGGGCTGTAGTCGTCGAGGAAGGTCGTGAAGCCCTCGGTGGTGCCTGAGGAGTCCGAGCGGTGCACGACGGTGATGCTCGTGCTCGGGAGCTTGGTCCCGGGATTGAGCTTGGCGATCGCCGGATCGTTCCAGGTCTTGATCTTGCCGAGGAAGATGTCGGCGATCGTCGGTCCGTCGAGCTTGAGCCCGCTCTTGATGCCGGGCAGGTTGTAGGACACGGTGATGGCGCCGAAGGCGACCGGGAACTGCAGGACCGGACCCTTCATCGCCTGCTTGTCGGCCGGCTTGAGCGCCGGGTCTGACCCCGCGAACTGGACGGTCGCGCTCTCCAGCGATGCCTGGCCGGCGCCCGAGCCGACGGGGTTGTAGTTGATCGTCAGCCCCTGGGACTTCAGCGTCGAGCCCCACTGCTGGTAGATCGGGGCGGCCAGCGTCGAGCCGGCTCCGTCCAGCGTGCCCGGGGCGATCGCGGTCGAGCTGGCGCCCGACCCCGATGTGCTCGATCCCCCGGACGCGGGGGCGGGATTCCCGGTCGAGCTGCTGTTGCTGCTCGAGCCGCAGGCCGCCACGGTCAGCGACGCGATGATCGCGATCGCTCCGGCGGTGATCCGTCGTGTCCGCACTGTGTTCTCCTTGCTCATGTCGATGCCCTCCAGTCTGGGGGCGAGGTCACGACCTCGTGTGACCAAGATGTGAAGTCGTTGTGGCGTTGTCGTGGCGCTCGGCCGCGAGCCGGTACCCGAAGCCGAAGTGGGTGTGGATGAACGTCCACTGCGGCAGTGCCACCTCGAGCTTGACCCGGAGCTTCCGTACGTAGACGTCGACGGAGCGATCGCGCGGCCGCATCTCCCGTTCCCAGACCAGGCCGAACAGCTCCTCGCGAGAAACGATCCGATCCTGACGGCGCGCCAGCTCGGTGAGCAGTCGCAGCTCCCGGATCGAGAGCATCAGGGCGCGTCCGCTGGCCCGGGCGAGATGCTCACCGGGGACGATCTGCAGCGGACCGACGACCAGCAGCTCCGGGCGCGATTGCATGACCCGGGATGCTCGCCACGCAGCCCCGCCCCGGCGTTATCGACGTGTGTCCGGCGTGTGAACGTGCTGTGAACGAGGCCGGCAGCGCGGCGCGAGCGGGTGCCGCGGGCCCGGCGGGAGCCGGGCGAGGCGGGACGGTCAGCCGATGTAGGCCGGGTCCAGCGTGTCCAACGCCGGGTCGTCGGCCAGCTCAAGCACGGACGCAGCCCCGGCCGCGACGTCGACATCGACGTCGCGCTCGGGCGCGAAGCGGTAGCCGACACCGAAGTGCGTGTGGATGTAGTTCCACTCAGGCGAGCCGGTCCGCAGCTTCTGACGCAGCTTGCGAACGAAGACGTCGACCGAGCGGTCACCGTGAGCCATCGCGTAGCCCCACACCCGCTCGTAGATCTCCTCGCGCCGCAGCACCCGGTCTGAGCCGGAGAGCAGCTGCAGGATCTCGAACTCCCGTGCGGTGAGCTCGAGGCTGACGTCGTGGACGTAGGCCTGGTAGAGGTCGGGACGCACCGTGATCTCGCCGAAGCTCGCCGCCGACTCGATCGTCGGCATCTCGGCGCGACGGTGGCGACGCACCGCTGCCTCCACCACGCAGATCAGCTCCTCGGGGTGGCATGGCTTGGTGATCCAGGCATCGGCGCCGAGCCGCAGCCCGCGCACCCGCTGCGCCACCGACGACGGGCCGGTGCAGACGATCACGGCAAGACCGGGCAGCCGGGCACAGATCTGCTCCAGGTAGCTCCAGCTGGTCGGACCGAGGATCGCAAGATCGACGACGAGCGCGTTGAGCCGCAGCGCCACCAGTCCGTCGATGCTCATCGGAGCCGCCAGCGGACGGTAGTCGCAGCCGAGCGCTTCCAGACGCTTGGCTAGAACCTGCATGAACCCGGGGTCCCGGTCCAGCACCGCGAGTCGAAGCCGATTCTGCGCACGCTGGGCCGGATGGGCGGAGACGAGGTCTCCGGACTCAGACGCCATGGCGGGCACTCTATTGAAGTGCTCCGACGACCAGCGGTGTGCGGCGATCCCGGTCACAACATCTTAACATGCAAACAGCGCACGTTCGCCGACCGCGCGATGCTGATGAAAGCCATCGCTGCTCTTAAAGCCGACGTAAGGAAGCCCTCGGTATCCTCACCCACTGCCTCGGTCCGGCGTCCAGCCACCCGCGGGCGCTCACGCCATGGCCTCACGCAAAGACCAGAAGGAAGCCGCCCGTCAGCGGCGGCTCGCCGAGGAGCAGGCCGCCGCCCAGAAGGCCCAGCGCACCCGGCGACTGCAGATGGTCGGCGGCACGCTCGTGGCCGCGATCATCGTCGTCGTCGTGCTCGTCGTCGTCTCCAGCGGCGGGGGCAAGAGCACGACCGACCCCGTCAAGCCCGGATCCGCAAAGGCAGCCACCACGACGGCCACGATCGACAAGCTGCTCGCCGGCATCCCGCAGTCGGGCACCACGCTCGGCAAGCCGAGCGCCCCGGTGACCGTCACCGAGTACGGGGACCTCGAGTGCCCGATCTGCCGCGACTTCGCGTTGGGCGCCGAGAACACGCTGATCTCCAAGGACGTGCGCGCGGGCACGGTCAAGCTCGTCTACAAGTCATTCCCGACGGCGACCGGCAACGGGCCGGACCCGAGCGTGTTCCCGATCCAGCAGGCGGCCGCCTACGCCGCGGGAGCCCAGAAGCTCGCCTGGAACTACATCGAGACCTTCTACCACGAGCAGGGCACCGAGGACACGAGCTATGTCAACACGACCTATCTCAACAACCTCGCCCGCCAGGTCACCGGATTGAACTTCGCCAAGTGGAGCAAGGCCCGCTTCAATCCCACCTACGCCTCCCAGGTCGACCAGGAGGAGACGGCAGCCCAGGGGTTGGGAATTGACGCGACCCCCTCGTTCGTCGTCGCCGGGCCCAAGAGCCAGACAAAACCGGCCAGCGGCGCACTGAGCTACAGCCAGATCGAGTCGCTGATCAAGTCGGTGCAGTGAGCACCCCACTGCGCCGGGTGATGATCGTGGTCGCGGTGCTCGGCATCGCGCTCGCCTCCTACCTCACCTACGTGCATTACTCCCACACCGCCCCGGTGTGCACCGCGGGACAGGCCTGCATCAAGGTTCAGACCTCGGTCTGGTCCAAGGTCGGCGGCGTTCCGGTGGCGCTGATCGGGCTGATCGGCTACATCGGGATCTTCGTCAGCCTGATCGCCCCCGACCGCGACGAGACGCGGCTGGCGACGCTCGGGATGACACTGATCGGCGTCTGCTTCAGCGGCTATCTCACCTACCGCGAGCTGTTCTCGATCCACGCCATCTGCGAGGAGTGCGCCACCAGCGCGGTGTTCCTGGCACTGCTGTTCATCGGAGCCGTGTGGCGCTTCGTGATCGCCGACGACTTCTC
>CAZZYU010000020.1:1451-38875 GCA_964658375.1 uncultured Acetobacteraceae bacterium | reverse complement strand
TGTTCTGCCTGATCACGATGAACCACCACCCGCTGCACCTCAACGACGTCTACGCCGCTCAGTCACAGCAGGGCCGCAACGTCGTCGTGGGCCCCTACGTCTATTCGCTGGCGCTCGGGATGAGCGTGTCGGACGTGAGCGGCAAGGCGATCGCCAACCTCGCCACCGAGGAGCTCAGCCATCCGGCGCCGGTCTTTCACGGCGACACCCTGTACGCCGAGTCCGAGGTCCTGGAGAAGCGTGAGTCGCGCTCCAAGCCCGACCGCGGAACGGTCAGGGTCCACACCCGCGTCCTGAACCAGGACGGGGTTCTCGTCGCCGAGTTCAAGCGGCTGGTGCTGGTTCCGCGCAAGCATTCGGGGTAGCCGCACGTTTGATGTGCAGGGCACTTTGTGAGCACTTTGTGCGCCGCACCGGTACCCTTCGCAGACCTTTCCCACGGCAAGGAGCTCCCCTTACATGGCGAATACCGCCCCGAAGCATCAAGCGACGACGGATCATGCCGGTCTCCGGGCGTGGGTCGAGGATGTGGCCGCGCTCACGCAGCCTGACCAGATCCATTGGTGCGACGGGTCGGCCGAGGAGTTCGACCAGCTGGCGCAGGCGCTGATCGACGCCGGCACGTTCCAGCGGCTGTCAGAGGCCAAGCGGCCCAACTCCTACCTGGCGCTGTCTGACCCCGACGACGTCGCCCGCGTGGAGGACCGGACGTTCATCTGCTCCGAGGCCGAGGCCGACGCCGGTCCGACCAACAACTGGCGCGATCCCGCCGAGATGCGCGAGATGCTCACCGGCCTGTTCAAGGGCTCGATGCGGGGCCGCACGATGTACGTGGTGCCGTTCTCGATGGGTCCGCTGGGGTCCCCGATCGCCCAGCTCGGCGTCCAGCTGACCGACTCGGCCTACGTCGCGGTGTCGATGCGGGTGATGACCCGCATGGGCCAGCCGGCGCTCGACGTGCTCGGCTCCGACGGGGCGTTCGTGCCGTGTCTGCACTCGGTCGGCGCGCCCCTGGCCGACGGCGAGGCCGACGTGTCGTGGCCGTGCAACGCCGACAACAAGTACATCGTTCACTTCCCCGAGACCCGCGAGATCTGGTCCTTCGGCTCGGGTTACGGCGGTAACGCGTTGCTGGGCAAGAAGTGCCTGGCGCTGCGGATCGCCTCCGCGATGGCCCACGACGAGGGCTGGATGGCCGAGCACATGCTGATCCTCAAGCTCACCTCGCCCCAGGGCGTGGTCAAGTACGTGGCGGCCGCGTTCCCCAGCGCCTGTGGCAAGACCAACCTGGCGATGCTCGTCCCGACGCTGGCCGACTGGAAGGTCGAGACGGTCGGCGACGACATCGCCTGGATGAAGTTCGGCGACGACGGACAGCTCTATGCCGTCAATCCCGAGGCCGGCTTCTTCGGCGTCGCCCCGGGGACGGGCGCGCTCACCAACCCCAACGCGATCGACACGATCAGCCGCGACACGGTCTTCACCAACTGCGCCCTGACCGACGACGGCGACATCTGGTGGGAGGGGTTGACCGGCGAGCCGCCGGCGCACGCGATCGACTGGCGGGGCAACGACTGGACGCCGGATTCCGCGACTCCGGCCGCGCATCCCAACGCGCGCTTCACCGTGCCCGCGGCCCTGTGTCCCTCGATCGCGCCGGAATGGGAGGACCCCAGGGGCGTGCCGATCTCCGCGATCATGTTCGGCGGGCGCCGCGCGTCGGTGGTCCCGCTCGTGCACGAGGCGCGCGACTGGGAGCACGGCGTCTTCATGGGATCGATCATGTCCTCGGAGACGACCGCGGCGCAGGCCGGTCAGATCGGCAAGCTGCGCTTTGATCCGATGGCGATGCTGCCGTTCTGCGGCTACCACATGGGCGACTACTTCGCCCACTGGCTGACGGTCGCCCAGCGCGATGGGGCCAAGATGCCGAAGATCTTCTACGTCAACTGGTTTCGCAAGGACGAGGACGGCAAGTTCATGTGGCCCGGCTACGGCGAGAACTCGCGCGTGCTGGCCTGGATCTTCGGCCGTGTCACCGGCGAGGCCGAGGCGGTCGAGACCCCGATCGGACTCGTCCCGCCGATGGGCGAGAGCGGCATCGATCTCGACGGCCTTGACGTCTCGGAGGAGACGATGGCCCGCCTGCTCGAGGTCGACACCGACGGCTGGCTGCGTCAGCTGCCCCAGATGAAGGAGCACTACGCCGAGTTCGGCGACAAGCTCCCAGCCGCGCTGCACGACCAGCTCAAGGCGCTGCAGCAGCGCCTCGGCGCCTGAAGAAGAAGCGGCGAAGAACCGCGGCGCCCGGGTCCGGGCGCCGCGTACTCTCACAATCGTGTCGCTCGGCTTCATCCCCTCCGACGCGGCCGTGCTCGTCGTCCAGGCGGGCATGGTGGCCGCGCCCCGGCGTGTGACCGAGGGCCGGTTCGCCGGCTGGTTGATGCGGCGCCAGAGCCGGTGGTGGGCGCTGATCCCGCTCGGGTCGATCGTCGTCGTGATCTTCGCGATCCAGGCCGCGTCGGCGACCGCCGACGGACTCACCTGGCTGGCGCTGATCGCGGTGCCGATCCTGGCCGCCGCGGCGTTCGGGTGGGCTGACCGAGGCGCCCGTTGGTGGCTGGGGCCGATCGCGGCGCCGCTGCTGGCGCTCGCCTGGGCCGATCCGCACTCGCTGTGGGGGCAGGGAGCGGCGACGCTGCTCACCGCGTTCAGCTGCGTCACCCTCGGGGTGCTGCTGGCGACCGTCTGCCCGCCGGCATGGCTGAAGGTCGGGATCATCCTGATGGCGGCCGGCGACAGCTATCTGGTGCTCACCGACCTGCTCCAAGCGCCCAACGACGTGCTCGTGGCCGCCTCACCCGGGCCGGGGCTGCCCCAGCTGCAGGGCGTCACCTTCGGCGACGTCCTGCTCGGCTACGGGGACCTGTTCGTGGCCGCGGTGCTCGGCGGCGTGCTGGCTCGCGAGGGCCGGGCCCAGTGGCCGATGGCGTTTTTGACGCTCGCGCTGGCCGGTCTGTTTGACCTGCTGTTCCTCGTGCTCAACGAGCTGCCGGCGACGGTGCCGGTCGCGTTGGTGGTGATCCTCACCGAAGCCTGGCGCTATCGCGTGCGGCGGCGCGCCCGAGCCGGGGCCGGGGCCCGGGCCGGTCAGCCGGCGGCTCAGTGGCGCTCTTCGCCGGTGGCGGCCGGCGGGCGCGACTCCTCGGCCAGCGAGGTGATCGCCAGCGTGCCGCGCGCGGCCTCCTCCAGTACCTCGGTGGCCTCCTCGGCCGAGCGGGAGTAGAGCTCGACGAGCAGGTGCACGACGATCCGGTCCTCGTCGTGCTTGTGGAAGCGGACGTGGGTGAAGAACTCGCGCGTCCCGTGGTCGCCGAAGGCGGCGTAGGAGAGCGCGTCACCGGCCTCGGGGCCCGAGCAGGTCTCCACCTCGTCGGCGTCGACGGTCACCGTGCACGAGGCCACCCACGGGGTGCCCGCGATCATCCGCTCCCAGCGGTCCTCGATCGGCTCCACGCGGCCGTTGTGAAAGCCCAGGTGCGGCTGGTCGTGCATGCATTCCAGGCACTGCACGACGGCTTCCTGCATCTCGTCGACGACCTCGCCGCGCTCGCCGCTCTCAGGGTCGATCCGGTGGATGCCCTCGTAGTGGACCTGGACCTCGAGGTTCTGGGACCAACAGCGGTAACAGCGCAACCAGCTGCGGACCTCGGTGGAGCCCTCCATGCCCAGTCAGTGTAGGACGCCGGTGTGGAGTCACCGTGGCGTCTGGGCCCCGGACGAGGCGCTGAGCCTAAGCTGCGCCGGGTGAGCGCCGCCGCCGCCCAGCCGATCGGGGTCGTGCTCGCCGGCGGGGCCGCGCGTCGGCTCGGCGGGGCCAAGGCGACGGCTGCGCTCGGAGGTGTGGCGCTGGTGGAGTATCCGCTGGCGGCGCTGCGCGCGGCGGTGGGGGAGGTCGCGGTCGTGGCCAAGCCCGACACGGTGCTGCCGCAGCTCTCCGGGGTGACGGTCTGGCGCGAGCCCGCCGACCCCCGGCACGCGCTGACCGGGATCGTGGCGGCGCTGCAGCGCGCCGGCGGCCGGCCCGTGCTCGTGTGCGCGGTCGATCTCCCGTTCGTCGACGCACAGCTGCTGACGCGGGTCGCGGCGGCCCCGGGGACGGTCGTCCACGTCGCCGGCCAGCCCCTGGTCGGCCGCTATGACCCGGCGGTGGCCGCGGAGCTCGCGCGGGCGGTGCGGGAGGGTCGTTCCGTGGTGCAGGCGGTCGCGGGGCTGGCGCCGACCGTGATCGCCTGCGAGGACCCCGCGGCGCTGTTCAACGTCAACACGCCGGAGGACCTGGCCGCCGCCGAGGCGATCCTGGCGAAACTCAGCCGAACGTGAAGTCGTAGGCGCTGACCCCGTGGGGCACCTGCACCGTGAGCGTGTCCATCTCATCGGCCGGCAGCGAGACCAGCGCGTAGAGCCGCTGCCCGGTGACCGTCACCCGCCCGTCGTGGACGTCGGCGCCCGACTGCGCGGCGGTGATCGGCTTGCCGTCGATCAGCACTCGGACGCTGCGAGGTCGGTTGTCCTGCGAGGTCATCACCAGATAGACGTGGGCGGCCTGGAAGCGGCCGGTGATCGTCGCCTGGGCGCCGGCCGGGGTGATCGACTGAGAGCTCGCCGTCCAGAGCCCGGTGAGGCCGAACTCGTTGAGTGAGGGATCGGTCACCCCCGGGTAGTCGTGAGTGCCCGTCTTGAGCGGCTGGGCGAGCTGGGCGCGGGCCGGGTCCAGGTAGGTCTCCGGGGTGGCCAGGCCGGTCGAGGGCATGATCGCGGTGGCGGTCATCGGGCGGGGCAGATGGCGCGCGCCGGCCTCGTAGAGCAGCTCGCGCACCGCCGCCTCATCCTGCTTGTAGTCGCCCTCGCCGAACTGGGTGTGGCGGACCTCACCATGGGCGTCGATCAGGTACTCGGCCGGCCAGTACTGGTTCTGGTAGGCGTTCCAGGTGCCGTAGCGGTTGTCCTGGACCACCGGATATGTGATCCCGTCGGTGGCGATCGCCTGGCGGACGTTGGACGCCTCCTGCTCGAAGGTGAACTCCGGCGTCTCGACGCCGACCACGTCCAGGCCGTAGCGGTGGTAGGTCGCGTACAGGCCCTTGACGAACGGCAGCGTGCGGATGCAGTTGATGCAGGTGTAGGTCCAGAAGTCGACGAGCACCACATGCCCGCGCATCGAGGCGAGCGTCAGCGGTCTGTCCCCGGGGGTGTTGAACCAATCCTGGTTGTCGGTGAACGCCGGCGCGGCGCCGAGATCGGCGAGCTTCGGCGTCGTGACCCCCGGGATGGCCACGCTGACGTGATCGTCGGCCGGGGTGGCCTTCGCCCCGGCCTGTGCTTTGGCGAACGTCGAGGCGGGGCGCACCGCGGCCAGGCGCTTCTGCACCGCGTGGGAGTTCTCGATCCCGCTCGTGGGATCGACCCAGGCCGACAGGCTCCTGCTGTTGGCCAGCGCGTTCTCGAAGTTGGTGTCGATGTTGAAGACCATCGCCACGCCGGTGGCCACCAGGATGGCCCCGAGCACCCGCTCGACGACGTACCCGCGCAGGGCCCGGCGAGCCCGTTCAATCACGACGCGCCCGGCGAACGCCCAGGCGAGCATCACGACCGACAACCCGACCGAGTAGGCGAGGCCGATCAGCACCGTCCGTGCGGTCGTTCCCGTCGTGTTGCCGACCGAGATGACGGCGGCCAGGATCGGCCCGGCGCACGGGGCGCAGACGAAGCCGAGCGCCGCACCGACGCCGAGGCCCGACCAGAAGCCGTCGCCGCGGGTCTTGGGGCCGAACCGGGCCAGCCGCGACAGCGGCGCCTGGACGCGCTCGGCGAGCTCCGGGATGAGCATGATCACCCCGAACAGGATCAGCACGACGATCGCGACCGTGCGCGCCGCGCCGCCCTTCAAGCCGACACCCCGCAGCAGCGAGTCCAGGGCGACGATCGCGATCGTGAACGTCACCGCGAGACCGAGCACGATCCCGAGCGGGCGCCGCCGTCCGCCGGCGGCGCTTGCCGACAGGATCGCGGGCAGCACCGGCAGCACGCAGGGCGTGATCGCGGTGGCGCCGCCGGCGAGCAGGGCGACGAGCAGCAGCAGGATCATCGGGGGGCGAGGGCGGCGGGTCGGCGCACGGGCGGGCCAATCATGCTCGACCGAGATTGGGTTTGGATGAAGCTAGCCGCCGATCGCCGACATCGAGCGCGCCGGCTGGATGAACCCGCGCTCGCCGACGTGGTGCTTGAGCTCCTTGCGCCAGACCGCCTCGCGGATGATCCGCTCCAGCTCGCCGTCGTCGGCGCCGTCGCGCAGCGGACCGCGCAGGTCGGTCTCGTTGAGTGAGAACAGGCAGGTGCGCAGCCGGCCGTCGGCGGTGAGCCGCACCCGATTGCAGTCCGCGCAGAACGGCTCAGACACCGGGTTGATGAAGCCGATCCGCCCGGGGGAGTCGGCGAAGCCGTACAGGCGCGCCGTCGCGCTGGGCTCCCGCGGCGCGGGGACCAGCGGGTAGACGGCCTCGATCGCGGCGCGGATCTCATCGCCGGTGAGCACCTGGGACCGGGTCCAGGCCCGGTCGGCGTCCAACGGCATGAACTCGATGAAGCGCACCTCGTAGGCGGTGGTGCGGGCCAGGCGGGCGAAGGGCAGCACCTCGTGCTCGGTGAAGCCGCGCATCGCGACCGCATTGATCTTGATCGGGTGGGCCTCCGGGAAGCTCCCCAGCAGCTCGAGCCCCTCCAGCACCTGGGCGAGCGCGTCGCGCCGGGTCAGCTCATAGAACCGGTCGCGCTGCAGCGAGTCCACCGACACGTTGAAGCGATCGACGCCGGCCGCCACGAGCGCCGGGGCGTCACGGTGCAGCAGGAACCCGTTGGTCGTCACCGACAGCTCGCGCAGCCCGTCGGTCGCGCGCAGCATCGTCACGAGCTCGGGGAACCCGCGCCGCACCAGCGGCTCACCGCCGGTCAGGCGCACATCTCCGACGCCCATCGCCGCGAACACCGACACCACCCGGGCGATCTCCTCAAACCGCAGGATCTCGTCGCGCTCCAGCCACGGCAGGCCCTCGGCGGGCATGCAGTACTGACAGCGGAAGTTGCAGCGGTCGGTGACCGAGACGCGCAGATCACCGATCAGACGCCCATGACCGTCCTGCAGCGGAGCGGTCTCCATCGCATGAAGGCTAGCTCGCGCTCAGACATCCGCCTCCTCGGCGAGCAGACCGAAGCAGATGAAGTCCTGCCGCTCCTCGGGGCCATGCATGAAGGAGCGCAGCACCGCCTCCTCGGTGAACCCGGCACGTCGCGCGACGCGTTGTGACGCCGGGTTGCCGGTGGCGGCCAGGAGATCGATCCGCTGCAGTCCGAGCGCATCAAACCCCCAGCGGCTGATCAGGCGCACGGCGCGCGTGGCGTGACCGTGGCCGCGGGCGTCGGCGCCCAGCCAGTAGCCGACCTCGCCGCGCCGGTGGCGCCAGGCGAAGCGCATCAGCGAGATCGAACCGATCAGGGCGCCGCTGGCGGCGTCGGTGATCGCATAGGGCGCGCTCAAGCCGGCGTGGGTGGACTCATAGCGCGCCATCAGGTAGGCCCGGGCGTCGGCGGCGCTGTAGCGCGGCGAGACCCGGATCCAGCGCACGATCTCCGGGTCCTGGCAGAGCGCGACGAGCGCGTCGAGGTCGTCATCGCGCCACGGCCGCAACGCGGTCGGCGCCTCGACGAGCGGTGCGCCGGGCAGGACGATCCGTCGGGGCGGGTCAGACCTCACGCGCCGGCGCGCTCCTCCAGGCGGCGGGCCAGGGCGGCCGCATCCAGCGCCGGGTCCTGCTGCTCCAGCCAGCGCAGCGCCGCCCGCCGTCCGCCGACCGCGCGCAGCCCGCGCTCGCCGAGCTCGGCGGCGAAGTCGGCCAGCGCCGCCCGCCGGCGGCTGTCACGCCGGTGCGCGGGCAGATCGATCGCCGCCTGGTGGGCGTCGAGTGCGGCCACCAACTCGTCGATCCCGCGCGGTGGGGCCACCGAGGAGACCGCCACGACCGCGGTCTGCCGGGAGCCCAGGGACCGCAGCGCCGCCCGCAGGTCGGCCTGCGCGCGCTGCGCGACCCGGCCGAGGTCGGCCTTGGTGACGACCAGGACATCGGGGATCTCCATGATCCCGGACTTCAGGAACTGCAGGACGTCGCCGGAGCCCGGCTGCACGATGACCGCGACGCCGTCGGCGACGTCGGCGACATCGGTCTCGGACTGGCCGACGCCGACGGTCTCGATCACGACCACGTCAAAGGCGACGGCAAGCGCGGCGGCGGCGGTCCGGGTCGCCGGCGCCAGGCCGCCGAGCCGGTCGCCGGCGGCGGTGGAGCGGATGAACAGGCCCGCGTCGTCGGGCGCGTGCACGATCCGGGCCCGGTCGCCGAGCAGCGCGCCGCCCGAGCGTCGTGAGCTGGGGTCGACGGCGAGCACCGCCACGGTGCGGTCCGCGGCCCGCCACGTCGCCGCCAGCCGCGACAGCAGCGAGGACTTCCCGACGCCCGGGGGACCAGTGACCCCGACGATCTGTCCCGGAGCCTCCCCGCCCAGCACGCCCGGCGCCAGCGCTCCCGCGAGTCGCCGGGCCTGCGCGCGGTCGGCCGCGGCACGGCTCTCGACGAGGTTGAGCACCGCCGGCGCGGCCGTCAGGTCGCGCTCACGCAGCCGGGCGCCGAGCGCGGCGCCGTCTGCCTGCGCGCCGGCGGTCAAGCGGTCGCGGCTGTGTCGACGCCGGAGCGTTCGGCCACGAGCGCGACGATGTCGGCGATCATCTGGGTGAGATCCCAGTCCTTGGGGGTGTAGACGGCGGCCACTCCGGCCTCGCGCAGCGCCTCGGCGTCGGCCTCGGGGATGATCCCGCCGACGACGACCGGGATCTCGCCGGCGCCGGCCTGACGCAGCGCCTCCAGCACCGAGGGGATCAGCTCCGCGTGCGAGCCCGAGAGGATCGACAGGCCGATCACGTGGACCCCCTCCTGGGCGGCGGAGGTGGCGATCTGCGCCGGGGTGAGGCGGATCCCCTCATAGACCACGTCCAAGCCCGCGTCGCGGGCCCGGACGGCGATCTGCTCGGCGCCGTTGGAATGCCCGTCGAGGCCGGGCTTGCCGACGAGGAACTTCACCCGTCGACCCAGCGCCTCCGACACCCGCTCGACCTCGTCATGCAGCTGCTCGAGGTCCTCGCCCGAGACCGAGGTGGCCTCACCCACGCCCGTCGGGGCCCGGTACTCACCGAAGACGTCGCGCAACGTCTGGGACCACTCGCCGGTGGTGACACCCGCCCGGGCGGCGGCGATCGTCGGGCCCATGATGTTCTGGCTGCTGTCGTTGGCCGCCGCGGCCAGATCGGCCAGCGCGCGCGTCACCTGCTCGTCGTCGCGCTCCGCGCGCCAGCGCTCCAGAGCCGCGCGCTGCTGGGCCTCGACCGCCGGGTCCACGACCATGATCCCGCCGTCGGCGTCGGCGGTCAGCGGCGAGGGCTCCGTGGACTCGAAGCGGTTCATCCCGACGACCGTCAGATCGCCGGACTCGATCCGGCGCCAGCGTTCGCGGTGGGACTCCACGAGCGACGACTTCATGTAGTCGACCGCCTCCACGGCGCCGCCGAGCTCGGCAACGTGCGCCATCTCGGCGCGGGCCCCGTCGACGAGCTCGGATACCAGGCCCTCCATCACGTGGGAGCCCTCGAAGATGTCGGGATACTCGAGCAGGTCGGTCTCGTAGGCGAGGATCTGCTGCAGGCGCAGCGACCACTGCTGATCCCACGGGCGGGGCAGGCCCAGCGCCTCATTCCACGCCGGCAGCTGCAGCGCCCGGGCGCGCGCGGATCGACCGAGGGTGACCGACAGTGCCGCCAACGCGATCCGGTAGACGTTGTTCTCCGGCTGGGCCGCGGTGAGCCCCAGCGAGTTGACCTGCACGCCGTAGCGGAAGCGCCGCTGCCGGGCGTTCTCCACGCCGTAGCGGTCGCGTCCGAGCTCGTCCCACAGCTGCGACATCGCGCGCAGCTTGGCGTGCTCCTCGATGAACCGCACGCCGGCGTTGACGAAGAACGAGATGCGCCCGAAGACGTCGCCCATCAGCTGCGCCGGAACGCGCTCCCGGACCGCGTCCAGGACGGCGATCGCATTGGACATCGCGTAGGCGATCTCCTGGACCGGCGTCGCCCCGGCCTCCTGGAGGTGGTAGGAGCAGATGTTGATCGGGTTCCACTTCGGGACGTGGGTGACCGTGTAGGCGATCGTGTCGGCGATCAGCCGCATCGAGGGGCCGGGGGGAAATGCGTAGGTGCCCCGGCTCAGGTACTCCTTGAGGATGTCGTTCTGTGTCGTGCCCTGCAGGGCGGACTCGGGGGTGGGGGGATCCTGTTGCTCGGCGGCGACGATGTACAGCGCCAGCAGCCAGGCCGCGGTCGCGTTGATCGTCATCGAGGTGTTCATCTGCTCGAGCGGGATCGCGTCCAGCAGGGTCCGCATGTCGCCCACGTGGGCGATCGAGACCCCGACCTTGCCCACCTCCCCGCGAGCCAGCTCGTGGTCGGGGTCATAACCGGTCTGGGTGGGCAGATCGAACGCGATCGACAGGCCGGTCTGGCCCTTGGCCAGGTTGCGCCGGTACAGCTCGTTGGAGCGGGCGGCATCGGAGTGCCCCGCGTAGGTGCGCAGCATCCACGGCCGATCGGCCTGCTCCAGCCGAGGCGAGGTGCGGTCGTCCATCACCGACATTGTAAGGAGAGCCACGACCGGGGTAGGTGCGACAATCGGCTTGCATCGATGCCCGATCAGAGCTCAGCCGCCACCGAGCACGCGATCATCCAGGAGATCACCGCGCCGCTGGACACGTTGCCCGACGATCCGCTCGGCCTCGTCGACGCCGACTTCCCGACGGTGATGCGCGGCTACGACCGCCACGCCGTCGACGCCTACGTCGAGCAGGTCAGCCGGCTGGTCGCCGAGCTGCACGCCACCCGCTCGCCCGAGGCGGCCGTGCGCACGGCGCTGGAGCGTGTCGGGGATCAGATCTCGGGGATCCTGCAGCGCGGGCACGAGACCGCCGAGCAGATCACCGCGCAGTCGCGGGCCGAGGCCGAGGACCGGCTGGAGCTGGCCCGCCGCGAGGCCGCCGAGCTGATCGACGCCGCGCAGCAGCGGGTCTCAGAGCTCGACGCCGACACCGACCGCATCTGGGCCGAGCGCCGGCGGATCGTCGCCGACGCCGAAGACCTCTCCGCCCAGCTGCACGCGGTCGTGCGCGAGGCGGGCGACCGGTTCGCCGACGAGCAGGCGCGACCCGAGCGCGAGCCGTGATCCGCGGCCGGGCCGCGGCGTGAGGGTCGTCGATCTGCTGCACCTCGATCGCCCGCGGGTGATCGGCTCCTGGGTCGACGATGACGTGATCATCGACTGCGGTCCCAGCTCGACGCTGCCGACCCTGCTCAAGGCGCTTGACGGCGTCCGCCCGACGGCGCTGCTGCTCACCCACATCCACTTCGATCACGCCGGCGGCGCCGGAGCGCTCGTGGCGCGCTGGCCCGAGCTGCCGGTGTTCGTCCACGAGCGCGGGGCGCGTCATCTCGCCGATCCCGAGCGGCTCTACAACAGCGCCCGGCGCCTGTACGGCGATCAGATGGAGCGGCTGTGGGGACCGATGGCGCCGATCCCCGAGGCCAACATCCACGTGCTCACCGGCGGCGAATCGATCCTCGACGGGCGTTATGAGGTCGCCTACACACCCGGTCACGCCTCCCACCACGTCAGCTACCTGCGCGACGGGACCGCGTTCGTCGGCGACGTCGGGGGCGTGCGCACCACTCCGGACGGGATCACGATCCCGCCGACGCCACCGCCCGACATCGACGTCGAGGCCTGGCACGCGTCGATCGACACCGTTCGCGCCTGGCGTCCCGATCGCCTGGCCATGACCCACTTCGGCGACGCCACCGACGTCGCGGCCCAGCTCGACGAGCTCGACGCCCGGCTCGACGCCTGGGCGCAGCTGGCCCGGGAGGGCGACCGGGACCGGTTCATCTCCGTGGTCCAGGCCGAGATCCTGCGCGACGGCAGCTCGGCGCAGGCCGCCACCTACCAGCAGGCCGCGCCCGTCGAGCAGCTGTACGCCGGGTATGAGCGCTACTGGGCCAGGCGCGCCGACGCCTGACGCTGCTGGTCGGTCTCGCGTCGGCCCCGGCGCGGCGCGTTATCCTCGCCGATGTGTCAGTGGTCGAGCTGCCCCGCACCGGCCGCCCCGGCGGGGGCCTGGGAGGTGCGTGGCGGGTGGTGGTCCTCAACGACGACCACAACACGTTTGACCACGTCGCCGAGACGCTCGCCCGCGTGCTTCCGGGGGTCACCCTCGCCGACGGCTACCGCAGCGCCGACCGCATCCACCATCACGGGTTGGCGGTCGTCTGGAGCGGACCGCGCGAGGATGCGGCGAGCTACTGGGAGGCGCTGGACGACGCCGGGCTCACGATGGCCCCGCTGGAGACCTGAGCAGCCGCGGCGAGCGTCTTGGCCGCCTGGCGCTCGGGGCTGATCCGCACCACGTTCCAGATCACTCCGAGCTTCTCCAGCGCGGAGATGAGCAGGCCCGTCGGATCGGCCATGCGCTCCCAGAAGGCGAGTCCGTGGAACGCGGAGGTGGGGAAGGCGTGGTGGTTGTGATGCCAGGCCTCGCCCATCGACAGCGGTGCCAGCCAGAAGACGTTGCGCGACTCGTCCTCGACGTCGAAGCGACGCCGGCCGAAGAAGTGGCAGACCGAGTTGATCGACCAGGTCACGTGGTGCAGGAGGAAGATGCGCACCAGTCCGCCCCACACCACCGCGGTGAGCGCGGCCCCCAGGCCGCCGCCGATCCACCAGCCGAGGCCGAACGGGACCGCGAAGCCGAGGATGAGCATCGGCAAAAACAGCTTGTCCATCGTGCGCAGGGTGCGGTCCTTGAGCAGGTCGGGGGCGAAGCGCTCGCGCTCGGCGGTCCCGACGGTCTCAAACAGCCAGCCGACGTGGGCGTGCCACAGACCGTGGACGGCGCCGGAGAACCCGGGGCCGAAGCCGTGCGGGGTGTGGGGGTCGCCGTCCTGATCGGTGAAGGCGTGGTGCTTGCGGTGGTCGGCGACCCAGGTGATCACCGAGCCCTGCATCGCCATCGAGCCCATGCCGGCGACGATCGCGCGAAACGCGCTGGAGGACTCAAACGAGCGATGCGTGAACATCCGGTGGTAGCCGAGCGTGATCCCCAGCGCGGTGATCACGTAGAAGCCGGCCATGATCGCGAGGTCCAGCGGGCCGACCGCCTTGTTCCAGAGCAGGATGATCGCGACCACGAGGCCGATCAGCGGTACCGGCACCCCGATCAGGTTGGTGATCTTGTGACCGCGGCTCATCTCCATGGAGTGGTCCATAACCCGCACCATACGGTGATCGCCGTCAAATTTCTCCTATCGTTGGCACGAGATGGACCCGGAGAGTTATACGAATGTGACAAAGGTCGACGAGCATCCGTGGCGAGCGCTGGATCCGAGCATCGTATCGGTGCTGCGCCCGGCGCTCGACGAGACCGCGGCGGAGATGATCCAGGCGGTGGTCGCCAACGTGCCGGCCTACGCGCGACCGATCGAGGGGGAGTTCGGCTTCGGCATCGTCGCCGGCGTCCAGTCGGCGCTCAGCCACCTGCTCGCCGAGATCGAAGCCGGCGGCCCGGTCGCGCGACCCGACGTGTACCGGGCCCTGGGCCAGGGGGAGATGCGCGCCGGTCGCAGCCTGCAGTCCCTGCTCACCGCCTACCGGATCGGGGCGCGCGTCGCCTGGCGGCGGTTCGCCGCCGGCGGGGTGGCCGCCGGCCTGGATGCCGGCACGCTGTACCTGCTCGCCGAGAGCATCTTCGCCTACATCGACGTGCTGTCGGCGGAGTCCGCCGAGGGCCACGCGGCCGAGCAGTCGGCGGCCGCCGGGGAGGCCCAGCTGCGCCGGCGCCAGCTCGTGCGGCTGCTGGTGCGCGAGCCCCCGGCCGAGCCCGAGGCGATCCAGGCCGCCGCCGCCGCGGCGGACTGGCCGCTGCCCCGGCGCCTGGCCGCGGTGGCGATCGGCGGCGAGCATCGTGACCTGGCCGCCTCGCGCCTGCCGCCGGGGACGATCAGCGAGACCTTCGGACAGCTGACCTGCGCACTGGTCGCCGACCCCGAGGGGCCGGGCCGGCGGCTGGAGATCGAGCGGGCGGTCGTCGGCGCCGGCGCCCACGCCGGGCTGGGCACGACCGTGAGCTGGACGCGCGCGGCGATCAGCTTTCAGCGTGCCGGCGCGGCGCTGCGCCTCGCCACCCGGTCACGCGCGCAGCCGGGCGCGCCCGCGCCCGATCCCATGCCCGCGCTCGTGGCCGCCCAGGAGAACGCCGGCCGGCTGCTGCTGGCCGCCGATCCGGCGCTCGCCGCGGAACTGGCCGAGCGGCTGCTGTCCCCGCTGGCTGCGCTGTCGCCCGGCTCGCGGCAGCGGCTGCAGGAGACGCTGCGGGCGTGGCTGGCCGAGCAGGGCCGGCTCAGTCAGGTCGCCGAGCGCCTCGGCGTCCATCCCCAGACCGTGCGCTACCGACTCGGCCGGCTGCGCGAGCTGTTCGGCGACGCGCTGGATGATGCCGACGGGCGCTTCTGGCTGGAGGTCGCGTTGCGGGTCGCGCCCGACGGCGGCGGCGCCTAGGCCGCCGCGGTCAGAGCGCTGCCTGCGGGGTGGGGGCGGGCTCGGTGTGCCCGTTGCCGGTTTCGGGTCCCACGGCGCCGGCGGCGATCTCCTGGGCCCACGAGTAGCCGATCGGGACCTGGTACTTGCCCGAGAACCGAGCCCGGAACTCGACCATCTCCGGGCCCTCCCAGAAGGCGTACCACGCCGCGTGGCTGGGGACCCAGGTCATCTGGTTGATCTTGTAGCGATCCTCGAGGTCGACGTGCACCTGGTATTGCGTCGCGCCGTAGTGCAGAGCCGCCGGGGCCACCTTCGCAACCTCGGCGGCGAACATGTCCTGGCGCAGCACCGTCGCGTACCACCTGACCCACATCAGCTCTGCCATGTCTAGGCTCCCACCTCGGCCCGGATCGCGCCGGGACCGTCGTCGGTTACACCCTGTCCTTCCTCGGTCGCGCCCACGAGGATCGCGATCTTGCCGAGATGCTGATTGTCGCGCAAGAGCTGGTGGGCCTCCGCCACACCCTCGAAGCCCATCGTCCGCCACAGGACCGGCCGGATCTTGGACTGCTCGATCAGCTCGTTGGCGCGGTTGGCCTCCCAGGCGTTGGCGAAGTGTGAGCCGACGATCTCCTTCTGGCGCATCCACAGGTACCGCACGTCGAAGTCGAGCTGATAGCCGGAGGTCGCGCCGCAGATCACGACCTTGCCGAACGGCTTGAGCGCCAGCACGGAGGTCGGGAACGTCGCCTTGCCGACGTGCTCGAAGACGATGTCGGGCGGTCCCCCGAGCTGCTCCTCGACGGCCCTGCAGAAGCGGCGCGACTCCTTGAAGCGGGCCGTCTCGGCGGCCTCGTCCTCGCCGCCGAGACGCATCATCCCGTCGAACTCGCCGCGGTTGATGTAGCCGACGGCGCCGAGCTGCTCGATCAGACGGCCCTTCTCGGGGGAGGAGACGACGCCGACCGAGTCGGCGCCGGTGAGCGCGCACAGCTGGGTGGCGAACACGCCCAGGCCGCCGGCGGCGCCCCAGATGAGGACCTTATGGCCGGGCTGCAGCTGGCAGCGGTCGATCAGCATGCGGTAGGCGGTGAAGTAGGTCAACCCGTAGGAGGCCGCCTCCTCCCAGGCGAGGTGCCGGGGCTTGGGCAGCAGCTGCTGGGCCTGGACCTTGCAGAACTGGGCGAAGGAGCCCCACGTCGTCTCATAGCCCCAGATCCTCTGCGAGGGGGCGGCCATCGGGTCCAGGCCGTGCACCTCGGGGTCCTCATAGGAGGCCTGGTTGCAGTGGATGACCACCTCGTCGCCGGGCTTCCAGCGGGTCACGCCGTCGCCGACCTTCCAGACGATCCCCGACGCGTCAGAGCCGCCGATGTGATGGCCCCACTGGGGATGGTCGCCGTAGCGCCACACACCGATGGGCTCGCCGAGCGCCGCCCACACGTTGTTGAAGTTGACTCCGGCCGCCATCACGCGCACGATGACCTCAAAGGCGCCGGGCTCCGGTACCTCGATCGACTCCAGCTGGAAGGCGTCGATCGGCTCACCCTCACGTTCGGCGCGGATGACCCACGCCGCCATGGTGGCGGGCAGCTCACCCGGTTCGGTGTCCACTGTTGAGATACGGCTGACGTCGACGGCCACGGTTTTTCGGTTTCCGATCCTCTGGTCGGGGGTGGGCGGGGCGCGGATCCTACCGGCAGCCGCCGATCAGGGCTCGAGCAGCTGGCCGGCGGCGCTGGTCCGCTCGGCGCCGACGTGAAGCGTCGTGCCCGGGACGCCGTGCGGAGGCGCGCGTTGGGCATCGGTGGCGCCGCCGGGCGCGAGCGCGATCGTGTAGGTGCCGCGGGGGAGGTCGACCTTGACCTGGATCGCCCCCTGGGGGTTGATCGGGGCGGTGCGGGCCAGCGTCCCGGAGTGCCCGGCCGGGGAGATGACCAGCGACGCGGCCCGGCTGCTCTGGTTGCTGACGGTGAACAGCACCGGCCCGGCGCCGATCCGGGCCGGCGAGACCTGGATGTGAGCGTCGGTGATGGCGGCCGAGAGGACGATCGGGCTCGGTGGGGTCGGCAGCGAGGCCGATTTGGAGCCCGCGCTGCCGCAGCCGCTCACGCCCAGAGCGATGGCGGCGCCGATCGCGATCGTGGAGATGCGCATCGTGATCGCCGATTGTCCTCGCTGACGGGTCCGGTCGCCGATCCGGTGCCGCGTCGGACCCCGGGGGTCCGGCTAGATGACGCGCGGGCCGGCGCCGGAGCCGGTGATCTGCGTCCGCCGCTCCTCCAAGCGGCGCAGCTCGCTCTGCAGGGCACGCCACGACTCCGATTCGACGCGGTCGTACTCGGCGCCGGTCAGCTCGCGCAGCTGCTCGCTGTAGTGGCTCCACGCCTGGCGGGTGTCGTCGTCCAGCTCGCGGAGGCTCTCTTCTGGGGCGATCGATGTCATCGGATGAGCTCCTTCCCGGTCGGGTTGCGCCGATGCTACCCCTCGCGCCCGTCGCCACACTCTCCAGTCACCGGATTTCCGGAGAATGGCCACGTCGCGCAAGAGCCGTGCACGCGCCCATGCGCGCCGTCCGGTGGCCCGCGTATCACCGACGCCGATGGCTGTCGCGTCAGAACTGCTGCAGGCTCCGCTGGCCACCGCGGAGTTCCTCGTGATCGACACCGAGACCAACGGGCTCGGTGGCGAGCGCTGCGAGCTGACCGAGGTGGGGGCGGTGCTCGTCGGTGGCGGCGAGCTGCATGACCGCTGGAGCTCGCTGTGTCGGGCGTCGGCGCCGCTGCGCCGCGGCGTCCAGCGGCTGACCGGCATCACCCAGGCGATGGTCGATGCGGCGCCGCCGTTGGAGGACGTGCTGCCGAGGCTGCACGAGCGGCTCACCGGTCGCGTGATGGTGGCCCACAACGCGTCCTTTGACCGGCGGGTGCTGCGCCAGGGCTTTGACCGCATCGGCCTGGACTGGCCCGATCCGCCGGTGATCTGCACCGCCGCATTGGCCCGGACGGTGCTGCCGCTGCAGCGCAAGCGGGGCCTGGCGGTCCTTGCCGACGCGCTCGGGATCGAGGTCGACCTCGTCCACCGGGCGCTCGCCGACGCCGAGACGTGCGCGCGCGTGCTGTGCGCACTGTTTCCGCGGCTGTGCGCCAACGCCGGCACCGTCGCGCAGGCGCTGGAAGTGCTCGCGCCGCGCCAACGGCGCTCGGGGCGCCAGGCGTCCCCGCGCTCCGATGTCCGGCTGGGTGCGGGCGTCCGCGGGCCGGCGACCCACGCGGTGGCGATGCCGGGCGCCGATGCGACGGAGCTGGATTTCGGCCAGCTGCCGGCCGACCCGGGCGTCTACATCTTCCGCGACGGGCGCGGACAGGTGCTCTACGTCGGCAAGTCGGTGTCGATCCGCTCCCGTGCCCGGGCGCACTTCGCCCCGTCCTCGCCGCCGGCCGCGTGGACGCAGCACGCGCAGGTCGTCGACTACCGCACGACGACCTCCGAGCTCGGCGCGCTCGTGCTGGAGAACCGGCTGATCAAGGAGCTGGCGCCCCCGGGCAACACCCGCCTGACGCGCCGCGACGACCGTCTCGTCTACCTGCGCTGCCGGCTGGACATCGCCTACCCGATCCTCGAGGTCGCCCCCGATCCGGCGGCCGGCCACGGGGTCTCGATCGGCCCGGTGCACGGCCGGCGGCTGGCCGCGGAGCTCGTCGAGCAGCTCGACTCGCTGTTCGGGTTGCGCCACTGCGGGCGCCGGCTGCCCCGCCGCGAGCACCCGTCGGCGTACGGGCAGATGGGGCGCTGCCTGTCCCCATGCCTGGGCGATCTGGATCCCAACCTCTATCGCCGGCGCTTGGACGGGGTGCTGGGGCTGTTCGCCGGCGGCGACGGGGCCGGTCCGCTGCTCGCCCACGTGCAGCGCCAGATGCGTGATGCGGCGGCCGCGGGTCGCTACGAGCAGGCGGCGGCGCTGCTGCGCCGCCGCGGGCGCCTGGCGACGATCCTGCGCCGGCTCGGCGGGGTGCTGGAGGCCACGCACGCTCGGCCGCGGGTGTTCTTCGTCGCCCATCCCTCCGACCCCACGCGCCACGACGGGTTCTGGCTGGCCGGCGGGCGGCTGGTTGATTGGGGTCCCGCCAACCCCACCCACCCCGCCCACCCGAGCGAGCGCGATGCGCGGGCCCTGCGCCGTGCGGGCCGGGTCGGCGAGCTCGGCGCCCACGTCCCGCCCGACGAGGTCGCCGAGGTGCGGATCATCGGCAGCTGGCTGGCCTCGCATCCGGAGACCGAGCAGCGCCCACTGCGCGAGAGCGCCTCAGGCGGCGAACGGCAGCTCGACGACGACCGCCTGGATCTCGTCGTGGCCGACCCGGACGTGTGAGCCCGGGGGCGCCTCGCGGCGCACGAGCGCGAGCGCGACCGCGCCCAGCGAGGGCGACTCCGCGACGCTGCCCACGCGCCCCACGACGCGGTCGCCGAACGTGATCTCGGCTCCCGTCCACGCCGGCTCGGCGAGCCGCAGCCCCCGCAGCTGGCGGTTGGGCTTGCCGCGGTAGTACAGGCGCGCGACCGTCTCCTGGCCGACGTAGCAGCCCTTGGTGAACGACACCGCGCGGCCGTTGAGGTCGGCCTCCTGCGGGATCACCGAGTCGTCGAGGTCGATCCCGAAGCGCGGGCGTCCGCGCTCGACGCGGAGCGTGTCGGCCACCACGTCGGAGACCGGTTGGGCGCCGGCGCCCTCCAGCGCCTCGGCCAGCGCGTCGGTCTGGGCGGCATCGCACAGCAGGTCGACGCCGAGATCGGTGCGGACCGCCCGCGCGGCGATGCCGCCGATCTCGACGCTCATGTGGTCATGCTCGGCGTTGCCGAGCTGCCCGACGCCGGCGGTCGCCACCGAGTCGGGGCCCAGCAGCGACAGCAGCCCGGTCTGGACGGTGCGCTTGTGCAGCGCCACGTCGTAGCCGAGACTGAAGCGGCGGATCAGGTTGAACAGCTCCTGAAGCGCGACCCGCTCGGTGTCGAGCAGGATCTCATCGCCGGCGTCGAGGATCCGCAGGTCCCCGAGCATCTTGCCCTTGGGCGTGAGGAACGTCGCGTAGCACCCGGTGCCCGGGGTGAGCGACTCGACGTCGTTGGACACCTGGCCCTGGAGGAACGACTTGGCGTCGCCGCCGGTGAGCGCGAGCTTGCCCCGCTCAGAGCGGTCCAGCAGGCCGCAGGCGCTGGTGACGGCCTGGTATTCGGCATCTGAGACGGTCAGCGAGCTCACGACGCGAAGTGTAGGGCGGTCCGGAACCGGAGCGACGGCCTGTTTCACGCCCGGCACAACGATGTTGAGCCAGTCGCTGAATCGTGGTTTTGGCATGCCATAATAACTTCGGTGGCCGTCCATACCGAGACCCTGCGCACCTCCGCGATGGAGGACTACGTCAAGGCGATCTATGCGCTGCAGTCGCGCGACGCCTGCGGCGATCCGGTGTCGACCAATGCGCTGGCCGACCGGCTCGGGGTCACGCCGGGGTCGGCGTCGGCGATGGTCAAGCGGCTGGGCGAGCTCGGCCTGGTCAGCCATGTGCCCTACCGCGGGGTCTCGCTCACCGACGCCGGCCGCCGGGTCGCGCTGGAGGTGATCCGGCACCACCGCCTGCTCGAGCTCTATCTCGTCCGGAGCCTCGGGGTGCCCTGGGATCGCGTGCACGAGGAGGCCGAGGTGCTTGAGCACGTGCTCTCCGAGCAGCTCGAGGAGCGGATCGCGGCCCAGCTCGGCGACCCCACGCTCGACCCCCACGGCGACCCGATCCCCAGCCGCGAGCTCGTTCTCACCGAGCCCGAGACCGAGTCGCTGCACGCGCTCCGGACGGGTGCGCGCGGCGTGTTCGTCCGCGTCTCGGACGCCGATCCCGAGATGCTGCGGTACCTGGCTCAACGCGGGATCGCCCCCGGCGACCGCCTTGAGGTCGTCGACCGCCAGCCGTTCGGCGGGCCGCTGTTCGTCCGCTTCGGCGACGTGGTGCACCCGCTCGGCGGCGAGCTGGCCCACGCGATGCGGGTGCAGGTCGCCGGCGCGTGACTCCGGTACGGGAGTCAGTGCAGGTCGCCGACGCGTGACGCCGGCGCCCGAGCCAGTGCTGGAGGCCGTCGACGGTCCGGACTTCGCGCAGGCCCAGAGCGAGCTCGGACCCAGCGCGCTGGACAAGGTGCTCGCCCGCGGCCGGCTGCGGGCGTCGTTGACGATGCTCGGGCCGGCGTTCGTGGCGGCCGTCGCCTACATCGACCCCGGTAACTTCGCCACCGACATCCAGGGCGGCGCGAAGCTCGGCTACGAGCTGCTGTGGGTGGTGCTCGCGGCCAACCTGATCGCGATGCTGATCCAGTACCTGTCGGCCAAGCTCGGCATCGTCTCCGATCGCAACCTGCCCGCACTCTGTCGCGAGCGCCTGCCGCGATGGGCCAGCCGGGGCCTGTGGGTCCAGGCCGAGGTCATGGCGATGGCGACCGACGTGGCCGAGTTCCTGGGGGCGGCGATCGGCCTCAACCTCCTGTTCGGCGTGCCGCTGTTCGTCGCCGGACTGCTCACGGGGGTGATCGCGTTCGCGATCCTGGAGCTGCAGAGCCATGGCTTCCGGCGCTTCGAGCTGGCGATCGCCGCGCTGATGGGTCTCGTCCTGGCCGGCTTCCTCTACGAGACACTGCGGATCGGGCCCTCGGCGCACGCCTCGCTGCGGGGACTGATCCCGCACCTCGGCGGCTCCTCGGCCGCCTACCTGGCGGTCGGGATCGTCGGCGCGACGGTGATGCCGCACGTCATCTATCTGCATTCCGCGCTCACCAACGGCCGCGTCCAGGCCCGCGATCGCGGCGAGCGACTCCGGCTGCTGCGCTTTGAGCGCGTCGACGTGGTCCTCGCGCTCACGCTGGCGGGGCTGATCAACCTGGCGATGCTCGCGGTCGCGGCCAAGCTGCTGCACCATCCGGGCCTCACGAACACGACGACGATCCAGGCGGCCCACGCGGATCTGGGCCGGATGGTGGGCGGCGGCGCGGCGCTCGCGTTCGCCGTGGCGCTGCTGGCCTCCGGCGCCTCGTCCTCGAGTGTCGGGACCTATGCCGGGCAGGTCGTGATGGCCGGCTTCATCGGGCGACAGATCCCGATGCTCGCGCGCCGCGCGCTGACGATGCTGCCGGCGCTGGTGATCCTCGCCATCGGCGTCAACCCGACGAGTGCGCTCGTGCTCAGCCAGGTCGTGCTGTCGTTCGGGATCCCGTTCGCGCTGATCCCGCTCGTCATCTTCACCAGCCGGCGCGACGTGATGGGCGCCGAGGCCAGCGGGCCGGCGATGAGGACGGTCGCCTACCTGGTGGCGGCGGCGATCACCGCGATGAACGTGTTCCTGATCGTCTCGCAGGTCGCCTAGTACGCTTGGCGCCGATGGGCCTGGCCGACGACTTCACGCAGCTGGTCGACGCACTCCCCGACGACTGGACCGATCTGGAGATCGACGTCCGGATCGCCGACGAGAGCCGCTACGTCGACGCCGCGGTGATCATGACCACCTGCAACGCCCAGCCCTACTCCCACCACGACTGGCACTGGCGCGTGCTCGTCGCCCACCGCTTCGGCCATGCCGCCGGCGTGCCCGCCGTCCACCTCGCGCTCAAGCTGCTCGACGACGGGGGCTTCGCGGGAGAGCTGGCCCAGCGGGAGGTCCGGACCGGCCGCGCGGAGATCATGGAGGGCTGGGGTCGCACCGAGTCGGTGCGTCAGGAGTTCAAGAAGCTGCGCACCCAGTAGTGCGCGTCGTCGCCTTCGTCCCGGACCTGCTGTTCGGCTCGCAGGTGGTGGGGATGCTGCCCGATCACGAGGTCGTGCTGGTCGGGTCAGGCGATGAACTGGCCGGCGCCCTCACGGGCGCCCGGGTTCTGGTGGTGGATCTCACCGACGAGGTGCCGTCGCGGATCGCGTCAGTGTCTGACCACCTGAGCGCCGTCCGCTCGCTGGCCTTCTACTCCCACGTCGAGGCCGACGTGCGCAGCGCCGCCCGGGACGCCGGGTTTGATCTCGTCGTCCCCCGCTCGCGGATGGCGCGGGAGGGTGCAGCGCTGGTCGACGGGCTCGCCGCCTCCTGATCAGCCCGTCGGGGCGAACGCGGTGTCGAACATGGCGGCGACGTCGGGCCTCCGGGCGACGATTCCGAAGCGCTGCTCCCAGGTCGCCCAGCGGCGCAGCAGCGCCAGGTCAAGCACGCCGAAGTGGCCCTCGGGACCCGTGAAGGCCTTCTCCAGCCCGGGCAGCTCGGCGGCGACCAGGGCGGGATCCAGGCCGCTCACCTGCGACTCCAGCGCGCGGGCGCCCGCCGCGGGATCGGCCAGCGCGGCGTCGTAGCCGCGGGTCAGCGCCGTCACGAGGTCGCGGGCGCGCGCCGGGTCACGGCGCAGCGACTGCGCGGTCGCGCAGACGATCAGCTCGGGGTAGGAGGGGGCGCCATAGTTCTCGACGCGGAAGATGTGAAAGCCCGGCTTGCGACGGTTCAGCGTCACGCCCTCGTCGTTCCAGAAGGCGGTGGCGGCGGGGACGCGGCCGCTGAGCAGGTCGGCGACGGCGTTGAAGCCGATGTCGATCGTCTTCACGTGTGCGGGATCTCCGCCGCTGCCGGCGACGACCGAGTGCAGGACCGCGAGGTCGGATGGGTCGCCGGTGACGCCGACGGTGTGGCCGGCCAGCTGCCGGGGGCTGTCGATGGCCTGGCCTGCGATGACCGCCGCCAGCGGCTGCTCGACGATCGGCAGGATCCCGACGATGTCCTGGCCCTTGGCTCGCGCGATCGCCAGATCGTGGATGTCGAGGATCGCGAAGTCCACCCGGCCGGTCTCGAGCTCGGAGATCGCGTCGGTCGAGGCGCCGGGCACCTCGACGTGCAGGCGGATGCCCGCGGCGGTGTCGTCGTGGCGCGCCAGCGCGGTGTAGATCCCGACGTGGACGGCGTTGGGCGTGAAGTCGAGGACCAGCGACGCCGACTGGTCAGAGCGTGCGGGCGGCGCGGTGCCCGTGTGGGAGGCACCGCAGCCCGCCAGGGCGAGCGCGGCGAGGACAAGGACGGCGAGGACGAGAGCGGCGAGCGAGCGGCGCATCGGCGGGCGAGTCTATGTGCGGCCTAGACTCTGCGCGCAGTGGGCCGCCGCGTCACCTTCAGCCGCAATCTCACGCTGTCGCTGAGCCGAACCTGCCGGTGCTACTGCAAGTACTGCGCGTTCGCGACCCATCAGGCCCACCTGCACGAGCCCGACGAGGTCCTGGAGATCCTCGACCGCGCCGCCTCCCGCCACCGGGTCAAGGAGCTGCTGGTGCTCACCGGCGAGAAGCCCGAGGTCAACCGGGGCGTCGCCGCCAAGCTGGCGCAACTCGGCTTCGCCGACTTCACCGACTACGTCGTCTGGGTGTGTGAGCGCGCGCTGGAGCGCGGGCTGCTGCCCCACACCAACCTCGGGGTGCTCTCCGCCGACGACCTGGGTCGGTTGCGGATGGTGACCGCCTCGCAGGGCCTGATGCTCGAGTCGGTGTCCGAGCGGCTGATGGAGACCGTGCACGCCGGCTCGCCGACCAAGCACCCCGCGCGCCGGATCGCCACGATCGCCGCCGCCGGCGCGCTGGCGATCCCGTTCACGAGCGGGATCCTCGTCGGGATCGGCGAGACCGAGGAGGAGCGGATGGCGTCGCTGGAGCAGCTCGCCGCGCTGCACGGCGAGCACGGCCATCTGCAGGAGGTGATCCTGCAGAACTTCGTCCCGCACGACAGCTACTACGGGCGCGAGCCGGCCGATATCGCCGACGCCGCCGCCGCCGAGTACTGGCGCACCGGGGTCGGCGAGGGTCCGCAGCTCGATCTCCCGTCGTGGGCCTGCCCCGTCAGCCTCGATGACATGAAGCGACTGATCGGCGAGGCGCGGCGGCTGATGCCCTCGGTCGGCATCCAGGTGCCGCCCAATCTCTCTGACTGGTGGCCCGAGCTCGTCGCCGCCGGCGCCACCGACCTCGGGGGACTGAGCGCCAACGGCGACCACATCTCGCCCGAGCATCCGTTCCCGTCCCCGACCCAGGTCCGCAAGCGACTGGCGGCCGACGGCTACGCGCTGTCTGAACGCCTGTGCGTCTACCCCGAGTACATCGACCCCGAGTGGGTCGCCGCGCCGGTCCTGGACGTGATCACCAGCCGCTTCTGGTCGTTCATCCCGCGCCGGGGCAGCGGCCGGCGCTCGGACGTCGTCGTGAACCCCGAGCTCGCCGGGCGGGCGATCGAGCGCGCCCGCGACGGCGCCGCCCTCACCGCCCCGGAGCTGACCGCGCTGTTTGCCGAACGCCGGCCCGCCGTGATCGAGGACATGCGGGCCGCCGCTGACGAGCTGCGCGCGCGCCTGGCCGGCGACACCGTCACCTTCGTCGTCAACCGCAACATCAACGTCTCCAACGTGTGCATCGTCGGCTGTGCGTTCTGCGGCTTTGGCCAATCCAAGCGCTCCCCGGACGCCTACGAGCACTCACGGGCGGACTTCGCCGGCCGCGTCGCGGAGGCCGTGGCGGCGGGAGCCACCGAGCTGTGCATCCAGTCGGGCATCCATCCCGACTGGACGCTTGAGGACTATCTGGGCTGGCTGCGCTTCGCCAAGGAGATCGCGCCGCAGCTGCACCTGCACGCCTACTCGCCGATGGAGGTCTCCCACATGTGCGATGTGAGCGGACTGGCTCCGCGGGAGGTGTTCTCGCGGCTGCGCGACGCCGGCCTGGGCTCGACGCCGGGGACCGCCGCTGAGGTGCTCGTCGACGGCGTGCGGGAGCGGATCTCGCCCAACAAGCTGCCGGTCGCGCGTTGGGTGGAGGTCATCGAGGCCTCCCATGCCGAGGGCATCCGCTCCACGGTGACGGTCATGTTCGGCCACATCGAGGAGCCGCATGAGCTGGCCGAGCACATGCGCGTCGTGCGCGAGCTGCAGGAGCGCACGGGCGGCTTCACCGAGTTCGTGCCGCTGTCGTTCATCCCCTTCCAGACGCTGCTCGGCCGCGCGCACGGCGTGCAGGAGATCAGCCGCGAGGAGAACCTCAAGCACACCGCGGTGTTCCGCCTGGCGCTCGGGGAGACCGTGCGCAACGTCCAGGCCTCATGGGTGAAGATGGGACTCGACGCCGCCACCGAGGCGCTGCGCTGGGGAGTCAACGACCTCGGTGGCACGCTGATGGAGGAGTCGATCAGCCGCATGGCCGGCAGCTACCACGGGGTGCGCCTGGAGCCCGACGACCTGATCGGCGCCGCCCACGCCGCCGGCCGGCCGGCCGCCGAGCGCACGACGCTGTATGAGATCCGCCGGCGCCATGAGCGCGCGTCGCTCGTCGCCTAGCGAGCGCCGGCCGTGAGCGTCGAGCGCCCCCCGGCGCTGTTTGCGGGAGTCGAGCCGCTCGAGGTGTTCGTCGAGCTGCTGGCCGAGCTGGACACCGACACCTCCTCCACGGATTTCTATGACCGGATCTGCGAGGCGATCTGCCGGCTGACCACGATGGAGCGGGCGGCGATCTTCATGGCCGACAACCCCCGCCGGCGCGCCGTCGTCGTCGGCGCCCACGGCACCTCGTTTCGCGAGCTCATGTCGCTGTCGGTCGCCCCGACGCTGATCTCCACCCCGATCGCCGAGCGGGCGCTGCTCGAGGACGAGGTGGTCGTCGTGCAGGACGGCATCGAGGACCAGGTCGGGCCCGGCTACGCCGACCGCTACGGGATCACGACGCTCGTGTGCACGCCGCTGAGCGCCGCCGGCCGCGCGTACGGCGTGATTCTCGCCGACCGCGGCGGCGGGCGCTTTGAGCTGGCCGACGGCGAACGCCATCTCCTGTGGACGCTGGGCAAGACCGCGGCCCTGGTCGCCACCGCCCGCAACGCCACGCGCTCGCAGGAGCGCACCCGGCGCCTGGGCGAACGGCTGGAGCTCGCCCGGGAGATCCACGAGCGGGTGATGCAGCGCCTGTTCGGGGTCTCGCTGGCCCTCAGCGCGCAGTCCCCGCTGGACGCCGAGCAGCGCGAGCGCTGCCGGGTGGAGATGCAGCAGGCGCTCGGGGACCTGCGGATCGCCCTGGAGCGGCCGCTGGCCCCGCTGGCCCAGGCGACCGGCACCACGCTGGCCGCCGAGGTCGCGCGGGCCGCGCAGACGGTCGCGCCCGCGCCGCCGGTGACCGTCACCTGGGCCGATGGGGTGACCGTGCCGCCCGGGGTCGAGGGGCTCGCCCAGTCGGTGCTCGCCGAGGCGCTGCGCAACGTCGCCAAGCACGCCGAGGCGACCGCGGTGCAGGTGATCGTCGACGCCGACCGCGACACGTTCACGCTCGAGGTCCGCAACGACGGCGTGAGCGACGCGGTCCGCGGCGTGGGAATGGGGCTGCGCCTGGCCGGCTTTGAGGCCCTGCAGCTCGGCGGCGTGGTCGACTTCGGTTCTCCGGAGCCCGGGCAGTGGCGGGTGCGGCTCGTCGTCCCGCTGGAGTCGGCGCGCCCCCGGGCGGGAACCGATTCGTGACCGCTCCCGCCGAGCGCAAGCTGCGGGTGCTCGTCGTCGACGACCACGACGTCGTGCACTGGGGCTTCCGGGTGCTGCTCGGCGAGCAACCGTGGGTCGCGCGCTGTCAATCGGCGCGCGGCGGCCAGGAGGCGCTCGCGCTGCTGCCGACGCTGCGGCCCGATGTCGCACTCGTCGACCTCTTCCTGGCCGGGGAGTCGGGCGCCGATGTCTGCGCCTCGATCCGGCGGCTGTCGCCCGACACCCGCGTGCTGCTCATCTCCGGCTCGGGCCGGATGTCGCCGGCCGCCGCCCGCGCCGCCGGCGCCTCGGGGTTCGTGTCCAAGGACTGGGAGGCGCGTGAGGTCGCCCGCGCCGTGCGCGCGGTCGGCATGGGGATGACGATGTTCGCCCCGACCTCCGAGCAGCCGGCGCCGCTGCTGTCCGAACGCGAGCGGGAGGTGCTCGACCTGATCGCCGCCGGCTCGACCAACCGCGAGATCGCCTCCACGCTGTACCTGTCGCCCCACACCGTCAAGGAGCACACGAGCGCCCTGTATCGCAAGCTGGGGGCGCGCAACCGCGCCGACGCGGTGCAGCGGGCGCAGCGGGTCGGGCTGCTGTCCTAGCGGTTCGCTACCGCCGCCGCATCGCCCACTCGATGACCGGCAGCTTGACCCCGTGGGGCAGGTAGGAGCTCGCCAGCATCGCGGCGCGGATCGGCAGGCCGGGCACGACGACGCGCCGGCCGGCGGCCAGTCCGTCGATTCCCGCCCGAGCCGCCTGCTCGGCGGTCACCCAGACCGGGCTGGGGATCGCGTTCTCAAACGACTGGCCGTTGGCGACCTCCCACCCGGCGACGCCCCAGAACTCAGTCGACACCGGACCGGGGGCCAGCGCGGTCACGGTGACGCCCGATCCGCCCAGCTCCTGATGCAGCGCCTCGGAGAAGGCGAGGGTGTGGGCCTTGGCCGCCGAGTAGCCGGCGGAGTAGGGCATCGGCTGCATCCCGGCGGTCGAGGCGACGTTGAGCACCGCCCCCGAGCCGCGGCGGACCATGCCGGGCACAAACGCCGAGCACAGCGCGACCGGAGCTTCGACGAGCACCCGCACCTGCTCGAGCTCGCGCTGGGGATCGGACTGGTGAAACGGCCCGCCGGTGGCAAAGCCCGCGTTGTTGACCAGCACGTCGACCTCGAGGCCCAGCGCCGCGATCCGCGCCGGCAGCCGCTGGCGCGAGGTCGGCTTGGCCAGATCGCAGCCGAGCGTCTCGGCGCGCACCGCGTACTCGGCGGTCAGCTGCGCGGCGACGTCGTCAAGCCGGTCCTTGCGACGCGCGACGAGGATCAGGCCGTGGCCGCGGCGCGCCAGCTCACGGGCGATCGCGGTGCCGATGCCGGCCGATGCGCCGGTCACCAGCGCAGCGGTATGGGAGGTCGGGGAGGGAAGGCTCACGGGAGTGCGCGCAGCCTACCGGGGGCGCCACGTTCGGTGCACGAGACGGACGATGAGACCGATCTGAGACGGGTGTGAGACGGGTCCCCCCGAACGGGGGGAAATGGGCGGCACCGTGTATCGCGGGCGTCAGTTCGGCGTACGTTCCCCCTGGATGAGTACGGAATCAACGGCCCCGAGCGCGATCCTGTTTCCCGGGCAGGGAAGCCAGACCCCCGAGATGCGCCAGCTCGTCGCCGACGTGCGTCCGGATCTGCTCGCGCTGGCCGCCGAGGTCGTCGGCGAGGACCCGTTCCCGCGCGCCGACGAGGGCACCAACTTCGCCCAGCCGGCGATCTTCTGCGCCAGCCTCGCCGGCTGGACCGCGCTCGGGTCACCGCTGGGCCAGATGATGGCCGGCCATTCGCTCGGCGAGCTCGGCGCGCTCGTCGCCGCCGGCGTGCTCACCGAGCGCACCGGCCTGGAGCTCGTCACGCTGCGCGGGCGGTTGATGCACGAGTCCGGCCTGGCCGCCGGCGATGGCTCGATGGTCGCGGTGATCGGCGCCGGGGCCTCAGACCGCGCGGCCGAGATCGCCGATGCCGCCGAGCTCACCGTCGCCAACGACAACTCGCCGTTGCAGATCGTGCTCTCCGGTCCCCGGGCTCACATCCCGGCCGCCATCGACTGCGCCCGGCAGCTCGGTCTGCGTGCCATGGAGCTCGACGTCACCGGCGCCTTTCACTCGCCGATGATGGCCGCCGCGGTGCCGCGGTTCGCCGCCGCCCTGGACGCCACCACGTTCGCCACGCCGCGCACGACGGTCATCAGCGCGGTCACCGCGCAGCCGTTCACCGACCCGCGCGCCGAGCTCGCCGACGCGCTGACGATGCCGGTCCGCTGGCGCGAGGTGATGCTCACCCTGCACGAGCGCGGCGCCCAGCGCTTCGTCGACGTGGGTCCGGGCAGGGTGCTCACCGGCCTGGCCAAGCGCACCCTCTCCGACGTCGAGCTCGTCAATGCCTGAGGCCGTCGCGCCGCGCACCGACGGCTGTGCGCTGGTCACCGGCGCCTCCCGCGGCATCGGTGCCGCGATCGCCCGCGCGATCGCCGCCGACGGCTGGGCGATCGGCGTCAACTACCGCAGCGACGCCCGGGCCGCCGAGGCCGTCGTCTCCGAGATCGAGGCCCAGGGGGGCCGCGCGATGGCCGTCGCCGGCGACGTGACCGACCCGGCGGCTCCCGACGAGCTGTTCGGCTCGCTGGAGTCGGCCTACGACTGCCCGGTGCTCGTGCTCGTCAACAACGCCGGGGTGAGCGCCGACGATCTGACGCCCTCGATGAGCGATGACGCGTGGGACACCGTGATCGACACCGATCTCACCGCCGCGTTTCGCTTCACCCGCCGCGCGCTGCGGCCGATGATGCGCGCGCGGGCGGGGCGGATCGTCAACATCGCGTCGGTCGTCGGGCTGCGGGCCAACCCGGGTCAGCCCAACTACGCGGCGGCCAAGGCCGGCCTGATCGCGTTCACCCGCAACGCCGCCGTCGAGGTGGCCCGCCGCGGGATCACGATCAACGCGGTGGCGCCGGGCTGGATCGACACCGAGATGACGGCCGGGGTCGACGAGCGCCTGCTGGAGCAGGTTCCGGCGCGCCGGGCCGGAACCCCCGAGGAGGTCGCCGCCTGTGTGCGGTTCCTGACGTCCGAGCAAGCCGGTTATGTCACCGGCGCCGTGCTATCCGTGGACGGCGGCCTGGCCGCCTGATGACCTGAGACCGCAAAGGAGAACGACTGATGTCCGTGACAACCGAGCAGGTGGAGACCCGAGTGATCGAGACGCTGGCGAGCTTCGGGCCCGAGCAGAGCCAGATCACTCGCGCTGCGACGTTCGAAGAGCTTGACATCGACTCCCTGGACCTCGTCGAGCTCGCCCAGGTGGTCGAGGAGGACTACGGCGTCGTGCTCAAGGGCGAGGACATGAAGGAGCTCAAGACCGTCGGGGACGCGATCGACCTGATCGTCGAGCGGGCCGGGTAGGAGCGTTCGTTGACGCCACCGCCGGACAGACGGACCGTCGTCGTCACCGGGATCGGAGCGGTCACGCCGCTCGGGGTCGGGGCTCAGACACTGCACGACCGCTGGGCTGAGGGAGTCGTCGGGATCACCGACGGCTTCGGCCGGTCCTGCGATTTTGACCCGATCGAGCATCTCTCGATCAAGGAGGCGCGCCGTCTGGATCGCTTCTCGCAGTTCGCCCTGGTCGCGGCCGGGGAGGCGCTGGCGCAGGCCGGATGGATCGGAGGGGTGGGCGGCACCGGATATGACCCGTTCCGGGTGGGCTGCGTGATCGCAACCGGCATCGGCGGCCAGAGCACGATCGAGACCCAGCTGGAGGTCATGCGCGAGCGCGGCTCGCGACAGGTCTCGCCGCTCGGGATCCCGGCCTACATGCCCAACGCGGCCGCGGCGGCGATCACCATGAAGCACGGCCTGCGGGGCCAGAGTTTCCAGATCGGCTCGGCCTGCGCCAGCGGCGCCCACGGGGTCGGCATCGCGCTGCGCATGATCCAGTACGGGGATGCCGACGCGGTCGTCTGCGGCGGCACCGAGGCGACGCTGACCGAGTTCGCGGCCGCCTCGTTTGCCAACATGCAGGCCCTGTCGCCGACCGGGATCTCGCGCCCGTTCGACCTGCGTCGGGACGGCTTCGTGATGGGCGAGGGCGCAGGGGTGCTCGTGCTGGAGGAGGCGCAGGCGGCGGCGGCTCGGGGCGCCACCGTGCTCGCCGAGATCGCGGGCTACGGGTCGACCACCGACGCTCACCACCTCACCGCGCCTGAGCCGAGCGGCACCCCGGCCGCGCATGCGATCGAGCTCGCGCTGACCGACGCCGGCGCCACCGCGTCCGACGTCGACTACATCAACGCGCACGGCACGTCCACCGAGCTCAACGACGCCGCGGAGACCGCCGCGATCAAGCGCGCGCTCGGCGCGGAGGCCGGCCGGATCCCGATCTCCTCCACGAAGTCCTCGATCGGGCATCTGCTCGGCGCGGCCGGGGCCGTGGAGGCGGTCGCCACCGTGCGGACGATGATCACCGGGGTGATCGCGCCGACCCTCGGCTACGAGGTCCCCGATCCCGAGCTCGACCTCGACTACGTCCCGGGCGAGTCACGCCCGCTGATCACCGGCGATGGGCAGCCCGCGCTGGCCCTGTCGAACTCGTTTGCCTTCGGCGGCCATAACGTCACCCTGGCGATCCGCGGCCCCGTGCGCTCCGGAGCACCCGCATGAGCGCCACCAACGCCCTGCCCCAGAGCGCCCCGGCGCCGCGGCTCACTCCCCGCGAGCGCCTGGAGGCGCTGTGCGATCCCGGTTCGCTGCGGGTGCTGCGGTCGCGCGTGACCTCGGCGCACCTGGGCGAGCGCGCGACCGCCGGCGACGGCGTGGTCGGCGCCACGGGGCTCGTCGACGGCCGGCCGATCGCCTGCTACGCGCAGGACGGCCGGTTCCTCGGGGGCGCGCTCGGGGAGCTGCACGCCGACACCATCGTGCGCGTCCTGCAGACCGCCCAGCGCGCCCGGATCCCCGTCGTCGGGTTCGTCGAATCGGGGGGCGCGCGGATCCAGGAGGGCACCAGCGCGCTGGCCGGTTACGGGCGCATCTTCCGCGAGACCGTGCGTCTGACCGGTGTCGTGCCTCAGATCTCGGTCGTCTCCGGGGCCTCGGCGGGCGGCGGCGCCTACTCGCCGGCGCTCACCGACCTGATCGTCATGACCGAGGACGCGGCGATGTTCCTCACCGGTCCCGGGGTCGTGCGCGAGGCACTGGGCGAGGAGATCGACGCCGCGGGACTCGGTGGGCCGCGGGTGCACGACCGCAACGGCGTCTGTCATCTCGTCGAGGCCGATGAGCTGGCGGCGGCCGCGCGGGTGCGTGAGCTGCTGGCCTACCTGCCGTCGGCGTCGGGCAGCGCGCCGCCCCGGGCCGCGGTTCGGGGTCCGGCGGCCACGGATCCCGGCGCGTTCGTGCCCGCCGAGTCGCGTCGGGCCTACGACGTGCGCCAGGCGCTGCAGGCGATCGTCGACGCCGACTCGCTGCTGGAGCTGCAGCCCCGCTGGGCGCGCAACGTCGTCTGCGCGCTGGCGCGCATCGAGGGCCGGCCGGTCGCCGTCGTCGCCAACCAGCCGCGGTATCTGGGCGGGGTGCTCGACGCCGAGGGCTCTGAGAAGGCGGCGTGGTTTGTCAACTACGCCAACTCATTCGGGATCCCGCTGATCGCCGTCGTCGACACCCCGGGCTTCATGCCGGGCTCCAAGCAGGAGCGCGCCGGCGTGATCCGGCACGGCGCCTCGCTGGTGCGCGCGTTCGCGGCCGCCACGGTCCCGAAGTTCACCGTCGTGCTGCGCAAGTCCTACGGCGGCGCCTACATCACGATGAACTCACGCGATCTCGGTTCTGATCTGGTGCTCGCCTGGCCCGATGCCGAGCTCGGGATCATGAGCGCCAAGGCCGCGGTCGGCATCGTCAACCGCCGCCTGCTGCGCGCCGCCGATGACCCCGAAGCCGAGCGCGAGCGCCTCGCCGACGCCTACGCGGCCGAGCACCTGCGCGCGCAGAGCGCCGCCGCGGACGGCTTCGTCGACGAGATCATCGAGCCCCGCCAGACGCGTGACCGGCTGATCTGGGCGCTGCGCGCCTTCGGCGACGGCGAATGATCCTGGCGGGCAAGCGCCTGCTGATCACCGGCGTCATCACGAAGGAGTCGATCGCCTTCCACGTCGCCCAGCAGGCTCAGCAGGAGGGTGCCGAGGTCCTGCTGACGAGCTTCGGTCGCGTCAGGCGGATGACCGAGCGCGCCGCCCGGCGGCTGCCCGTGCCCGTCGACGTGCTGGAGCTCGACGTCAACTCCGATGACGATCTGCAGGCGCTCACCGGCACCCTGGGCGAACGCTGGGGCCACGTCGACGGGGCGTTGCACGCGATCGCGTTCGCGCCCGCCGACGCGCTCGGCGGGAACTTCATGACCGCGCCGTCGCAGAGCGCCCAGCAGGCGTTTGCCACCTCGGCGTTCTCCTACAAGGCGCTGGCCGCGGCGGTGGCGCCGCTGATGCCGCGCGGCGCCGGCCTGGTGGGGCTGGACTTCGACGCCTCCGTCGCCTGGCCGATCTATGACTGGATGGGCGTGGCCAAGGCGGCCCTGGAGTCGGTCAACCGCTATCTCGCGCGTGATCTCGGCCCCGCCGGGATCCGCGTCAACCTCGTCTCGGCGGGCCCGATCGGCACGGTGGCCGCCCAGGGCATCCCCGGCTTTGAGACGCTCGCCGACCTGTGGCGCCGGCAGGCCCCGCTCGGGTGGGACGTCGCCGACGCGGTTCCGGTCGCCAAGGCGGTCTGCTGGCTGCTGTCGGACTACGCGCAGGCGATCAGCGGCGAGATCGTGCATGTCGACGGCGGCTTTCACGCCGTCGGCGCACCGTCACAGTGACGTCGACGCGACGCGACGCGACGCGAGGGGCGGACGGCGGAGGGCGGGGCGTCAGCGAAACAGGTCGGTGTCGGGGCCGCGCAGCAGCGGCGCCACGCCCGGCCCGTCGTCGGCGCTGACCCAGCGCGCCGCCCCCTCGATCACCACCGCCGGCTGCCCGGCGTCCTTGGCCCGCGCCAGGTCTGCGGCCCCGGCCAGCTGGTCGGCGACCGCGATCCACGTCGCCTTCAGCTCCCGCCCGCGCCGGTCCGCGCGCCCGCGCCAGTCCTCCAGCGGAGTCAGTCCGGCGCAACCGATCGCGACGTCGCATTGTCCGTGGCGCCACGCCCGCCCGAAGGAGTCGGTCACGAGCACCCCGGGGGCGGCGCCGGTCCGGGCGCGTAATCCGGCGCGCAGTCGGCGCGCGGAGGCGTCTGGATCCAGCGGCAGGAGGATCACCGTGTCCTCGTCAGCGGCGTTGGAGGCGTCGACGCCGGCGTTGGCGCAGACGAATCCGTGTCGGGTGACGCTGATCAGCACCCCATGATCGGCGCGCCGGACCTCGCGGGTCTCGTCGAGCACGATCTGGAGGTGGCGCGGATCCTTGCCCAGCAGCGCGGCCAGCTCGGTGGCGCGCGGGCCGGGTGCCACGGCGCCGAGCGTGCGCGTGCGGCCCTCGGCCTTGGAGATCAGCTTATGGGCGACGACGAGCACCGCCGCGTCATCCAGGCGCGGCGCCCCGGGGCGGGCGAGCGCGTCGGCGATCAGCTGGGCGGGCTCGTCGCCGGCATGGACCTCGGGGATGCCCTCCAGCGCGGTGGCGGTGATCGCCGCCATGAGGTCACCCGCGGCTGCGCAGGAGCTGGCGGAGCATCCCGCGGGTGTGCGCGGCCCCGCCGCGGGTTTCCTCGAGCTGCGTCTCCAGCGCGGTCAGGTCCTCGGGCGTGTCGACATCAAGGGCCAGCGAGGCGACCAGCACCGTCTCGGCGGTCAGGCCGGCCGCGTGAGCCTCGGCGAGATGGCGCTCGTGGCTGCCCTCGCCGAAGCTCGGGACCATCGCGTCGGGCGGGGTGAGCAGCAGCGCGTTGGTGCCGGTGCCGTGGCGGTCGGGGATGACGAGCAGCGACCTGCTCGCGACCGGCCGCTGGATGACGACGTCGAGCTCGACGGGGTCGAGCAGCGGGCAGTCGCCGGGAACCAGCAGCACCCGTCGGGCGCCGAGCGTGCGAGCGCGGGCGATGCCGCGCAGCGCGGCGTCGTTGTGTCCCAGGTCGGCGTCCTCGATCACGTCGGCTCCGTAGCCGGCGGCGATCCGCTGGGCGACGCGGTCAGCGGTGACGACGATCGTCGCGTCGATCGCCGTGGATCGGCGCAGGGCGATCAGGGAGTCGGAGAACATCGCCTCCACCAGCGAGCGGCGTGGGGAGGGGTCAAGCTCGTCGGCCAGGCGCTGCTTGGCGCGGCCCAGGCTCTTGAGCGGGAGGATGGCGACGGTCGTCATCGCGCCGTACACGCTAGTGGACCACCGGTCGGTGCCTACCGGCTCTGACCGGCGAGCGCGTCGGCGAATCTCAACGTCGCCGCGGCGACCGCGCGGCGTCGTTCCGGGGTATCGAGCAGGACCTCGGTCTCGAGCGTGGTGACCGCATCGGTGCGCTCGTCGGCGACCAGTCCGTCGAGCAGGTCGCCGTAGCTGGCGGCGATGCCGGCGCTGTCGAGCGTGTGACCGGCCCAGGCCAGGCAGGCCGCGGTCGGGCCCTTGAGCACGTCCCCGCCGACGAGCGGGCTGACGGCCACGACCGCGGCGGGGCTGGCGCCGATCGCGTCGGCGATCCCCGGGACGGCGAGGATCGGCCCGATCGAGATCACCGGGTTGGACGGGCCGATGACGATCGCCCGGGCCCGCGTCAGCGCCTCGAGGATCTCCGGGGTGGGGGAGGCCGCCGCGGCGCCGCGAAACGCGACATCCCGCACGGGTCCCTCGCCGCGGTGCAGGATCATGAACTCCTGCAGCGGCCACCAGCGTTCGCCGGCGAGCACCCGGGTGCGCACGGGCCGGTCGCTCATCGGCAGCACCGCGGCGGAGATCCCCAGCGCCGCGCAGATCGCGCTCTGGGCCTCGGTCAGCCGGGCGCCGTCGTCCAGCGCCCGCGCGCGGCGCAGACCGATCGCCAGATCACGATCGCCGAGGTTGAACCAGACGTCCTCGCCGAGCTCGCGCAGGCCGTCCATGACCGAGAAGGTGTCACCCGCCAGGCCCCAGCCTCGATCATCGATGCGGTCAGCCAGCCAGAAGCTGATCAGATCGGGGTCGGGTGAGACGTAGGCGCCATGGATCTCCACGTCGTCGCCGGTGTTGGCGATCACCACCAGCTGATCGCCGACGACATCCAGCATCCCGCGAGCCAGCTTGGCCCCTCCGGTGCCGCCGGCGAGGACGACGACGGGCCCGTCGCTCATCCGCCGGAGTCTATTGGGGCGACGGCCGCGTCCCCGGCCGCCGCGGGGCGCTGGTCGGCGTCGAGCGCGTCGACGAGCATCAGCGCCAGCTCAAGCACGCGGTCCATCGCCCCTGCGTCCACGGCGTCGGGGAGGTCGTCTCGTCGGTGTGAGCGCGGCGCCAGGCCCCGCGCATCCAGAGCGCCGAGGCTGAGCGCGGGCAGTCCGGCGAGTCGAGCGCTCAGCGCCGGGCCGGACCCGCGGCCGCGGTGGGCGGCGGCGCCGGTCTGGTCGGCGGCGGTGCTGGTGTGGTTGGCGGTGGCGCTCTGGCTGGCGGCGGCGCTGGTCTGGGTGGCGGCGGTCCGCGCGGCCAGCGCGCGCAGCCGCGGGTGGTAGCGCAGCGGCCACAGCGGCCCGTCGCTGATCCACCACCGCGGTGTGCCCGCGCCGGCGGCGGCGATCCCGAGCACGACCACCGGCTCGGCGCGACCTCGCCGGCGGTGGGTGGGCACGTGGGCGCGCAGGTGGTGGCGCAGCCCCAGGCCGTCACCGTCGCCGGCCCCCGTGAGCACGAGCTGGACCCGCAGATGGCGGGGCGGAGCGGCATCGAGCGCCCGGACGAGCGCGACCGCCACCGCAACGCCGCTGGCGTCGTCGTTGGCGGCCGGCCCGAACGGCGATCCGCCGAGCGCGAGCAGCCCGGCGAGCGTGGCCACGAGCGCGACCGACGGGACGAGCTGCACGACCGCGATCGGGGTCCCGGCCGCGCCGGCGCGCCGGGCGATCGCACCGGTGTCGTCCCGCGTCCGTGAGTCGAGAA
>CAZZYU010000020.1:0-1441 GCA_964658375.1 uncultured Acetobacteraceae bacterium | reverse complement strand
GATCGCGACCCCCACCAGCGCCACGATGGCGAGCGCGACCCAGCCCAGCCAGCCGAGGGCGAGCCGCCCGCCGGCGGCGTGCCGGCGGCTCCACGCCGCCAGCGTGCGCAGGGGGCGGGCGAAGACGATCCCCGTCCGCCCGGCGTCATACGGGGCCGTCACGATCAGCCTGACCGTCGCGGCGCCGTCAACCGGAGCCCCACTGGCGCCCGCATGCCCCGCGGGGTCGCCGATCACGTTCTGGCTGGCGTGCTCGGGGGTGAGCCGGCGCCCGGGGGAGCGCCCGGTCGTGGCGTCAAGCACCGTGCAGGCCACCGCGACGAGCGCCACCGCGCCGCCGATCGTCGCGTGGGAGACCATCAGCACGGCGCCCGCCAACGCCAGGGCGACGTGCCATGCCTGGGCCCAGGCCCAGTTGGGCCGGCACCAGAACGTCTCCACGGTCACCGTGCGGTGCGAGCCTGCGAGCTCCTCGGCGAGCCAGCCCGCGGCGCGGCGCTCGGCGTCGGTGCCCGCGCCGCGCCGGGGAAACGCGCTCAGGCCCAGGACGGTCTCACGGGCGCTCATCGGGCGCAGATGTTCCCAGGCGGCCGGGTGTCTCCCCGCCCGGGCCGCCGGCTTCGTGTTACAACGCCGGAGTGTCCGTCGACGAAGACGAGCTGCTGTCGGTCGCGCTGGCGGCCGCCCGGGCGGCGGCGGGAGAGCTGCTGCCCCGCTTCGGCCATCGCCAGCAGCAGATCCGCGCCAAGAGCAGTCCCACCGACCTCGTCTCCGAGGCCGACCTCTCGGCCGAGGAGGCGATCCGTGCGGTGCTGTCAGACCGGCGTCCGGGAGACGCGATCCTCGGCGAGGAGGGCGGGGCGACCGGCGACGGTGACCTGCGGTGGGTGATCGATCCGCTGGACGGCACCACCAACTTCCTCTTCGGGGTGCCCCAGTGGGCGGTGAGCGTGGCCTGCGAGGACGCCGAGGGCGGGCTGGTCGGCGTCGTGCTCGATCCCGTTCGCAACGAGTGCTTCGCCGCAACCCGCAGCGGTCCGCCGACGCTCGACGGCGAGCAGATCGCGGCCTCGGGCCAGGAGGACCTGGCGACGGCGCTCGTGGCGACGGGCTTTGCCTACGAAGCCGCGGTGCGCGCCCGCCAGGCCGAGGTGCTGATCCGGGTCCTGCCGCGGGTGCGCGACATCCGCCGGGCGGGCGCCGCCGCCCTCGATCTCGCATGGGTCGCCTGCGGGCGCTATGACGCCTACTGGGAGCGTGGCACCAAGCCCTGGGACACCGCCGCGGGCGGTCTGATCGCGCAGCGCGCGGGACTGGCGCTGCACCGCCTGCCCGAGAGCGAGGACGGCCCCGCCGGCGTCCTGGTGGCCTCGGCGCCGCTCGCGCTGGAGCTGCGCGGGTTGGTCCTCGGCTCCTGACGCGGCCGGTCGCCGGCCGGCGG
>CAZZYU010000019.1:0-41952 GCA_964658375.1 uncultured Acetobacteraceae bacterium | reverse complement strand
TTCGACATCGCCGCCGACCTGCATCCGCCGATCGACTGATGGCCCGCGCGATCGCCTGGCGCGCGGTCAGCTAAAACGACGCCAGCGAGATCAGCGCGCTGGTGGTCGCCCCCGGAGCGGCGGCGCCGGTCGCCGGGGTGGGCGTGGTCGCCGAGGTGGTGACCGTGACGCGCGCCCCCAGCTGGTTGCCGAGGGCGTGCGACAGCAGGCGGTGTCCCTGGCGCGTCATCCGAAACGACAGGTAGCCGAGCTCGCCGACGCCGAGCGTCTGGGGCTGTGACTGCGCGATCAACTGCCCGCGCTCGGTGAGCGTCGTGCTCGTCAGGCAGGGCGTCGCCGACAGGCAGACGGCCAGCACGCCGCCTGACCAGCCGTGGGACACGAACCCGGTCTCGCTGAGGATGCGCAGGCTCGGGCTGACCCCGGCGGTCGTGCGCGGGGCGCGTCCGGAGACGGTGAACGGGACGAGGCTCATCGGGCGACTGGCGCGAGCGCCGGTGCTCGTGCGCACCGTGACGGTGACCGGCAGCCGGTGGCCCGTCGCCTTGGCGACGATCCGGTGGTCGGCTCGGGAGAGATCGAAGTGGACGGTCCCGCCGCCCGCCGGGATCGACTCCAGCCCGGTGTGGGCCATGCGCCGATGCCCCACGGTCACCGTCGCGGACACCTGGCAGGGGCTCAGGCCGTAGCAGGCCACCGGCACGCCGCCGGGTCCGTGGGGCGGCACGAAGGCGCTGTTGCCAAACAGCGCGACGTGGGCGGGAGTGGCCACGACGCCCGTGGCGCCGATCGGCTGACCGAGGGCGTTCAGCGCCTCGGCCTGGAAGTAGGGGTAGCTGCTGCGTAGGACGATCGGCCGCTTGGCGCCGGCCGCGATCGTCTTGACCGGGGTCAGCGTGGTCGCCGCCGCGCCGGCCGAGATCTGCCAGCTGGCGACCCCCGGCTCCCCGCTCCAGCTCGGGTTCAGATCGATCGTGCCATCGAACACCGGACGCACCGAGAGGGTTGGCGCGGCGGCGATCGTGGTGGTCAGGCTGCCGCTGCCCGCCGATGCGGTGGCCGCGTCGACGTAGTCGCCGTCGATGTCGATCTGACTCCCGCCGTAGTCGTCGACGTGGCCGCCCTCGAACTGATGCAGCCGCTGATGGTTGGCCCAGTCGGTGGCCGGCAGCTCGGCGTTGGCGGTCGACTGCTGGCCGTTCCAGCTGGCAAACCAGATGTCGTCGGGCTCGACGTAGCCGGTTCCCTGCTCGGCGACGAGGTCCTCGATGCCGGAGTTGTTGCTGCCGTAGATCCCCGACAGATAGCCGCTGAGATGCAGCTGGGTGGTCCACGCCGACAGGAACGCCAGAACCGTCGCCGTCGACGACGTGCTCCGGGTGTAGTTCTCCATGTCGAAGTAGATCGGGTTGCCGGGGCCCAGCCCGATTGCCGCGGCGTGTGAGATCGCATCCAGCGCTGCCGCGCTGCCCTGGGCCGCGGCGGCCGCCGGCGAGATCGTCGCGCAGCCGCAGCCGTTGCTCGGAGCCTGGAGTCCGACGTAGATCGGGATCAGGTGCCAGCCGGCGTCGGTCTCGGTCGTCACCCAGGTCGCGGTCAGGTTGGGCTGTGAGCAGGCCATGTTGGCGCCGCCGATGTAGACGCCGACGGCGCGGAACGGGGAGCTGGTCCAGGCCGACATGGCGGTCGTCGACGGCGTGGAGCAGGCGTCGAACCCGAGGCCGGTGTAGACCGAGCCGGGGGTGCCCACGACCGTGCCCACCGGGAAGGTGACGCCGGGGGATGTGACCGTCGCCGCGCGTCGGGCGTGGGCGACGGCGGACCGGGCCCGGGTTGTGGCGGACCGAGCCCCGGCGCCCGTGCCAGCGGTCTGGCGACGGTCATAGCCGCGGCCCGCGCGGAGCACGGAGCGCACGCCGAGCGCGTCGGCGACGGCGGACGGATCGCGGTTCCAGGTGGCGGTCACGACGACGTGGGCGGCCGGCTTGACCGTTTGGGCCGCCGACCCGCGCGCCGACGCGGCGCCCGGGATCGTCGGGGCCAGCACCGTGCCGGCGGCGCCCACCCCGTGACCGGCCGGCAGCGGGGAGACGAGAATCGCCTCGGTCCGCCCGGCCGCGTCGGGCGGGCAGAGCTGGTCGGCGCCGGGGCGACCGAGGTAGACGGCGTGACGGTTGAAGCGCACGCAGGTGCGAGGCGACTGAGCCAGACGGAACACCGGCCAGCTCGCCGGGACCGTCGCGTGGTAGCCGTGATAGCGGATCACCTTGGTGGCCGCCGAGGCGACGCCCGCACACCCGAGCATGAGGGCGCCGAGCAGACCCAGGACGGTGAGACAGCGCCTGCGGCGGGCGTGGGGGTGGTGGGTCTCGGTCACGGCCAGGAGAGTCCCTCGGGTTCGCTGACAAGCGGTCGCCGACGCCTTCGGGGTTAGCTGACGGGCTCGCGCCGACGGCGCTACCGGTGGACCACCACCGGATTCGCCCCAACCACGTGGGCTCCCCGATCCCCGGGATGGCGTCCCGACGACTCGGCACCCGCTATGACAGCACGAACGCCTGAAGGTTGCGCTGCAGACCGTGGATTTCCTGCCCGCTGCACGATCTGTTGCAGCGGCAGGGAACGCCGGGCTGGCTCAGACGGCACTGCCCGCCCCGCGACGCGCCCGGGCCGGCTCTCAGGTGGCCAGTGCCCGCCCCGCGACGCGCCCGGAGAACAGGCAGCCGCCCAGGAACGTCCCCTCCAGCGAGCGGTAGCCGTGCATTCCGCCGCCGCCGAAGCCGGCCGCCTCGCCGGCGGCGTACAGGCCGCGCACCGGCTCTCCCGTCCCGTCGAGCACCTGTCCGCTGAGATTGGTCTCCAGGCCCCCCAGCGTCTTGCGGGTGAGGATCTGCAGCCGCACCGCGATCAGCGGGCCGGCCTCGGGGTCCAGCAGCCGGTGCGGCGCGGCGACCCGGGTCAGGCGGTCGGCGAGGTAGCGCCGGGCGCCGTGGATGGCGGTCACCTGCGAGTCCTTGGAGAACGGGTTGTCCATCTCCCGGTCACGGGCATGCACCTCGCGCTCGATCTGCTCGAACTCGAGCCGCGGCGAGCCATCGGTGATGCGGTTCATCTGTCCCACGAGCGTCGGGAGGTCGTCGGCCACGGCGAAGTCCTGCCCCTGGCGCATGAACGCCTCGATCGGCGAGGGGACTCCGGGGGCGACCCGCTCGCGCAGCACGCCCGCGATCGACTTGCCGGTGACGTCGGGGTTCTGCTCTGAGCCCGAGAGCGCGAACTCACGCTCGATCATCTTGCGGGTGAGGATGAACCACGTGTGCTCGTGGCCGGACTTGCCGATGTGAGCCAGCGTGCCCAGCGTGTCGAACCCCGGGAACAGGGGGACCGGCAGCCGGCGGCCGGTGGCGTCCAGCCACAGGGATGAGGGGGCGGGCAGGATGCGGATCCCGTGGCGAGGCCAGATCGGCGACCAGTTCCTGACGCCCTCGGTGTAGTGCCACATGCGGTCCTCGCCGATCGCCCGGGCGCCGGCCCGCTTCGCGATCGCGATCATGCGGCCGTCGACGTGGGCGGGGACGCCGCTGATCAGGTTGCGGGGCGGTGACCCCAGACGCTCGGGCCAGTTGGCGCGCACGAGCTCCAGGTTGCCTCCGATGCCTCCCGAGCTCACCAGCACCGCACCCGCGCGCGCCGAGAATTCCCCGACCTCGGTGCGGGAGCTTGACTGCCCGCGGGCGGCGCCGCTGGGCTCGAGCACGCCGCCGCGCACGCCGTCGACGGCGCCGGCCGAAAGCGTCAGCTCGTCGACCCGATGGCGCGTGGCCAAGGTGACCAGCCCGCGCTCGCGCGCCTGCGCGACCCGGCGCACGAACGGCTCCAACACCCCGGGACCCGTGCCCCAGGTGAGGTGAAAGCGGGGCACCGAGTTGCCGTGGCCGATCGCCCCGTAGCCGCCGCGCTCGGCCCAGCCGGGGTTGGGCATCCAGCGCACTCCCTGACCGTGCAGCCACGAGCGCTTCTCACCGGCGGCGAACTCGACGTAGGCGCGGGCCCAGCGCCGCGGCCAGTAGTCCTCCGGCCGGTCAAAGGCCGCGGTCCCCTCCCAGTCCTGCCACGCGAGCTCGATCGAGTCACGAACGCGCCAGCGGCGCTGCTCGGGCGTGTCGACGAGAAACAGCCCGCCCAGCGACCAGAACGCCTGGCCGCCCAGCGACGCCTCGGGCTCCTGGTCGAGCAGCAGCACGCGGCGGCCGGCGTCGGCCAGCTCGGCGGTGGCGACCAGACCGGCCAGGCCGGCGCCGACGACGATCACGTCGGCCGTGTAGGTGCGTTCGCTCATTAACCCGAGCCTATTGACAATCGCACGTGGACACCCGACCCCCGTCGGCTCACAGACCGACGGAAGCGGTCACAGGCAGATCACATCGGCAGCGCGTCATCGGTTTAACGTCGCGTCCGGAGCGTGGAGCACACGTCGCGCTCGACCGCCGTCACCAGGGCCCGCAACCGCAGGAGCCGCGGTCCCACCGTCCACAGTCACCGACCCGTCAGGGAGAACAGCTCATGCCCGAGATCACTCGTCGTCGCTTGCTCGGTCAGGCCGCGATCGGAGCGGGAGGCGTGATCGCCTCCTCGATCCTGCCCCCGGCTCTGGCGCGCGCCGCTGCCGCCGGACCTCGCAGCGGGTCGGTCGCCAACGTGAAGCACGTCGTCATCCAGATGCAGGAGAACCGCTCCTTTGACCACTACTTCGGGACGCTGGCGGGAGTGCGGGGGTTCGGCGATCCGAGCGCCCTGACGCAGGCCAACGGCAGGTCGATCTTCTACCAGCCCGACTCGATGAACCCCGACGGGTATCTGCTCCCCTGGCACCTCAACACCTGGGACACCAGCGCCCAGGCGATCCCGTCCACCTCCCATGCCTGGAAGGTGCAGCACCAGGCGCTGAACATCTCCGTCAGCTCCACGCCCGGGCAGCCGACGACGGCCACCAACGACGCGTGGCTGGCCGCCCATCTCGGCGCCGACGGCGACGCCAACGGCCCGTACACGATGAGCTACTACGAGCGCCAGGACATCCCCTTCCATTTCGCGCTCGCCGAGACGTTCACGGTGTGCGACGGCTACCACTGCTCGCTGCTGGGACCGACCTGGCCCAACCGCATGTACCTGATGACGGGCATGATCGATCCCAACGGCCTCGGCGGCGGCCCGGTCATCTCCAACGTCGTGCCCAGTCCGGCGACCGGCGAGCCCTACACGTGGACGACGTATCCGGAGATGCTGACCGCGGCGGGGATCTCGTGGCGCGTCTATCAGGAGGAGGACGACTACGGCTGCAACCCGCTGAAGTGGTTTGACGCCTTCCAGTCGGCGGCGCCCGGGTCGACGCTCTACACCAGCGGGCTGGAGGTTCACCCGCACGAGCGCTTCGAGTGGGACTGCGCCAACGGCACCCTGCCGACGGTTTCGTGGATCATTCCCACGTCCGGTCAGAGCGAGCACCCGTCGTTTCTGCCGGCCGCCGGCGCCAACTTCCTCGCCTCCAAGCTCAACGCCGTCGCCGCCAACCGCGACATCTGGAACAGCACCGTGTTCATCGTCAACTACGACGAGAACGACGGCCTCTTCGACCACGTCGTTCCGCCGCTGCCGCCCGCCGGGACCACCGACGAGTTCGTCGACGGCCTGCCGATCGGCGGCGGCATCCGCGTGCCGGCGTTCGTCGTCTCGCCGTGGACGGTCGGCGGCTATGTCGCCCCCGAGAACTTCGACCACACCTCGGTCCTTCAGCTGCTGGAGCAGGTGACCGGCGTGACCTGCACCAACATCTCCTCCTGGCGGCGAGAGGCCTTCGGTGACCTGACCTCCGCGCTGGGTTTTTCCAACGGCAGGCGCTCCAGCGCGCCCGCGCTGCCCTCGGGCATCGGCGACTTCTGGCTGGCCGAGGCCCAGGTCCAGCTGCTGCCCCAGCCCCAGGTCCCGGGCGCCGTCCAGACGCCGCCCGTCCAGGAGAAGACTCGGCCCGGGGCGCCGTGGAAGGAGCAGCCCGCAGCGGTCGGTCAACAGCTCCGCAAGCGGCTCGGCGACGCCGCCCGGGCGATGCCGGTGCCGGCCAGCCGTCTGGTGGAGAACCGCACGACCCACCGCGCCGACTTCGTCAACGGCGCGTCGGACAAGGTCTACCTCCGTCGCCTCGCCGAGGTCGAGGGCAACGCGGTGACGACCTCCACCGCTCCGCTGGGCTATATCCCGGGAATCACCGGCGGCACGGTCGCGATCTTCTCGGTCGCCAACCCGCCGTCGCTCGTCTCGGCGGTCACCAGCGGCACGACGAGCCCGCTGGGGGCAGCGGCCACCCCTGACGGCAGCGAGGTCTGGGTGACGGAGTCCGGCGCCAACACCGTCTCGGTGATCGACACCTCCACCCAGACGATCACCGACACGATCGTCGTCGGCATCTATCCGCACGGCATCGCGATCACCCCGGACGGGACGACCGCGTTCGTGGCCAACACCGGGCCCAACACCGGGGCCGGCGGATCCCAGGTGCTGTCGCAGATCAGCACCTCCACGAAGGCGACGAGCAGGAAGATCGAGGTCGGTGAGGCACCGAAGGCGGTGGTCGTCACCCCGGACGGCAGCACCGTGGCGGTGACCTGCGCCGACGGGCTCTACGCGGTCGCGGTCGCGACCGGCTCGACGACGATGTCGCCGGCCTCGCTGCAGTCGCCGTTGGGGCTGGCGGTGACTCCCGACGGCAGCGAGCTGTGGGTGGTCGACGCCGGCGCCGATGCCGTGGTCATCGTGTCGAGCGCCGATCTCTCCAAGCAGGCCACGATCGCGGTCGGCGACACGCCGTGGCGGGTGGCGATCTCCGCCGACGGGAGCACCGCGTACGTCACCAACACCAACGACGACACGGTCTCGGTGATCGACGTGGCGTCACGCGCGGTGACCGCGACGATCGCGCTCGGGAGCTTCACCACCCCCAACCTGGTGAAGACCGGTACGTCCTACACCCAGGCCCACCACATGCCGACGGGGGTCGCGCAGGCCCCGGACGGCTCGATCTGGGTCACCTGCAACGTGTCCAGCTCGCTGGCGATCATCGACGCGTCCACGAACGCGGTGACCAGCTCGGTCGAGATCGGCCTCGGCGACTCCCCGGCGACGATCGCCTTCGTCAGCTGACCGATGGGGCGCGCAGCGCGCGGCGCGCGGCGTGTGGCGTGGATCACCAGTGCACGCCGCGCGTCGCCGCCGCGAACGCCCGCTGCTCGGCCTCCAACCGCGCCGCGTGGTCTGAGGGCGGCGTGTCGCTCTCGGGGAACAGCTGGTAGGCGCGGTTGACGAGCAGGTCCTGGGCCCCGGGGGCGATCGCGTAGGTGAGCTGACCGATCGAGCCCAGCGTGGTCCCGGTCCGCTTAGGGCGCTTGCGGATCGCCTCGGTGATCATCTCGGCCGCCTGGGCGGGGCTCAGGGTCGGCACGCGGTCATAGATCTTGGTCGGCGCGATCATCGGCGTGCGGACGAGCGGCATGTAGACCGTGGTCAGATGCACGCCGTCGCCGATGATCTCCGGCCCGATCGAGCGCGAGAACGCGTCCAGGGCCGCTTTGGAGGCCAGGTAGGCCGCGAACCGCGGGGTGTTGATCTGCAGCCCGATCGAGGAGATGTTGATGATGTGGCCCGAGCCCGTCTCGCGCATCTCGGGCAACAGCGCGAGGATCAGCTTCACCGGCGCGAAGTAGTTGAGCGTCATCGTCCGCTGGTAGTCGTGAAAGCGGTCATAGGAGCGGTCGACCGACCGCCGGATCGACTTCCCGGCGTTGTTGACGAGCACGTCGACATGGCCGTGGGCGGCGAGCACCTCGTCGGCCATCCGGTCGATGTCGTCGATGTCGTTGAGATCGCACGGGTAGACGGTCGCCGAGCCCCCGCGGTCAAAGACCTCCTCGGCGACCGCCTCGAGCTTTGACTGCGTGCGCGCCACCAGCAGCACGTGCCCGCCCGCGCGGCCGACGGCCATCGCGGTCGCCTCGCCGATCCCCGAGGAGGCGCCGGTGATCAGCACCACACGGCCGCGCACGGCGCCCGGTAGCGACTCGGCGAGGATCCCGCCCGCGCCGGGGATCCGTTTGCCGAACTGGTGCAGCGTGCGCACGCCGTCGATCGCGAGGTTCGTGAGGTTCGGAGCCATAGCGGCTGACCATATAGGGCGTGGCCGCCGCTGTCAGCCGCGGTTCAGGCGTCGTCGAACTGAAACCGTCCGTCGGCGTAGATCGTGCGCTCGCTGCCGTCGCGCAGCACGGCGGTCACCTCACGGTCGGTGGTGGAGACGATGTCGGTGTGCACGACGGACTCGTTGAAGCCCAGGCGCTGCCAGTCATCGGCCGACAGCGTCGACGGATCCCCCGCGTAGGCCGCCTGGATCGCCTTGCCCACCGCCACGTGGCAGTTGCCGAACGGTCCGCCCACGTTCTCGTCAAACAGCGTGCTGGCCATGAACCGGGTGATCCGCGACAGGCGGGCGTCAGTCAGCGAGAACTCGCCGACCCGGTTGGCGTTCTCAGCCGACAGCAGCTCGGTCAGCAGTGGCTCGTTCTCGGTCGCGCTCGCGCGCGTGACCAGCCCCTGCTCGAAGGCGAGCTCGACGCCGGTGACGAGCGTTCCGTGGGTATAGAGCGGCTCGCTGAAGCGGATCCATCCCTCGGTGCCGCGCCAGTCGGGGCTGGTGAAGATCTCAAAGCTGGGGATGTTGCGGCCGCCGCCGCCGATCCAGTTGCGCTGCTCGCCGAGCGTGAGCCGCAGGTCGGCGTCGGCGCCCCGGACGTGCAGGCGGTCGATCTCCAGCTGGTTCAGCGCGCGGATGGTGTTCTGAATCCGGTCGTCGACGGCGCGCCATGCGGCGGGCGGATCGGCCTCGTCCAGGTAACAGGCCGCGATGATCTGCTCCCAGTACTCCTCGATCGACAGCCGCGCCTCCGCGGCCATCGCCTCGGTGCCGTACAGCGCGATCGTCCAGCTGAACCGGCCGGCGTTCTCCTTGGCGTCGCGCCACTGGACCAGCGGTCGCAGCGAGCTCTGGCGCCGGATCATCTTGGCGGGATCGACATCGGCCAGCGCCCGGGGATCGGCGTCGGCATCGATGTAGATCATGTGGTCCATCTGATCGACCAACCCGCGCCAGTAGCTCTCGGCGAAGAACCCGAGCTGCTCCTCGGAGGCGATCGCATAGAAGTCGCGGGTCAGGTTGGTCTGCGCGTCGGCGTCTGGCTGATAGTCGGCGATCGTGTGACCGCCGGCGCGCCACACCGCCCGGCACAGCTCCGCGAACAGCGGCTTGGCGCTCTCCGGCGCGATGATCCGCACGACGTCTCCGCGGGCGATCCCCGCGCCCCCGCCGAGGGCGAAGTTGACGAGCAGATCGGCGTATCGCTCGATGTGCTCCCCGGCTACCTCATATGCCACGGTCGGCCTCCGCTCCTCGATCGCTGTCAGTCGATGAGCGCGATCCTACGGCGCCGCCGGATGGATCACCGCCGGGCGGTCAATCTGCCCACGAGCATCTCCACCGAGCGCTCGAGCTCGGCGAGCGTCGCCTGCTCGACGCTTGCGATCCCGAGCCGGCGGTTGAGCCACGCGTTGATCTCCCGGTGGCTGGTCCCGTCGCGTCGGCGCAGCTCGGAGACGAGCCGATGGCGCTCGTCGCGCAGCTGCGCCCGGCGTTCGAAGGCCGGGGGCGACGGGGGCTCCCCGGGCTGGCGTTCTGTGTCGACGGCGGCGGCTGCGGCTGCGGCGTCCGCGGGTGCAGCGGACGCGGCGGGTGCGGCGGTGAGCCACCGGGCGGCGGCCGGTGAGGACGGCGGCGCGGCGGCCACGGTCGCGCCGCCGAACAGCGACATCTGGGGGGCGACGTCGGCGCTGAGTGGCACGAAGTCAAGCGCCGGCGCGCGTTCGGTCGCCCGGCGCTCGCGCGGCTCCTCCAGCGCGCTCGGATCCGTGTCGCCGGGGCGGCGCAGCGACCGGCGCAGCTCGCGCTCGATCGTCGCCGCGTGGTCGCGCAGCACCGGATCGGCGGGCACGTAGAGCCAGCTCGGCTCCTGGGGCCGCGACGGGATCGTGCGCACGAATCGCCCGACGATCTGGCGGAAGATCAGCGGCGTCTTGGCCGCCGACGCGTAGACCCCGACGCGCAGGCGCGGGATGTCGACCCCCTCCGAGACCATGTTGACGGCGACGATCCAGGGGTCGGCCGAGTTCGTGAATGCCGCCAGCTTGCTCGCCGCTCGCGCCTCGGCGTGCAGCACGACGAGCGGGACGCGCCCGGTCGCCTCACGCAGGAGCTTGGCGATCTGACGCGCATGCTCGGAGTCGGCGGCGACCACCAGGCCGCCGGCGTCGCGATGGCCGTCCTGGCGCAGGGTGCGCAGGCGGGCGTCGGCCTCACGCAGGATGCGGGGAAGCCCGTCGGGCAGCTCGGTCGAGATCGCGGTTCGGTAGCGGCGGCTGGCCTCACGCGTGGACAGGACCGTGTCAAACCCCGATTCGATCACGTCGTCGCCCGAGCGCCAGGACAGCGTGCCGTCGTAGGCGACGAAGCTCACCGGTCGGCAGACCCCGTCGGCGACCGCCTCGGCGAACGTGTAGGAGACGTCGGGTTCGGCGACCCCGTCGCTGTCGTAGCTGACCCCGGGGATCGGAGTCGCGTCGGAGCGAAACGGCGTGCCGGAGAGCAGCAGCCAGCGGGCGTTCTCACGAAAGGCGGCGGCGAAGGCGACCCCCCAGGCGAGGTCCTCGCCCAGGTGATGGGCCTCGTCGGCGACCACCAGCGTGCGGCGGGGCAGCGCGCGCGCCCAGCGCGTGGGCGCTCGGGCGATCCGCGCGTAGGTGACCGACACCCCGTGAAAGCCGGCCGGCGGACGCGGAGAGTCGGCGTCGGGCGCCAGATCGATGCCCAGCTCATGCGCGGCCCGCGCCCACTGGCGGGTCAGCGGCGCGGTCGGGCAGGCGACCACCAATCCGCCGATCGTCCCCGCGGTGAGCTGGGCGCGGGCGAACTCCAGCGCCGGACGGGTCTTGCCCGCACCCGGCGCGGCGGAGATCAGCAGCGGGGAACCGCCCTCCCAGCGATCCAGCGCATCCATCGCGCGCTCCTGCCAGCGGCGCAGCGGGAAGCGGTTGGCGGAGGGGCGCAGGGTGGGCACGGGTCGGCCATGGTGCACGACGGGCCGGACGAAAAGACAGCCGGCCGACGCCGAGCGCCCCCGCCGGCGCGACCGCCGGCAGGCGCTTGACATCCATCGAAAACGGGTCGAACATGCGTTCGCATGATCGTCTGCGTCCTGCTCCCGCGCTTCGCGCTCACCACCGCCGCGGGCGACCGCTCAGAGCTGCTGGGCCGACCGGTCGCGCTGGCTCCGGAGGCCGGCGGCGTGCAGCAGGTGGGGGAGGTGTCGCTGGCTGCCGAGGCGTTCGGGATCCATGCCGGGATGCGACTGGGCGAGGCGCTCTCGCGCTGCCCGGAGCTGACCTTGATCGCGCCGGATCCGGCGGGGGTGGCCGACCTCTGGGAGCGTGTCCTGGTGGCGCTGGAGTCGGTGGGCGCGGGCGTGGAGCCCGAGCGACCGGGGCTGGTCTGCTTCGACGCCCGGGGGCTGCTGGCGCTGCACGGCGGGATCGAGGGGGTGCTGCGAGCGGTCCGGACCGCGCTGCGCACCCCCGCCCGGATCGGGGTCGCACCGTCGCGCTTTGCCGCGGTGGCGGCGGCCACGCGGGCCCGGGCGCGGCGCCCGGAGATCGTCGGGACCGGTGGCGCCGGCGAGCGCGCGGGGGCGCCCGGTGGTGAGGAGGACCGCGCGTGCGCGCAGGCCTACCTCGCCCCGCTGCCGGTCGCCCTGCTGCGGGCCCGTCCGGCGTTCGCCGAGCTGCCCGAGGCGCTGGAGCGGCTGGGGGTGATGACGCTCGGGGCGCTGGCGGCGCTGTCGGCGGAGGCGGTGGCCGACCGCTTCGGCCGGCTGGGACTTGTCGCCCACGACCTGGCGCGCGGCGGCGACACTCCGCTGCGCCCGCGGGTGGCCGGTGAGATCCTGCGCGAGTCGCTCGACCTTCCGGAGGCGGCCTCCGGGCTGCAGCTGGAGCGTGGCCTGGGGCTGCTCATCGACCGTCTGCTGGCCCGGCGCGAACGGCGCGCGCGGACGCTGCGCGCCGTGGTCGTCTCGGCCACGCTCGTCGAGCGGGGCGGGACCTGGCGTCAGGTGGTGGTGTTCCGTGAGGCGCTCGCCGATCCGGTGCGAATGCGCCTGGCGCTCAGCTCGCACCTGGCGCGGATCCCGGCTCCCGCGCAGCGACTGGCGCTCACGGTGGAGGGCTTCGGGCCGCCGGCCGCCGATCAGCGTGCGCTGCTGCAGGATCCCGCCGCGGCGCGCGCGACTCGCCTGCGTGAGGCGATCGGCCAGGCCCGAGCGGCTGCCGGGCCCGATGCCGCACTGCGCGTGCTCGAGATCGACCCGGAATCACGCGTTCCCGAGCGTCGCGCGGTGCTGGCGCCGTTCGAGGGCTGATCCGCTGATGTCCGGGCCTCGCCGCCTGGCCGTCCCCACGCGCGTCGCCGTCTGCGCTGACGAGCACGGCCGTCCGCTGAGCGTCGCCGACCGGGAGGTCGACGCCGTCCGGGAGTCGTGGCTGATCGAGGACCGCTGGTGGACGCCGAATCCGATGCGCCGGCGCTACTGGGAGATCGTCACCACCGATGGGCGCGACGAGGTCGTGTTCCGCGACCTGCGCAGCGGGAGGTGGTGGCGTCAGCGCTGACGCCGGCCCTGGACTACTGCGCCGCGGGGCGGTTCCAGCGCAGCGTGATGTCAGCGCACTCCGCGCATACGTCATCGGGGATCAGTCCGGCGGCGATCAGCAGGCCGAACATCTTGCAGCCCAGGCAGTAGCCGAAGATCGATTCCAGACCGGCGGCGGGGATGAACAGCGCGAGCACGACGTCGGCGGCCGTGTGCTGGCCGAGAACCAGCCCGAGGACGAGCGCCGCGCTGGACATCGCCGCGCCCATTCCCTGTGCGAAGCGCTTCGGTGGCCCGGGGACGGGTCTGCGCTCGCCCAGGCGCGGTCCGATCACGTTCATCGCCAGCCACCCGAGCGGGCTGAGCTTCGGCCCCGTCAGCACCCGCGCCCAGAACCCGTAGCAGAGCGGGATCGTCAGCCACAACCACCCGGTGATCAGGGTGACGATCACCGTCGCCAGCACGACCGCCGCAACCGTCCGCGCCGCCTTGTCGTTGACCGGATTGGGGAAGGCGAAGAACTCCCGCATGCCCGCGAAGATAGCTCACCCCAGACGAAGTTCACCGAATCAGTGCGGTACCGGTTTCACCCACGCCGCCTGCGGGGTTGGGCAACCCAGAACGGGTAGGCACCGACCATGCCAGACGCCGGCTCCCCGCCGCCAGAATCGGCGCAAGCGCCGCGCCGTCGCGTGCAGTGGCGGGGTCACGGGCGCAAGCCGCGGCGCTACCGCGAGCTTCCCGACGGAGCGTGGAGACGGATCGCGAAGCGCACCTTCGACCAGTATCGGGCCGACGGAGTCACCAACCTCGCCGCGGCGCTGACCTACCGAAGCGTGCTGTCGATCTTCCCGGGACTGATCGCGCTGGTGGCGCTGCTCGGCGTGTTGGGCCAGTACCCGTCGACGTTCAACGCGGTCCTGAACATCGTCGGGCGGTTCGCGCCGTCCTCGACGGTCTCGGCGATCTCGACCCCGGTGCGTCAGATCATCACCAACAAGGGCGGCTCGGGCGCGTTGCTCGGGCTCGGATCGGCCGGCGCCGTGTGGGGCGCCTCCGGGTATGTCGGAACGTTCTCGTGGTCCTCAAACGTCATCTGGGAGGCCCGGCGCGGGCGCTCGTGGTACCGGCAGTGGCCGTTCAACCTCGCGGTGACGGTGATCGCGCTCGTCCTCCTCACGGCGGTGCTGAGCGCGATGGTGCTCACCGGTCCGGTCGCCGCGTCGGTCGGCGCGCAGCTCGGCATCGGATCGACCGCGCTGCGGATCTGGGATATCGCCAAGTGGCCCGGGATCCTGGCGACGGTCACGCTGATGATCAGCGGTCTGTACTACATCGCGCCCAACGTCAAGCCCCCCGCCTGGCACTGGCTGACCCCCGGCGCGCTGCTCGCGGTGGTCGTGTGGGCGATCGCCTCGGCGGCGTTCGGGCTCTACATCGCCCACTTCGGTTCCTACAACAGGACCTACGGGACTCTCGCCGCGATCATCACCTTCCTGATCTGGATCTGGCTGACGAACATCGCCGCGCTCGTCGGTCTCGAGCTCGATTCAGAGATCGAGCGCGAGCGACAACTCACCGCCCAGCAGCCCGGCGCCGCCACCCGGATCCAGCTCCCCCTGCGTCAGGAATGACGAGCGCGGCGGGCGGGTCCTCGCCCGCCGGCCGCGGCATACACTCCTCGTTCGATGTCCGCGACGCCAGGCCACCTCGACCCCGGGCCGGTCGCCGTCGGGACCTGGAGCGGAGGCCGGTTCATGCACTTCGGCGAACCGATCGACGACGACCGGTTCCTGGCGATGGTCACTCCCGGCGCCGGCATCGACACGGTGATCACCGCCGACGTCTACGGCGCCGGAGAGGCTGACGCGATGCTGGGCCGCGCGCTCGCCGGCCGTCCCCGGGATCAGATGTGCGTCGTCGGCGCCGTCGGGCACGACTTCTATGAGGGCGAGCGCAACGGTCCCAAGGGGTTTCCCCGGTTCACCGACCCCGCGCTGCGCGGTCCGGCGCAGTACGCCGACTACCTGCGCATGGCCACCGAGCGGAGCCTGGAGCGCTGCGGCGTGGACCACTTCGACCTGCTGCTGCTGCACAACCCCGACCGCACCGGCTACACCAGCGAGGCGGTGTGGAACGGGATGGCCGGCCTGCGCGACGCCGGGCTGACGCGGATGATCGGTGTCGCTCCCGGCCCCGCCAACGGCTTCACGCTGGACCTGATCGACTGCCTGGAGCGCTACGGCTCGATGCTCGACTGGGCGATGGTGATCCTCAACCCGCTGGAGCCGTGGCCCGGCGAGCTGGTGCTCGGCGCCGCCGACCAGGCGCAGGTCAAGCTCATCACCCGGGTCGTGGACTACGGCGGACTGTTCTTCGACGATCTGATGCCCGGTCAGCCGCTGGCCCCGGGCGATCATCGCGGGTTTCGACCGCCGGGCTGGATCGAGGCCGGCCGCGAGCGGATCGAGCCGATGCGCGCGATCGCGCAGCGCGCCGAGCTGACGATGATCCAGCTCGCCTGCCAGTGGAACCTGGCCCACGCGCCGGTCGCCTGCACCGCGCCGACGCTCATCCAGGAAGTCGGGCCCCAGGCGCGCACGATCGAGGACAAGCGCGCCGAGCTCGCCGCGCTGCCGGCCGACGCCCGGCTCACCGACCGCGACGTGGCGGCGATCCGCCGGCTCGGCGACAACACCGGGTCGATGCTGCTCAAGGGCGCCAGCCCCGAGTTCTCCGGCGCCGAGCAGCCGGACCGCTGGACGCTCGACGACCGCCTGGAGGCGGTCGCGGCGCGCTGGCGGATCGAGCCTGAGCGCGACCTCGTCCAGGCCGCGTGACCGCCGCCGGCTGAGAGCCGAGCGGCGATCAGCCGGCGGCGCGGTCCTGCACCGGCTCCGAGGGATCAGCCGGCGGCGCCGTCCTGCGCCGGCTCGGCGGCGATCCACTCGCAGCCGACCGACAGATCCTCGACCCCCATGGCGGCGGTGACGTTCAGCCACATCCCGTAGCGGAAGAAGTTGTCGATCCGCTCCCGGTCGACCTCGGGTGGGGCGAGCTTCTCGACCAGGCGCACCAGTTGGGCGTAGTTGGAGCGCACGCGGTCGCGGATCGTCTCGTCGTCGCACGCGGCGTAGGCCTGCAGCTGGAGCATCAGCGTGTCCCGATCGTGGGCGAGCATTTGCACGTAGGCATTGCCCATCGCCAGCAGCACGTCGTATCCCTCGGTGGCCTCGGACGGATCGAACTGCTCGGCGGTGAGCGTCATCAGCTCCTGCACATGGCTGAAGCAGCGGTCGACCGCGGCCAGGAACAGCTCGCGCTTGGAGCCGAACAGGCTGAACACGTACGGCTGGGCGACACCGACTGACCGCGCGATCCGATCGACCGGCGTCCCGTGCAGCCCGGTCTGGGCGAACTCGTGGATCGCGGCGTCGATGAGCGCGTCCCGGCGCTCGCCGGCGGGGACGCGCTGACGCGACGCCTTCGCTGTGTCAGACGTGGCGGCCATGGTGGGCTCGATCGCGATCCTACGCCACGCCGATGCCGGGACGGGCGAGCGGACCCGCGGACGGGACAGTCGGGGCGCTGGCCGGCGCCGTCGGCGTCTCGTCGTCTGCGACCGTGGCCTCGGTCGCGGCCGCCATCCGCGTGGCCGCGCTGCTGTTGAACGGCAGCACGATCGGCGCCAGCGCGCCGGCGACGAGGACCGCGACGGCGATCCACAACGTCGGATGCAGGCCCGTGACGAACGCCGCGGGGGAGCCGTAACCGCCGTGACTGGTGAACACCGACGCCAGCACCGCGACGCCGAGCACACCGCCGAGCTCGCGGATCGTGTTGTTCGCGCCCGAGGCCTGTCCGGTCTGCTCCGGGCCCACGGAGGCGAGCACCGCGTTGGCCGAGGGTGCGAACACGAGCGCCATGCCCGCGCCGCCGAGGATGAACGGACCGACCATCGACAGGTAGTGCAGGTTCGTCGACAGCTCGAGGTTGAGCCACAGCAGGGCCGCCGCCTGCAGGCCGAGCCCGGTGGCCATGAACAGCCGGCTGCCCAGACGCTCGGAGAACAGCCCGGCCAACGGCGCCACGAGCAGCGTCGTCCCGGTCCAGGCCAGCATCTTGACGCCGGCCTGTAGCGGCGAGTTGCCCAGCGCGTCCTGCAGGTACTGACTGAGGAAGAACACCGAGCCGAACATGCCGAAGTACATCGTCAGGGACACCACGTTGGTGACCGCGAAGGCGCGGCGGGCGAAGAACTCCATCGGCAGCAGCGGCGCCGGCGTCCGGCGCTCGTGGAGGATGAACGCGGTCATCAGCACGATGCCGGCGATCAGGGCGATGAGCACCTCGGTGGCGCCCCAGCCGATCGTCTGGCTGCGCACGAGGCCGTAGACGAGCCCGAACAGTCCGGCCGAGCCGAGACCGAGACCGATCAGATCGAGCGGGCGCTGCGCCCCCCGGCTCTCGTTCAGGACGCGGGCGGCGAGCGGGACGAGCACCAGGCCGACCGGGACGTTGATCCAGAAGATGACGTGCCAGCTCGCAAGCTGGATGACGGCGCCGCCGACGAGCGGGCCGAGGGCGACGCCGAGACCGCTGATGCCCGACCAGACGCCAATCGCGATCCCGCGGTTGTCGCCCGGAAAGGCGTCGGCCAGCAGCGTCAGGGTCAGCGGCGTGGCGATCGCCGCCCCGACCCCCTGGACCGCGCGGGCGGCGACGAGCATCTCGGTGGAGGGCGCCAGCGCCGCGCCGGCGGAGGCCAGGGTGAACAGCGCGATGCCGATCGTGAACATCCGCCGGCGACCGAACCGGTCGCCGAGAGCGGAGCCGGTGAGCAGCAGCACGGCGAACGACAACGTGTAGGCGTTGACGGTCCACTCGAGGTCCTGGACCGAGCTGCCGAGGCTCGCGTGGATGCTCGGCAGGGCGACGGTGACCACGAGGTTGTCCAGCACGGTCATGAACAGGCCGACCGAGACGATGACGAGGGTCAGGATGCGTCGGCGCGACTGCGACATGGGCGTGGCCTCCTGTGAGGACGAAGAGGATTAGTGACTGCTAACTACGTTGAACTTAGCAGCGACTAATCAAAAGTCAAGGGAGCGTGGGGCCGCCCGGCCGCCCGGTCGCCGCCCGCCTGGGGTGGTCGTCGGCCGCACATGCGAACATGTGTTCGGTGACCTATGCGGAGCTTCACTGCCACTCGGCGTTCTCGTTCCTCGACGGGGCGTCACTGCCCGACGAGCTCGTCCCGGCGGCGCTGGCGCTCGGCTATGAGGCGGTCGCGCTCACCGACCACAACTCCGTCTCGGGCTCGATGGAGTTCGCCGTCTCGGCTCGCGCCCTGGGGCTGCGCGCGATCCATGGCGCCGAGCTCGATCTCGTCGACGGCCGTCACCTGACCCTGCTCGTCGCCGACGGCCGGGGATGGTCGAACCTGTGCCGGATCATCACCGCCGCGCACGCCCACACGCGTGACGGTCGCCCGGGGGCGCCGGCGGGCGACCCGCAGGTCACGCTGGAGACGGTGGTCGCCCACAGCGAGGGGCTGGTCTGCCTGAGCGGCTGCGCGCTGCGCGGCGTTCATGACGAGCCGACGCTGCGGACGCTGCGCGACGCGTTCGGCCCCCAGCGGCTGCGGGTCGAGCTCCAGCGGCCGTTCCTGCGCGACGACCGAGCTCGCAACCGCCGACTGGCGGGGCTGGCCCGGCGGCTGGAGCTGGCGTGCGTGGCCACCGGCAACGTTCACGCGCACGCTCGCGCGCGCGCGCCGCTGCAGGACGCGCTGGTCGCGGTGCGGATGCACTCCACGCTGGACGCCTCCGAGCCGATGCGCCGGGGGAACTTCAGCCACGTGCTCGCCCCTCCGGAGGCGATGGCCGCCCGCTTCGCCGAGCATCCCGAGGCGGTGGCCGAGTCCGCGCGGCTGGCCGATGCGCTGCGCTTCGATCTCGGCCACGACCTCGGCTATCGCTATCCGGGCGCCGAGGATGCGACGGCGATGCGGCGCCTCACCGAGCTGTCGCAGTCGCTGCTGGTCGACCGCTACGCCGACGCCGACGCGGGCGTGCGCGCCCGGGCGGTGCAGCGTCTGGAGCAGGAGCTGCAGATCATCGCGACGCTCGACCTGCCGGGGTTCTTCCTCCTGCACCACGAGATGCTCCAGCTCGCCCATGAGGTGGCGATCGAGGTCCGGGGGCCCGACGAGGCCCGGGCGCTGCTGCCGCCGGGCCGGGGCCGGGGCTCGAGCGTGTCCTCGATCGTCTGCTTCCTCACCGGGCTCTCGCACGTGGACCCGATCGCCAACGAGCTGCTGATCGGGCGCTTCCTGCACGAGGAGCTGACCTCGCTGCCCGATATCGACCTCGATTTCCCGCGCGACATCCGCGAGCGGCTGATCCCGCGCATCCACGAGCGCTTCGGCCGCGACCGCTCGGCTCTGGTGGCGGCGTTCCCCACCTACCGGGCCCGCGGCGCGATCCGGGAGCTGGGCAAGGTGCTCGGCCTGCCGCCGGGCGAGATCGAGCGGGTCGCGCGGGGCAGCGAGGGCTGGAGCGCCCATGACGTGGCCGCCGACATCGAGAGCGTGTTCGGAGTTGATCTCGGCGCGGAGTTCGCCGCCGGGGAGGGGCGGACCGTCAAGCCCGAGGTCCGGGACTTCCATGACCCGCCGCCGCCCGGGGTTGATCCGCGACGCGATGTCGGGCGCCCGGGTGCACCCCGTCCCGCGCATCCGCCCGGGACGCGACGAGGGGCCGGCGAACGCTGGCGCTGGCTGGCGCGCCTGGCCGCCGAGGCCCACGGTCTGCCGCGCCACCTGTCCCAGCACTCGGGCGGGATGATCGTCGCCACCCGCCCGCTGATCGACTGCTGCCCGGTCGTGCCGGCGGCGATGGAGGGCCGTCAGATCGCCCAGTGGGACAAGGACTCCTGCGCCGACGCCGGGTTTCTGAAGATCGACCTGCTCGGACTGGGGATGCTCTCGGCGGTCGAGCGGACGGTGGCGCTCATCGCCCGCACGCGGGGCGAGCGCGTCGACCTGTCGCGGATCGACTACGACGATCCCGAGACCTACGCCTGCATTCAGAGCGCCGACACCACCGGGGTGTTCCAGATCGAGAGCCGCGCGCAGATGGCCTCGCTGCACCGCACCCGCCCGGAGAACCTGCGCGACATCACGATCCAGGTGGCGATCGTCCGCCCCGGGCCGATCCAGGGCGGCGCGGTCAACCCCTACATCACCCGCCGCCAGCGCCGGCGTTCGGATCCGGACTTTCAGATCCCCTACGAGCACCCGTCACTGGAGGAGCCGTTGGGCGACACGCTGGGGACGATCATCTTCCAGGACCAGGTGCTGGAGGTCTCGATCGCGTTCGCCGGGTTCTCGATCAGCGAGGCGGAGGGCCTGCGGCGGGCGATGAGCCGCAAGCGCTCCGATGCGGCGATCGAGGTCTACCACGCTCGCTTCGTGGAGGGCGCCCGGCGCCGGCACGGCGTCGACGAGGCGACCGCCGAACGGGTCTTTCAGATGGTCAAGGGGTTCTCGGGCTTCGGCTTCCCCAAGGCCCACGGCGCCGCCTTCGGGCTGCTGGCCTACCAGTCGACGTGGCTGCGCGTCCACTTCGGACCCGAGTTCCTGTGTGGATTGCTCAACGAGCAGCCGATGGGCTTCTATCCGCCCGACGCGCTCGTCCACGAGGCCCAGCGGCGGGGGCTGCGGGTGGCGCCGCCCGATGTCAACGAGAGTGGCGTGGAGTGCGAGATCGACACCGGGGGCGACGCGGGTGGGGAGCCCACGATCCGGATCGGTCTGGGCTACATCCGCGGCGTGCACGCCCAGGACGTGGCCGAGCTCGTCGCCGCGCGCCGGTCCGGCGGACGCTTTCGCAGCCTCGCCGACCTCGCCTCCCGGGCGGGCGCCGGCGCCCCGGCGCTCTCGCTGCTGGCGTGGTCGGGGGCGTGCGACGCGCTGGCGCTGGCCTCGGGCGCCCGTGAGGCCGGCTCCGCGCGGCGAACCGCGCTGTGGCAGCTGGGCGTGATGACCCCCGGCCGGCGGGTGCCCGGCGGCACCCAGCTGGCGCTGGCGCTGGACCTGCCGGCCCCGCCGGCGCTGGCGCGGTTGTCGGAGTGGGAGCGGATGCTGGCCGACTACGGCACGGTCGGGCTGACGACCGGCACCCATCCGCTGGCCCTGCTGCGCCGGCGCCTGGGCGCCGACGTCGTGAGCTCTCGCGACCTGGAGCGCCTGGACCACCGGCGGCGGGTGCGGATCGGCGGGCTGGTGGTGGCACGGCAGCGGCCGGGGACGGCCAGCGGCATCGTGTTCATCCTGCTCGAGGACGAGTTCGGGACGATCAACCTCGTCGTCCCGCCCAAGATCTATGAGCGCCATCGGCTCGTGGTTCGAACCGAGCCGCTGATGCTCGTGGAGGGGACGCTGGAGCGCCTGGCCGCCGCCGGCGGTGCGATCAACATCCTGGTCGACACGGTCGGATCGATCGACGCGCCTGATCGCATGGTCGCCGAGATCAAGGACTTCTCGCTGCTGGACGAGGGCGTGCGCCGGGGTCTGGAGCAGCAGCGGGCCGCCGCCGCCGCGGAGGGTGTGGGCGCCGTGGCTGCGAGCGGGGGCGGAGGGGAGGCCGAGGATTTCCGGGCGGTCGCGCCGCCGGTGATGAGCTTCGCCTCCGGGCGGCGGCGATGAGTCCGGTGGCGATCTGTCCGGGGGCGCGGTTACGGTGGCCCTCCGACAGCTGGATTTCGGTCGCTCAGCGCCGGTGTTCGCCAGCCGAGACCGCGCGCCGGGCCCAAACCAAGAGGACAGACAGATGCCGCAGACAGGCGCAGCTGGCTCCCGTCGGTCGTCCCGCGGCGAGGCCTCGTGGCCTCCGGCCGTCGCACCGTTTGACCCCGACGGCGAGATCTCGGTCACCGACCGGCGCAGCGCAAGCCGCTCCGCGGCGGCCAGCCACGCCGCCGCGGCCGAGGAGTTCGCCGCGCGCTTCGGGCTGGACCATGGCGTCTCGCCGGTGGAGATCTCGGGCCGGCGCACGATCACGATCACCGGTCACGGCGCCGAGCGTCAGGTCCCGCGCCGCGAGCGAGACGTGCGCCCACGCCCCGTACGCCGGACGGCGCCCACGGGACTGCGCGCCGACCGGGCCGCCCTGTGGGCGGTGGCACTCTGCGTGCTGCTCGTCCTCGTCGCCGCAGCGAGCGCGCACGCGGCCACGTTCACCACCCTGCGCTGACCGCGCGCGCCTGACCGCGCTCCCACCCTCGCCGACCACCACCCGCCCCTGATCGCGGCCGGTCATTACGGGCCTCTTCACCGGGGCGATGATCCTTGCCCGAACCCCGCCCGTACATGAGGAGAGACGCAGCCCGCACCGTCGTGGGAACGCATGTTTCCTTCTATACTTACTCAGGGTAAGTGGGTGTTGAAAGTGAAGGGCAGGTCATACGAGAGCCTGTCGTCCCCAACAGTCGCAGGTGATCAGCGATGAAGATTTCAATGAGCCGGTTTCAGATCCACGATGACCTCACCGCACCCGAGGGTTCGGCGGCGGTCCTGCGCGGCGCGCTGGCCTCCGGCGGTCAGTTGCCCAACTTCCTCGGAGTTCTGGCCGGCTCTCCGGCGGTGCTGCGCGCCTACGCGCGGTTTCGCTCCGAGCTGCGCCACGGAACGCTGAGCCTGGCCACGCTGGAGCGGATCGCGCTCGCGGTCGCCGAGCACCACCACTCAGAGCCGGGGATCGCGATGCACTCGCGGGCGGCCCGGGCCGCCGGCCTGGCCATTGACGAGGTCGCCCTGGCCCGGCGGTTTGAATCAAACGACGCGCGTGAGGCGGCGCTGCTGCGCTACCTGCAGGCGGTCCTGGATGAGGGTCGTCCCGCGATGTACCTGCACGAGGAGGCGCGTGAGGTCGGCTGGGAGGACGAGCAGATCCTGGAGGCGATCGCCGCGGTCAGCCTGGAGGAGTTCACGGCGATGATCAACGTCGCCGGCGAGGTTCCGGTCGACGGCTCAAGCGAGGCGTCACGGGCTCTGGAAGCCGCCTGAGCGGCGCGCGGGCACGGCGAGGCCGATTCGTCCGCCGCCGGCGTTGAAGTAAGCTCCTCCGATGGCCCTGTCTGAGCAGACCCGCGCCGTGCCCAACGCCTCCGAGGATGCCGCGCCGAGGAGCTCGGAGCGCTTCTGCCCGCTGTATCACGAGGCGGTGGAGATGGTGGGGCGGCGCTGGACCGGCGCCATCCTGCGCGCGCTGATGGACGGTCCGCTGCGGTTCTCCGAGGTCGCCTCGGCGATTCCCGAGCTCTCAGACCGCCTGCTCTCGGAGCGGATGAAGGAGCTGGAGGCCCGCGGGCTGGTCACGCGCAGCGTGATCTCCGGCCCCCCGTTGCAGGTGCGCTACGAGCTGTCGGAGATGGGCCATGAGCTTGAGCCGGCGCTCTCCGAGCTGCAGCGCTGGGCTCGTCGCTGGCTCGTCTGATCTTCATGAGCGAACCCCCGCGGACCGCCGAAGACGTCATCTCGATCGTCAACGAGAAGCAGATCCGCTTCATCCGGCTGTGGTTCACCGACATCCTCGGTCAACTCAAGGCGTTCTCGATCAACGCCACCGAGCTCGCCGACGCCTTCGAGGCGGGAATGGGCTTCGACGGCTCCTCGATCACCGGCTTCAACGCGATCGAGGAGTCCGACATGATCGCCCAGCCTGACCCGGCGACCTTCTCCGAGCTGCCCTGGCGCCCCGAGGAGGCCGGCGTGGCGCGCATGTTCTGTGACATCAAGACTCCCGAGGGCAACGCCTACGAGGGCGATCCCCGCCATGTGCTGCGCCGGGCGGTGCAACGCGCCGAGGCGATGGGCTTTGACCATTTCTACGTCGGGCCCGAGCTGGAGTACTTCTACTTCCGCGACAACAAGTCGACCGAGGTGCTTGACGAGGGCGGTTACTTCGACCTCACGACGCTCGATGCGGGCTCCGACCTGCGACGCGAGACCGTGCTGGCGCTGGAGAAGCTGGGGATCCAGACCGAGTACACCCATCACGAGGTCGGACCCAGCCAGCATGAGATCGACATGCGCTATGCCGACGCGATGAAGATGGCCGATGACTGCATGACCTACCGGATCACGGTCAAGGAGTACGCGCTCAAGTACGGCTTGCACGCCACCTTCATGCCCAAGCCCCTGTTCGGCGAGAACGGCTCGGGGATGCACACCCACCAGTCACTGTTTCAGGGTGAGCGCAATGCCTTCTATGACGCCGATGACCCGTTCTTCCTCTCCGACGTGGGCAAGGCGTTCATCGCCGGCCAGCTGCGCCACGCGCGTGAGATCTGCGCGGTCTTCGCCCAATGGGTCAACTCCTACAAGCGGCTGGTGCCCGGCTACGAGGCGCCCGTCTACGTCGCGTGGTCACGCCGCAACCGTTCGGCGCTCGTGCGGGTGCCGCTCTATCACCCGGGCAAGGAGCGCACGACACGGATGGAGCTGCGCTGCCCGGACCCGGCCTGCAACCCCTACCTGACCTTCGCGGTGCTGCTGCAGGCGGGGCTCGAGGGGATCGAGCACGGCTATGAGCTGCCTGACCCGATGGAGAAGAACCTCTATCACCTCTCACCTGACGAGCGCCGTCGTCTGGGGATCGATCAGCTGCCCGAGACGCTGGGCGAAGCGGTCGAGCTGACCGCCCAGTCCGAGCTCGTGCTGCGCACGCTCGGCGAGCACATGTTCAACCGCTACATCGAGATCAAGCGCCAGGAATGGGACGACTATCGCGTCCAGGTGACGCCCTGGGAGCTGGAGCGCTACCTGCCCGTCCTGTAGGAATCGCGAGCTATAGTGCCGCGCGGTCAACTACGGAAGGGATGCAATTCATGGGGCGTCGGTTCGTGACTCGTTGTGCTGGTGTGGTGCCCATCGCCGCCGTCGCGCTTGCCTGCGCGATGCCCGCGACCGCGAGTGCCAAGAGCGGCCTGGCCTGCCTGAGCGGCAAGTGGGTCTCCAACGCGGTCAAGAGCAAGTCGGTGTCCGGCCTGTCGGGCGTCAAGCTCTCGATCAGCTCCAAGGGCGCGGCGAGTGTCAGCTTCAAGGGCGCCTCGCCGCTGAAGTTCACCGGCTCGGCGTACTCGTTTCACGTCAACGGCTCCACGACCGGGACGTTTCACTCCAAGGGCGGCAAATACTCCTACACCCCGGGCCACAACGGTGAGCAGCTCGCGATCTACAGCGGCTCGAGCAAGCTGAGCAGCCAGGCAGCCGCCAGCAATCAGGTTCCCCGCTTCGGCGGCCTGACGTGCCACGGCTCGTCGTTGAGCACGTCACTGAGCATCGGGACCCGCACCGGGGGGACGTTCACCGCCACCTGGTCCTTTCGCAAGGCCTGAGCGCGCGGCGCGGCCGGGCGCACCGGGGGGCCTGAACCGGCGGCCGTGGGCCGGCAACTGCCGCCCTACAGCAGCCCGGCCAGCGCGGCGGCGTCGGTGACCGGGGCGCGGCAGACGAAGCCCTCGCACACGTAGGCGGCCGCGCCCCCGTCGACGAGCGGGCGATCGCGCAGCAGCGGGACCACCTCGCCCGCCGCGCCATCGCCGGGTCCGCCGGCGACCACGATGTGGGGTCGATAGCTGCCCCGCAGCACCGACAGCAGCGCACGGGCGTCCTGGCCCGCGCCGACGACGGCCACCTCGTGGCCGCGGGTCAGGTGAAAGTCCAGTGCCTGCAGTGCGTGCCCGAACCCGAGCGGGTGGCGGGCGACGAGCGGGGCCACCACCCGCAACCCGCCGAGCGCCCACTCCTCCCACGCGCGCTCGCCCGACAGGCGGGCCAGCCGCAGCAGTCCGAACGCCGCCGCCGAGCCGCCCGAGGGAACCGGGGCGTCATCGAGGTCCTTGCGTCGGGCGAACCCGAGCTGGTGGTCGGCGGCGGTGGTGAAGAACCCGCCGCGGGCCGGGTCGCCGAAGCGATCGACCAGCGTCCGGGCCACCGCCTCGGCCTCGACGTACCAGCGCGGCTCAAGCGTCGCCTCGTACAGGGTCAGCAGCGCCTCCAGCAGGTACGCGTGATCTTCGAGGTAGGCGTCGATGTGCGCCCGTCCGTCCTTGAAGGTCCGCAGCAGCCGTCCGTCAGGGTCGCGCAGCCGGTCACAGATGAACTCCGCGCAGGCCACCGCGGCGTCGAGGTAGTCGGCTCGCTCCAGCGCCGCGCCCGCCTGGGCGAGCGCGGAGATCATCAGCGCGTTCCACGAGCACAGCCGCTTGTCGTCGGTGCCGGGGCGGACCCGGCGGTCACGCACCTCAGACAGCGCCGCCTGGATCTCGCCCAGCGCCGCGGGCTCGGGGCCTGTGCCCTCCAGCACGTTGGCGCCGTCGAAGTTGCCCGTCGGCGTGGCGCCGAAGAACGCGACGGCCTCCTCGTAGCGCGAGCCGGCGCCCAGCGCGTCGCGCAGCTGATCGATCGTCCAGACGTAGTAGCGGCCCTCGACGCCCTCTGAGTCGGCGTCCAGCGCGGAGTAGAAGCCTCCCTCCGGCCCGCGCATCTCCCGCAGCGCCCAGTCCAGCGTCTCGGTGCAGACCCGGTGCAGCAGCCGATCGCCGCTCACCTGCCACCCGTGCAGGTAGGCGCGCGCCAGCAGCGCGTTGTCATAGAGCATCTTCTCGAAGTGCGGGACCGTCCAGGTGGCATCGACCGCATAGCGGGCAAAGCCGCCACCGACCTGGTCATAGATGCCCCCGCGGGCCATCGCCCGCAGCGTGGCGAGCGAGATCTCCCGCTCCCCGCGGGCCAGCAGAAACTCGATCAGCGACGCCTGAGGGAACTTCGGCGCCCCTCCGAAGCCCCCGTTGGCGGGGTCGTGAGCGGCGCGCAGCGCGGCGACCGCGGCGTCCAGCGTCGACGGCGCGATCGCCTCATCCACGGCCGGGAGGTTGGCGGCGCCGTTGAGCGAGCCGAGCAGCTGATCGCCCTGGGCGACCACCGCCTCGCGGCGCTCGCGCCAGGCGTCGTCGACCGCCTGCAGCACCGTGGCCCAGCTCGGCATCCCGTGCCGGGGCTCGGGGGGGAAGTAGGTGCCGACGAAGAACGGCGCCTGCTCGGGGGTCAGAAAGCAGTTCAGCGGCCAGCCGCCCTGGCCGGTCATCGACTGACACGCCTCCATGCAGACCGCGTCGACGTCGGGACGCTCCTCGCGGTCGACCTTCACGCACACGAAGCGCTCGTTCATGAGCGCCGCCACCTGCGGATCCTCGAAGGACTCGTGGGCCATCACGTGACACCAGTGACAGGCGGAGTAGCCGATCGAGACCAACAGCGGCCGGTCCTCGGTGCGGGCGCGCGCGAGCGCCTCGGGCCCCCACGGGTACCAGTCGACGGGGTTCTCGGCGTGCTGGAGCAGGTAGGGCGAGGTCTCCTGGGCCAGGCGATTGGGCACGGGGCTGAGGCTACCGGCCGCGATCGCGCTGCTTTTCACCATCGGGCCGCGCATCAATAGGCTCTGCGCTCGTCGTGCTGTGTCTGACCAGAGGAGACCCCCGTGCCCACGATCCGTGAACCTGTGACCGCCCCCGATGCGCCGGAGGCGATCGGGCCCTACGTGCACGCGGTGCGCGCCGGCGACCTGCTGTTCTGCTCAGGGCAGATTCCGCTGGACCCCCGCACCGGGGAGCTCGTCGGGCCCGGCGCCGCCGAGCAGGCGGGCCGGTGCCTGGAGAACCTGGCAGCGGTCTGCCAGGCCGCCGGGACGACGCTCGGCGAGGCGGTCAAGGTGACGATCTACCTCACCGACATGTCCGAGTTCGCCACCGTCAACGAGGTCTATGGATCGTTCTTCGAGGCCGGCCCGCCGGCCCGGGTGGCGATCGGGGTCAGCGCGCTGCCGCGGGGCGCTCAGGTCGAGATGGACGCCATCGTCGCCGTGTGAGCCGCGGCCACCAGCGCGTCGACGACCCGGCTGCGGGCATCGGCCTCGGGGTGCCACTGGACGCCGAGCACGAAGCGCCGGTCGGGCAGCTCGACCGCCTCGGCGAGATCGTCCAGCGTGGAGTAGCCGCTGACCCGCAGCCCCTCGCCGATCCGATCGAGCCCCTGATGGTGGTGGGACTTGGTGGCGTGCAGGAGCTCGCCGGCGGCGCGTGCGGCCAGCGATCCCGGGACCAGGCGGACGTCGTGGTCGGCGCCGTCGAAGCTGCCCGGGACCCGGCGGTGGTTGACGTGGCCGACCGAATCGGGGAGGTGTTGGTGCAACGTGCCGCCGAAGGCGACATTGAGGACCTGGACGCCGCGACAGATGCCGAGCACCGGCATGTCGCGGGCCACCGCGCGACGGACGAGCGCGATCTCGAACTCGTCTCGATCGCGCTGGGACTCCTGGGTCTCGGGATCACGCTCGGCGCCGTAGAGCGCCGGTTCGATGTCGGCGCCGCCCGACAGCATCAGCCCGTCGAGACGGTCCAGGAGCTCATCGGGGTGCTCGGTGAGCAGCCGGTCGGGCGTGGCCAGCAGCGCCAGCCCGCCGGCGCGATTGACCGCGTCGACGTAGCCGTCGGGCAGCAGTGCCGCAGACTGGCGCCAGACCCCGAACTCGGCGTCGGTGAACGGGGTGAGGATTCCGATCGCGGGGCGCGCGTGGCTCATCTCACCCGGAGAATCTAGCCCGCAGCAGCGCGCGCTGAACCTTGCCGCTGGTCGTCTTGGGCAGCTCGTCGGCGAACTCGACGATCCGCGGGTACTTATACGGGGCGGTCTGGGCCTTGACGTGGTCCTGCAGCTCGCGCGCCAGGTCATCGCTGGGCGCGACGTCGTCGCGCAGCACGATCACCGCCCGCACGACCGTGCCGCGCTCATCGTCGGGCGCCGCGACCACCGCCGCCTCGGCGACCGCCGCGTGGGAGACGAGCGCGGACTCGACCTCGAAGGGACCGATCCGGTAGCCGGAGGAGATGATCACATCGTCGGTGCGCCCCTCGAAGTAGAGGTAGCCGTCCTCGTCTGCTGAGACGCGATCGCCGGTGTGCCACGGCTCGCCGTCGGGTGCCGGCGTGCCGTCGAGGTAGCCGACGAAGAACGTCGGATCGGTGGTCGGGTCGGTGAGCACGAGCTCGCCGTCGCGCACCTCCAACGCCACACCGGGCAGCGGCCGGCCCATCGAGCCTGGTCGCACCTCGCCGCCGGCGGGCACCCCGGTGAGCTGGCCGGTCTCGGTCTGGCCGTAGCCGTCGCGGATGTCCAGGCCGGTCGCGTCCCGGAACGCCCGCAGGACCTCGGGGTTCAGCGCCTCCCCGGCGGCGACCAGGCCCCGCAGCGACGGGATCGGCGACAGCCGGGCGCGCTTGGCGATCACCCGATACTCGGTGGGGGCCATGCAGAGCACGTCGACGTGCTCGGCGGCGAGGATCTGCAGGCGCTGCTCGGGATCGAAGCGGCCGTCGTGCAGCAGCGCCGCGGCCCCGCTCAGCCACGGGGCGATGAACGCGTTGCGCGCGGACTTCGACCACCCGCTGGCCGCCGTGCACCACACCAGATCGCCCTGCCGCGCCCCCAGCCAGGCGCGCGCCTGCAGTCGCTGGCCCGACAGGTAGCGCTGGCCGTGGACGATCCCCTTGGCCTCGCCCGTGGTCCCGCTGGTGAACGTGATCAGGCATGGATCCTCAAGCGCCAGCTCGACGGCGGGCACCGGCTCGGCGCGCAGCAGCGCCGGATCGGGGATCAGGATGACCTCGTAGTCCCGCCACGCGCCGGGGTGGTCGGCCCCCGCCCGTTCCGCCCCCGCCCGAGCTCGCCCGCGTTGCGCTCGTCGGCCACGACGAGCGTGGGGCGGGCCGCGTCCAGGCGCGCGCGCAGGTCCTTGGCGCGCAGCTGCTCGTTGCAGGGCAGGACGACCGCCCCGATCCGAAAGCACGCGACCATCGTCAGCACCCACTCCGGCCGGTTGCCGATCACCGTCATCACCACGTCCCCGCGGTTGACCCCACGAGAGACCAACGCGCCGGCGAGCCGGGCCGAGGCGTCGGCGACCTCGGCGAAGGTGAACTCGCGGCGACCGCCGTCGCGCGTGATCTGCACCAGCGCCCGGTCGCCGGCGGGGGCCTGGTCGACCACGTCACGAGCGAAGTTCATGGGTGAGGCTCAGTCTCGCAGGAGCCGGCGCGATCTCTGAGGATCAGGGAGATTGACCGCTCAAACCTCTGGGTAACCTCGCCCTGCGTCGCCGGCGCTGCCACGGAAGCGGGAGTCTCCGGACAGAGACCGGTCGCGTGATGGGGTCCCCCGTCGCGCGATTGGCCGACGTCCTGACACGCCGTCACCGGGTCCAATCCAGGAGGATCTGATGCAGGAACAACAGCGTGGATGGTCAGGACGACAGATCTCGATCCTGATGGCCGATGACGATGAGGACGATCGCGACCTGACGCGCGACGCGCTGGAGGACGCCAGGTTCGTCGAGCAGATGGAGTTCGTCGTCGACGGCCAGGACCTGATCGACTACCTCCGTCACGACGGTCAATACACGGCAGGGCGTCCGCGGCCCTCGCTGATCCTGCTCGACCTCAACATGCCGCGCAAGGACGGGCGCGAGGTGCTGGCTGAGATCAAGTCCGATAAGGATCTGCGGCGGATCCCGGTGGTCGTGCTCACGACCTCCAGCGACGAGGAGGACGTCCGTCACGCCTACGACCTGGGGGCCAACTCCTACATCACCAAGCCCGTCACCAGTGCCAAGCTCCACGACGTGCTCTCCTGCCTGGCCGAGTACTGGTCGGAGATCGTGGTCCTCCCCGACGACCCCTTCAGCTGAGCGCCACGGCCGCGCCGGTATCCTCGTCGCAGCGAAACCCGAGGAGCTTTCACGACATGGCCGTTGACACCCAGCAGGATCAGACCGACGAGCAACGCGCGATCTGCGAGATGGTGCGCCAGTTCGCCGACGAGCAGATCATCCCCAACGCCGAGCATTACGACCACGAGGACGAATTCCCCGAGCCGATCGTGGAGCAGATGAAGGAGCTGGGGCTGTTCGGGGTCACGATCCCCGAGGAGTACGACGGGATGGGTCTGGACCTGACGACCTACGCGATGATCGTCGAGGAGCTCTCGCGCGGCTGGATCTCGATCTCGGGGATCGTCAACACCCACTTCATCGGGTCCTACCTGCTGATGAAGTTCGGCACCGACGAGCAGAAGCAGAACTACCTGCCGCGGATGGCCACCGGTGAGATCCGAGCCGCCTTCAGCCTGTCTGAGCCCGAGCTGGGTTCGGACGTGCAGGCGATCAAGACGAGCGCCAAGAAGCTCGACGACGGGCGCTATGAGATCAACGGCCAGAAGATGTGGGTCACCAACGGACTGCGCTCGACGCTCGTGTTCACGCTGGTCAGGACCGATCCCACCGCCGAGCCCCGCTACAAGGGCATGACCTGCTTCATCTGTGAAAAGGAGCCTGGCGTCAGCGAGAACACCGGTGACTACGCGGGCCTCACCGTTCCGCCCCAGATCAAGAAGATGGGCTACAAGGGCGTGGAGTCCACCGAGTTGGTGTTCGATGGCTATCGCACCCCCGCCGAGTCGATCCTCGGTGGCGAGCAGGCAGGCCTGGGTCAGGGCTTCTCGCAGATGATGGACGCGCTGGAGCTCGGCCGCGTCAACGTCGCCGCCCGCGGCGTGGGCCTGGCCCAGCGCTCGCTGGAGCTGGCGCTGCGCTACAGCCAGGAGCGCTCCGCGTTCGGCAAGCCGATCGCCCAGCATCAGGCGATTCAGTTCAAGCTCGCCGACATGGCCACCCAGGTCGACGCGGCGCGGCTGCTCACCCAGCGCGCCGCGCGGATGAAGGACGCCGGTGAGCGCTCCGACATCGAGGCCGGGATGGCCAAGCTGTTCGCCTCCGAAGCCGGACGCTTCTGTGCCGAGGAGGCGCTGCGCATCCACGGCGGCTACGGCTACTCCAAGGAGTATGAGATCGAGCGCATCTATCGCGACGCGCCGCTGCTGCTGATCGGCGAGGGCACCTCGGAGATCCAGCGCATGGTCATCGGCCGCAAGCTGCTGCAGCGCCACAAGATCTAGCCGGCGGCGGGCGGCCGACGGGCCGGTAGACTGCCCGCTCTGTCGTCGCCGTCAGACACCCGGAGCCTGATCGAGACCGCGGTCACGCGGTTCGTCACGGAGGTGCCGGCGCTCGGTCAGCTCAAGCTGATCCTCGGCCTCGAGCTGCGGGGGCGGGGCGACGTGCAGATCTACCGGGTGCAGATGCCCGGCCCCCTGGTGACCAAGGACATCGCCTCAGACTCCCAGGTGCGCCTGGAGGTCCAGCGCGCGGCCTTCAACGAGCTGGCCACCAAGGGCCACGTCGCCGACTGGCGGTCGGCGTTTGAGCACGGCGAGGCCAAGGTCACCGGGATCGAGCAGTTCATCCGGCTGATCGCCCAGGTCGTCGAGAAGCAGGAAGAGCGCTCCCGGACCCGGCGGGCCAAGACCCATTAGGACTAGGCCGCGGCGCGCTTGGCGGCGAGCGCCTCGGCCGCCTGCAGCTGACCCTCGATCAGGTCCAGGCCCGAGTCCCAGAAGCCCGGGTCGGCGAGGTCGATGCCGACCATCTCGGCCAGCTGTTCGGGGCTGCGGGAGCCGCCGGCGGAGAGCAGGGCGAGGTAGGCGGGGGCAAAGGACTCGCCCTCCTGGGTGTAGCGGCCGTACAGCGACAGCGCGAGCAGCTGTCCGTAGGCGTAGGCGTAGACGTAGCCCGGGGTGTTGATGAAGTGGGGAACGTAGGACCACCACATGCGGTAGCCGGGGCTGATCGCCACCGAGTCGCCGAACAGCTCGCTCTGGCTCTCGATCCAGGACTCGCAGATCCGATCGACCGACAGCTCGCCCTCCGTGCGCCGCCGGGTGTGGACGAGGTGCTCGAAGCGGTTCATCGCCATCTGACGGAACACGGTGGCGATCGAGCCGTCGATCTGCTCGGCCAGCAGCGACAGCCGCGCGTCGTCGTCGGGCGCGGCCGACAGCATCCGACCGAAGACGAGCGCCTCCCCGAACACCGATGCCGTCTCGGCCAGCGTCAGCGGGGTCGACTGGTGAAAGACGCCCTGGGGCTGGGCGAGGCTGGCGTGCAGGCCGTGCCCGAGCTCGTGGGCCATCGTCAGCACGTCACGCCGGCGGGCGGTGAAGTTGAGCATCACGTAGGGGTGGACGCTGGGCACCGTGTAGGCGCAGAACGCCCCGCCGCGCTTGTGGGAGCGCACCGGCGCGTCGATCCAGTGCTCGTCGAAGAAGCGCTGGGTCACGCGGCCGGCCTCGGGCGAGAAGTCGTGGTAGGTCTCGAGCACCAGGTCCCGGGCCGCGGGAAACGAGAAGGTGACGTCCTCCGGCAGCACCGGAGCGCTGCGGTCATAGTCGGCGATCGTGTCCAGGCCGAGCAGCTGGGCCTTGAGGCGGTACCAGCGCTGGGGGATCGTGAAGCGGCGCCGGACGGCCTCGATGAGCGCCATCACCGACTCGTCGGACGCCTCGTTGGCCAGGTTGCGCGAGGCGAGCCAGTGCGGGTAGGCGCGCAACCGATCGTCGACGGACTTGTCGTGAATCAGCGTGTTGTAGATGAAGCCGCGCGTGCGCACACCGGGCTCCAGAGCGGCCGAGACGGTCTCGGCGACGGTGCGCCGGACCTCGCGGTCGGGACTGGAGAGCCGGCTGAGCGCGACGTCGAGCGGGATCTCCTCGCCGTCGGCCGAGACCCGGATCGTGGCCACCAGCTCGCCGAACAGGCGCGACCACGCGGCCTCGGAGGCGATCGCCTTCTCGGACAGGATCCGTTCCTCGGGCTCGGTGAGCAGGTGCGGTCGGTAGCGCCGGGCGCTGCGCAGGTAGTGCGCGCAGAACGACAGCTCGGGGTCGGCGAGGAGCCGGTCGGCGCGGTCGTCGTCGACGACCGCCCACTCCAGCTCGAAGAACAGCAGCGTCGTCTCGATTTCGGTGGCGCGCTCCTGCACGAGCGCCAGCAGGGCGCCGCGGGCCGGGTCGGCGGTGTCGGTGGAGAAACGCAGCGAGGCAAAGGAGCCGGCCTTGCCGACCAGCTCGTTGATCGCCGCCAGCTCGCGCATCGCCACGGCCAGCTCGGCGACCTCCAGCTCGGCGATGCGACCGGCGTAGGTGGAGGCGACCGACGTGGCGCGCTCCAGAGCCTCGCCGAGCTGGCGCTGCACGCCGTCGGACTCGTCGCCGTCGACCAGTGGCGCCAGATCCCACGACGTCTCCAACAGCTCGGGGTCGGTGAGGATCGCGTCGGTGCTCGACATTCCGGTGAAAGGTTACTCACGGATTGCCCGAGAAGGCAGTGCGAAACCTGTGCACGCCGCCCGCAGACGCGGGGCTGATTAGATCAGCCGTGATGACCGGTCCAGCCCAGCGCGCGGCGGCGATCGCGGCGGTGGCGGCGACCTGCCTGGCGGTGGCCGGCTGCGGGCAGGGCAGCCCCGCGGGCAGCCCGGCGGTCAGCCGGGTTCCGCTGGCGCCCGGAACCCGAATCGTCAGCCAGGTGCGGCGCTGCGATCAGGGAGCTCATCCGTTCTGCGCCGTGGAGCTCGTCCTCGCCGCCGCCCGCGGACGCTACGCCGGCTCGACGGCGCTGCTGGCCGGCGAAGCCCAGGACCTGCACCGCGCCGGCTGGAGCGCGGGCCAGGGTGATACGACTCACGAGTCGGCCGCCGAATCGCCCAGCCATCGCCTGCGCGTCACCTACGCCACGGCCGCCGAGGATCTGCTGTCGATCGACGAGGGCAGGATCACGCGCGCCGGCCCAATCGCGCTGGCGCTGTCGGGCGAGATGTTCGCGCGGGCGCCCGCGCTGTCGGTCATGGTGTCGCCGGGGACATCGTGAGCTGGCTGTCGGAGCCGACCGCCAGCGAGCAGCGGCCGCCCAGCAGCGCGCGCAGGTCCTCACCGACCAGCTCCGAGCGCCAGCCGCGCAGTGTTCGCACCGCGGGCTCGGGCTCTCCGCGCCGGGCAGCGGCCACGATCTGCTCAAGCTCGGCACGCGACGCGATCAGCTCGTAGGCGAGCCCGGCGTCGAGCGCTCGCGCCCGCAACAGCGCCTCCGACAGGGCGATCAGCGGCGCGTCGGCGGGCTCTGAGCGCCCGCGCGCCTCCTCGCGGTGGATCGGCTCGGCTTCCAGGCCGCGTGCGATCGCCTCCAGGATCGCCTGGCCGCGGCGCTTGATCACCGGTGGGTGCAGGCCGCGGATCTGCTCCAGGCCGGCGACCGTCGACGGCTTGCGCTTGGCCAGCTCGCCGAGCGCGGCGTCGGCGAGAATCGAGCCCACGGGACGGTCGGCCTCCGAGGCGGTGCGCTCGCGCCAGGCCGCGAGCTCGCGCGCGACCGCGCGGGCGCGCGGGTCCAGCTGCCCGACGCGCGGCAGCCGCTCCCAGGCGGTCTCGGGATCACGCTCGTCGGTCGCGCTCTCCAGCCGGCGGCACTCCTCGCGCGCCCACTCCTCACGGCCCGAGCTCTCCAGGCGCCGCTGGATCTCGTCGGCGAGCTGGAGCAGGTGCACCACGTCCTCGGCGGCGTAACCGAGCTGTTCGGGGGTGAGCGGCCGCACGTCCCAGCGCGTGTAGCTGGCGGTCTTCCCGACCCGCAGGCCGAGCACCGAGCCGAGCAGGTTGCCGTATCCCGACTGGGCGCTGGCGCCGGCAAAGCCGGCCGCGATCTGGGTGTCGAAGATGTGGTTGAGCTCGGTGCGCCACGCCCGGCGCAGGATCGCCACGTCCTGGCGGCCGGCGTGCAGCACCACCTCGAACTCGGGGTCGGCGAGCAGCTGCGCGAGCGGGGTGACGTCGACGTCGGTGAGCGAATCGATCAGCAGGATCAGCGGCTCGCCGCCGGGCTCGGGATTGTCGACCGAGACCTGGACGAGGCACAGCAGCGCGCGGTAGCGCCCCTCGGACATGAACTCGGTGTCGATTCCGAAGCGGCCCGCGGCCCGGGCCGCCTGCGCCGCATGCGCGATCTCGGCGGAGGTCGCCAGCCGCTCGGTGTCCATTCCCGGACCCTACAGGGACCTTCAGCCACAATCCTAAACCGACCCCGGTGGTAGGATTTAGCGTCGATGATCTTCTCCTCGAAAGCCGAGTACGGGGTCCGGCTGATGATCGAGCTGGGGCGCCAGGCGCCCGAGCACCCGACCTCGCTGAAGGCGATCGCCGACGCCGAGGGGCTGCCCCTCGCCTATCTGGAGCAGGTGGTCGCCCGGCTGCGCCGAGCGGGGCTGGTGATGAGCGCCCGCGGCGCCCACGGCGGCTACTGGCTGTCACGGCCGGCGGAGGAGATCGCGATGGACGAGGTCGTGCAGGCGCTCGAGGGCCCGATCGCCCCGATGGAGTGCTTCGTCCACGACCACACCGCGCGCGTGCTCTGCTCCCACGAGCCCAACGGCGGCCGGGGCTGTGCCACCAAGCTGCTGTGGACCCGCGTGCAGGGCGGGATCATCCGCTCCCTGCAGACGACCACGCTCGCCGAGCTGGTTCGGTTCGCCGGTGGGGAGCCGACCCCGCGACCGCCGTCGACCCTGTCCGCCCCGTCCCCCCCGACCGTCGCCGCGCCGCTGGCGGCCGTCGCGACCCAGGAACTCAACGACCCGAAAGCGCAGACGTCATGCCCGACCTAGAGATCAAGAACCTCCACGCCCGTGCCGGCGAGAAGGAGATCCTGCGGGGTCTCGACCTGACCGTCCGCGGGGGCGAGATCCACGCCGTGATGGGGCCCAACGGCTCGGGTAAGTCGACGATGGCCAACGTCATCATGGGACACCCCAACCTCGAGGTGACCGAGGGTCAGATCATCTGGGGCGGGGAGGACATCACCGAGGCCGACACCGACGAGCGCGCCCGTCTGGGCCTGTTCATGGCCTTCCAGTACCCGGTCTCGGTGCCCGGGGTGACGGTGACCAAGTACCTGCGCACGGTGATGAACGCCCACCGCGAGGCCCACGGCGAGCCGCCGATCTCGCTGCGTGAGTTCGCCGCGACGGTCAAGAGCGCGATGGAGCTGACCAAGGTCCCGGAGGAGTTCTCCCGCCGCTATCTGAACGAGGGCTTCTCCGGCGGTGAGAAGAAGCGCATGGAGATCCTCCAGCTCGCGCTGCAGAAACCGCGCCTGGCGATCCTCGACGAGACCGACTCGGGGCTGGACATCGACGCGCTGCAGGTCGTGGCGGCGGGCGTCAACTCGGTCGCCGGTCCCGACCTCGGGCTGCTGATCATCACCCACTACCAGCGGATCCTGCACCTCGTGCAGCCCAGCCACGTCCACGTCCTGTACAAGGGCCGGATCGTCCGGGAGGGCGGCCCCGACCTCGTCACCGAGCTCGAGGCCAAGGGCTATGGCTGGATCACCGACGAGATCGAGGAGCCGGTCGCCTCATGACCACCCACGCCGACGCCGTGGCCGTCGATACGGCCCCCGCCCGGCCTCTGCGCGACGTCAGCGCCCAGTTCCCGGTCCTGCGCCGCCAGTTCGGGGGGCGGCCGGTCGTCTATCTGGACGCGGCCGCGACCTCGCTGACGCCCCAGCCGGTGATCGACGCGATGGACGCCTACTACCGCGACTCACGGGCGTCGGTGCATCGCGGCGTCTATCCGCTGGCGGTGGAGGCCACCGAGCAGTTCGAGGGCGCGCGGGAGCGGATCGCGCGGTGGCTGGGCTCGACCGTCGAGGAGACGATCTTCACCGCCAACGCGACCGCCTCGATCAACCTCGTCGCCTACACGTGGGCGCGGGAGAACATCGGCGCCGGCGACCTGATCGTCGTCACCCAGGCCGAGCACCACTCCAACATCGTGCCCTGGCAGATGGTCTGCCACGACGTCGGCGCCGAGCTCGCCTACGTCCCGGTGCTCGACGACGGGCAGCTGGACATGGATGTCTTCGAGACGCTGATGGCGCGCGCCCCCAAGCTCGTCGCCGTCGCCCATATCTCCAACGTGCTCGGCACGATCTTCCCGGTGGCCGAGCTCACCGCGCGCGCCCACGCCGCCGGCGCGGTCGTCGTCGTCGACGGTTCCCAGGCGGTGCCCCAGATCCCCGTCGACCTCGAGGCGATCGACGCCGACTTCTACGCCTGGACCGGTCACAAGGTCTACGGCCCGACGGGCATCGGCGTCCTGCACGGCCGCCGCGCCCTGCTGGAGGCGATGCGACCGTTCATGGGCGGCGGGCACATGATCCGCACCGTCGGCGACACCGAGTCGACCTGGACCGACCTGCCCTGGAAGTTCGAGGGCGGGACCTCCCAGATCGCCGAGGCGATCGGGCTCGGCGCCGCCGTCGACTGGCTATCGGAGCTGGGCGCCGAGCAGGTTCGCGCCCATGAGCAGGCGCTGATCGCCGATGCGCTGGCCAAGCTCGCCGAGGTCCCCGGGCTCACCGTCCACGGCCCGGCCGACGCCGCCGACCGCGGGGCGCTGGTCTCGTTCGTGCTCGACGGGGTCCATCCCCACGACGTCGGTGAGATCCTCGGCCGGGAGGGCGTGTGCGTGCGCACCGGCCACCACTGCGCCCAGCCGCTGATGCGCCGCCTCGGCGCCCCGGCGACGACTCGCGCGTCCTACTCCGCGTTCTCCAGCGTCGCCGACACCGACCGCCTGATCGAGGGGCTGGCCACGGTGGCGCGGGTCATGCAGCTCTAAAAGCGGATTCCGCGGCGGCGGCGAGACCCGCAGCCACCCGCGAACGCGACGAGCGCGTCGCTAACGTAACTCGCCATGGACGAGCTGTACCGAGAGAACATCCTCGAGCACTACAAGCGGCCCCACAACTGGAGCCCGCCCGCGGCCGAGCTCGACCGGGTCGACCTGCAGTATCACGACCTGAACCCGCTGTGCGGTGACGAGCTGACGGTCAAGCTGGCCGTCGACGGTGAGGAGCGGATCGAGGATGTGCGCTTTGAGGGGCACGGCTGCGCGATCTCCCAGGCCGCCGCCTCGATGACCTCCGATGAGGTCAAGGGGATGACCGTGTCACAGCTGCGCGCGCTCGATCGCTCGTTCGTGCTGGACCTGCTCGGCATCGACATCTCCGCCCAGCGGATGAAGTGTGCGCTGCTGTCGCTCAAGGTGCTGAAGAGCGCGTCGCTCGGTCAGGCGGCCGGGTGGGAGCTCGAGACGCCCGACAGCACCGCCGACGGCGCCAACGGCGCCAGCGGCACCGCGGTCTAGACCGCCCGGGCCGGTGCCCTCGCTGACCCCGGAGCGGATCGCCCGCGGGCTCGCGCTGCGCGCCCGCGTCGCTCGCCATCGCGGCGACGCCGTGTGGTGTCCGCTGTGTGACGGCCGCTTTGACCGCTTCGCCGACGACATCGACCGCCCCGGCGCCCTGTGCTGGCGCTGCGGCGCGGCCGAGCGCCATCGTGCGCAGTGGCTGCTGCTGAGCCGGACCCGGCCGGAGCTGCTGCGCGACGCGGCGTCGCTGCTGCACTTCGCCCCCGAGTGGTCGCTGCGCCGGCGGCTGGCCGCCACGCCCGGGTTGCGCTACCTGACCGCCGACCTGACCCAGCCCGACGTCGACCTGCAGCTCGACATCACCGCTCTGCAGCTGCCCGACGCCGGCGTCGACGCGGTCATCTGCTCCCATGTGCTGGAGCACATCCCCGACGACGCCACCGCCATGGCCGAGCTGCGCCGGGTCACGGCGCCCGGTGGCTGGTGCCTGGTGATGACTCCGCTGGACCTCACCCGGTCGGCGACCTATGAGGACCCGTCGATCACCGAGCCCCAAGCGCGCCGGCACGCGTTCGCGCGCCCTGACCACGTGCGCATGTACGCGACCGACATCGCCGACCGGCTGACGGCCGCCGGGTTCGCGGTGCAGCGGATCGATCCCGAGCCGGAGTTCGGCTCAGCCGCGTGCGCGCGCAGCGCGATCGATCCGGCCGAGGTCATCTGGCTGTGTCGGGCGGGGCTCGACGGGGCCCCGGCGACCTGACAGGATGCGTCGGTGGCCCGCGTCGATCGCCAGACCGTCGATCTGACCGCCTATCCGGAGCTGGTGGTGGTGTACCTGGGCATGCAGGTCCGCAAGCCCAAGGGCGTGCTGACGCTGCTCGGCCTCGGCCCCCAGATCGAGCGCTCCTGGAAGGCAGCACCCGACGGGCTGCTGTCGCATGAGAACCTCATCTGGTCGCTGCTGCCGCCGCACCTGGGGATGCGCCAGTACTGGCGCGACCTCGACAGCCTGGAGGCGTGGACGCGTTCAGAGCCCCACCGGAAGTGGTGGCTGGATTTCATGCACGACACCGGCGGCACCGGCTTCTGGCACGAGGCCTATTTCATGCGCGGCGGGATCGACGCGATCTATGACGACATCGCGCCGGCGACCGGGCTGGCCGGCTTCGCGCCCACGCAGACGGCCCGGGGCCAGATGTTCTCGTCGCGTCAACGCGCTCGGCGCGACGGCGAGGTCCCCGCGGCGGTCATCGCCGAGGCCGAGATCTACGGCCCGGGGCCATCGGAGGCGCCGGTCGCGGGTCGCTAAACTCCGGGGAGAAATCCGATCCCCACGCTAGGTTTTACGCGCACGTGCCCCAGATCATCGATGTCTGCCCTACTTCAGAGCTTGCCCCCGGCGGCAAGCGCCTGGTGACCTGGGAGGATCTGGAGATCGGCGTGTTCAACTGCGGCGGCACGGTCTACGCGATCGAAGACCGCTGCTCGCATGATGACGGCCCCCTCGTCGAAGGGGAGTTCGACGAGTCGGCGTGCACGATCGAATGTCCTCGTCATGGCTCCCGGTTCGACGTCACGACCGGCAAGCCGAAGACCCTGCCCGCATACGTTCCCGTGGAGACCTTCCCGGTCATCATCGAGGGCGACACGATCAAGCTGGAGGTGGAGTAGTGGCTACTCCCGACACCGTCACCGAGAACCCCCCCGTGCTGACCGAGAACGACAAGCTGCGCGGGATCAACGCCGACTACACCGAGCGCTACGGCTTCCACGACGCCGAGAACTACCTGTACAAGGCGCCCAAGGGGCTGACCGCCGAGCTGGTGGCCAAGATCTCGGAGTTCAAGTCCGAGCCGCAGTGGATGCTCGATTTCCGCCTCAAGGCGCTGGAGTACTTCCTCGCCCGTCCGATGCCGACCTGGGGCTCGCCGATGCTCGCCGAGGTCGACTTCGACGACATCCATTACTTCGTGCGCGCCTCCGAGCGCTCCGAGCGCTCCTGGGACGACGTGCCCGAGGACGTCAAGAAGACGTTTGACCGGCTCGGGATCCCCGAGGCCGAGCGCAAGTTCCTGTCGGGCGTCGGCGCCCAGTATGAGTCCGAGGTCGTCTACCACCAGGTCAACGAGCAGCTCGAGGCCCAGGGCGTGATCTTCACCGACATGGACACCGCGCTGCGCGAGCACGAGGAGCTCCTGCGTGAGTACTTCGCCACGATCATCCCGCCCAACGACAACAAGCTGGCGTCGCTGAACTCCGCGGTGTGGTCGGGCGGCTCGTTCGTCTACGTCCCGCCGGGCGTCCACGTCGAGATGCCGCTGCAGGCCTACTTCCGGATCAACACCGAGTCGATGGGCCAGTTCGAGCGGACGCTGATCATCGCCGACGAGGGCTCCTACGTGCATTACGTCGAGGGCTGCACCGCGCCGACGTACTCGTCGAACTCGCTGCATTCGGCGGTCGTCGAGCTGGTGGCGAAGCCCGGCGCCCGGATCCGCTACACGACGGTCCAGAACTGGTCGACCAACGTGTTCAACCTCGTCACCAAGCGCGCGATCGCCGAGACCGACGCCACCGTCGAGTGGGTCGACTGCAACCTCGGCTCCAAGCTCACGATGAAGTATCCGAGCGTCTACCTGATGGGTGAGCGCGCCCACGGCGAGATCCTGTCGATCGCGTTCGCCGGGGCCGACCAGCACCAGGACGCCGGCGGCAAGATCATCCACGCGGCGCCGAACACGACGTCGAACATCTTCGCCAAGTCGATCTCCAAGGACGGCGGCCGCGGTTCCTACCGTGGGCTGCTGGAGATCGCCAAGGGCGCCCACGGGTCGCGCTCCAAGGTGGTCTGCGACGCGCTGCTGCTCGACGAAGACTCGCGCTCGGACACCTACCCGACGATCCGCATCTCCGAGGACGACGTCAACGTCGGCC
>CAZZYU010000018.1:18105-42662 GCA_964658375.1 uncultured Acetobacteraceae bacterium | reverse complement strand
GGACGCGAGGGCAACATCACCGCCGGTGTGGAGGACCTGGAGACCGGACAGACGATGCTCTACCGGCCCGGGCACGCCGAGCACACCGCGAGCATCGTCAAGGTCGACATCCTGGCCACGCTCCTGCATGAAAAGCAGGCAGACGGCGGCCTGGACGGCGCGACGCAGGCGCTGGCGACCGGCATGATCGAGTCCAGCGACGACGACGATGCCAGCGATCTCTTTGACGCCGAGGGCGGCCCGTCGGCGGTGCAGGGCTTCGACGACCAGGTCGGTATGCATCAGACGCGGGCCAACACCGCCTGGGGGCTGACGACGACGACTCCCCAGGACCAGATCAAGCTGCTGCGCTTCGTCCTGTTCCCCAACCGGCTGCTCACCGCCACCTCGCGTCACTATGAGTACGCGTTGATGCGTCACATCATCCCGTTTGACACCTGGGGGGTGACCGCGGGTCTGGGCCACGGCGCCCGGGTGGCGTTCAAGAACGGATGGCTGCCCTACCAGGGCAGCTGGCAGGTCAACAGCATCGGCTCGGTCGTCGGCGCGGGCCGCCACTACCTGATCGCGGTGATGACCGACGGCAGTCCCACCGAGGACTACGGGATCGACACGATCGAGCGGATCTCGGCCACCGTCTGGCAGACGCTCGGCAACCACTGAAAGGCAGACCCGCGATGCGCTATCGCAGACTCGGCAGTTCCGACCTCCAGGTCTCGGAGATCTCGCTCGGCTCCTGGCTGACCTACTCCGGGGGCGTGGAGGCCGAGGCCACCCGCGCCTGCACCGACGCCGCGTTCGAGGCGGGGATCAACTTCTTTGACACCGCCAACGCGTACGGTCAGGGCGCCGCCGAGACGGCGTGGGGAGAGATCCTCGCCGGGCGTCCGCGTGACTCCTACGTGCTGGCGACCAAGGTGTACTTCCCGATGTCCGATGATCCCGCGGACCGCGGCCTGTCGGCCGCCCAGATCGCCAAGCAGATCGACGCCTCGCTGGCGCGCCTGCGCACCGACCACGTCGATCTCTACCAGGCCCACCGCTTCGACGTCGAGGTGCCGATCGAGGAGACGGTCGAGGCCCTCCAGCGGGTGGTCGCCGAGGGCAAGGCGCGGTACCTGGGCTTCAGCGAATGGACGCCCGAGCAGATCCAGGCGGCGATCGACATCGGCGGACCGGACCTGTTCGTCTCCTCCCAGCCCCAGTACTCGATGCTCTGGCAGGCGCCGGAGGCCGAGGTGTTCGGTCTCAGCCAGGCTAACGGCATCTCCCAGATCGTCTGGTCGCCGCTGGGCCAGGGGGTGCTGACCGGCAAGTACAAGCCCGGCGAGCCGCTGCCCTCGGACTCGCGCGCGGCGAGTGAGTCGATGAGCACCTTCATCGGGCGGCTGATGAGCGACGCGACGCTTGAGGCCGTGCAGCGCCTGATCCCGATCGCCGAGGGGGCGGGCCTGACGATGGTGCAGCTGGCGCTGGCCTGGGTGCTGCGCCGCGACGAGGTCGCCTCGGCGATCATCGGCGCCTCGCGGCCCGAGCAGGTGCACGCCAACGCGGCCGCCTCCGGGATCGAGCTCGCCCCCGACGTGCTCGCCGCCGTCGATGAGGCGCTGCGCGACGTCGCCGTCACGGGTCAGACCCCGGCGGGCAACGCGCAGCTGGGCGTGCGGCACCGCTCCTGACGCAGAGCGGGGGCCGGCCGACCACGCCGGCTCAAATCGCCCAAAACGCCGAGGGTTTTCGCACCATTGACGGACGCGCCGGGCTGGGCTATACAAAGTCAACTCTCTCGGTTGAGATTGCCCAGAAAGGATCCGCCCATGTTCTTCCGCCAAGTGCTGTACCGCGACCTCGGCTGCGCGTCCTACATCCTCGGCGATGGGGGCGAGGCGGTCGTCGTCGACCCCCGGTGGGATATCGACGAGTACCTGGAGATCGCCGCCGGCGAGCGCCTCCAGATCCGCCACGTGATCGACACCCATGAGCATGCCGACCACGTGTCCGGGCGCACGCGGCTGATCGCGGCCACCGGCGCGCTTGGGCACCGGCCGGTCGGCGCCGGCGGTGCGTCAGGCGCGGACGTGATCGTGGCCGGCGACGAGATCACCGTCGGGTCGCTGCGGTTGACCGCGCTGGGGACCCCGGGCCACCGCCCCGAGCACCTCTCCCTCGCCGTCGCCGATCTCACCCGCGGCGTCGAGCCGTGGATGTTGCTCACCGGTGACTCGCTGCTGGTCGGTGACGTCGCGCGGCCCGATCTCGCCTATGAGCCGGCCGAGGGCGCAACCGCGCTGCACGCGACGCTGACCGACCTGCTGGCGCTCGGCGACGGCGTCGAGGTCTGGCCCGCCCACGTCGGCGGCTCGCTGTGCGGGGGGGCGGGGCTCAGCCACAAGACGAGCTCGACGATCGGCTACGAGCGCCGCCACAACCCGTTGCTGGGGGCTGACGTCGCTGACTTCGTCTCCGGGGTCACCGCCAGCCTGCCCTGCCGCCCGCCCAACATCGAGCGCATCGTCGAGCTCAACCGCAACGCGCCGGCGACGTTGCCCGACGTGCCCACGGCGCTCGACGCGGCGCAGCTGGGCACGCTGCTGGCCGACGGGGTCACGGTGCTCGACAGTCGGCCGCCCGAGCAGTTCGACGCCGGCCACCTGGCGGGTGCGGTCAACCTGCCGGTGACCTCGGCGGGCCTCGGCACCCGCGCCGGCTGGGCGTTTGATCCGCAGCGCCCGCTCGTGATCGTCGCCGCGGACGAGGACGCCGCCCGACGGACCGCGAGCGCACTGCAGGCGGTCGGGTTCTGGCAGCTGGCGGGCACGGTGATCGCCGACCCCGAGCAGTGGACGACCGCGGGCCTGCCGGTCGCCACCGCCACCTCCTGGGATGTCGATCGGCTGGCGCACGGGCTGCGCGACGACGGCATCGAGCTCGTCGACGTGCGTGAGGAGAGCGAGTGGATGGCCGGTCACGTCGCCGGCTCGCGCCACGTGCCGCTCGCCCGCCTGCGCGAGGTCGGCGCGATCGGCGCCGGTGCGCACGGATCGAACGGCCGCGTCATCGCGGTCGCCTGTGCGGGCGGGGTGCGGGCCGCGTTTGCGGCCAGTCTGCTGCGCCGCGCCGGACAGGCCGAGGTCGTCCGCGTCGCCGGCGGCGGAATCGGGGACCTGAGCAGTCGCGGCATCGCGCTGACGCCTGGGGACTGACCGCTCACCGAACGGCGCGTCTGACCAGCGGCGCCGGGGCGGACCCCCGGCGCCGCGGCGATGCCCCCGTGAACCCTTAGCTGGACTGCCCGGTGTCGATCTGGACCCGGTCGGGATAGAAGGCGACGTGGTCGGCGATCGGCGCGACGGCGTCGTAGGGCGCCGGGTAGTACCAGATCGCATCCTTGACCACGCCGTCGGGCGTGGTCACCGAGTAGTAGGCGGCGTCGCCCTTGTAAGGGCAGTGCGACGTCGTCTGACTGTCGACCAGCACCGCCCGGTCGACGTCGGCGATCGGCACGTAGACGACGGGCGGATAGCTGGCCTCGCGCATCGACAGGGCGTTGGTGCTGTCGGCGACGATGTGATCGCCGACGCTGACCACGACGCGAGAGGGATGGCGATCGATCGTGATCGGATGGTCGGGGCCGGGGATCTTCTGCTGGGTGGCTGACATGCGTTCCCTCCACGGGATCGAAAGCGGGGCTTCGTCTCACATGACGCTAGTACGGGCCGACGTCTCGGCGGGCACGGTTGCGGGCGGCTCCTCGAGCGGCCGCAGCTCATCGGCATAGCTGATCGACTGTCGGCGCATCACGCCGTCATCGGCGATCGAGTACTGACCCAGTCGCCACAGCGGCGGGGAGTAGGCGTGGATCGAGACCGAGCGCTCGTGGGCCCCGGACAGGCGGTGGATGTGGTCGGGGCCGAAGCAGAACGACTGACCGGCGGTGACGATCCGGGTGGCCGGCTCGCCGCCGATCCGCGGGTTGGACTCCGCGAGCGCGCCGCGCACGACGTGCACCGCGCCCGACGAGATGTCGTGGTCGTGCCAGCCGGTGTCATTGAGCGGGGTCCAGCACAGCACCCACACGTCGACGTAGTCGTCGCGGTGCAGCGACGCGTAGACCCGCTGATCGTCGTCGTAGTCCAGCAGCGCGGACCACAGCTCGGGCTCGGCGGCGAGGCGTGTCACCAGCGCGCTCAGCTCGTCGCGCTGCAGGTTGCGGGCCGGCAGGGACGACAGGGTCATGGCGCACCTCCGGATGGGCTGAGCAGACGATGGGGGTTGGCGACGCGCAGGGCGGCGTCGGCGGCGTCGCCCAGGCCGGTCTGCGGCGGCGGCGCGTACGGGCGATCAGAGCCGTGGACGAGCACGTCGATCCCGGTGACGCGGACGACCGCGTCGATCGCGCGTGGCCCGTAGGACGACGTCTCCAGAAACGCGTCCTCGTCCAGCACGGTCCGTTCCCCGGCCCGCGCCGCGAAGCGCTCGCCGTGCAGCGGCGCCAGCCCGGCGAGCATCGCAAAGACGGTCCGCAGCCGCGGGTGGCGCGCGCGCCCGACCGCGCGGAAGGCAAACCAGGCGGCGTGCATCTGCGACACGTAGCCGACGAGCGCCGGCCACCATGCGGGGACGCCGGCCGGGCTGTGATCGGGGCCGGGATGGATGAACAGCGGCAGGCGACGACGCTCAAGCACCTCGAGCAGCGGGCCGGCGCGCTCATAGCCGGGAGCGTCGAGCAGGGCGGTCGCCGGGAGCTGCAACCCGACAAATCCACGGTCCAGCTTTCGCTCGAGCTCTCCGGGGTCGATCTCGGTCAGGCCCGCCGCCGCCCAGGCGCCAAACGACGCCGGCAGCGCGAGCGCGCCCTCGTGCCAGGCGGCGAGCAGCTCGGCGCCCTCATCACCGGGCAGCGACTCGATCCCCAGCGGACTTGACAGCGACACGAGCACCCGCTCCAGCCCGTCGGCCGCGATCAGCGCCGCCCGCGTATCGGGGTCGTGATCGCGGGGGGTGACCACGTAGTCGGGCTCCCCGGCGAGCTGCAGCGTCCAGTCGCGCATCCGCGGGGGCGCGGACCGCCGGCGCAGCGCCTCGATCAGCGCGGGCGGCCAGAGATGCTGATGCACATCGGTCGCTGCAGTCATGGCCTTAACCGATTCATGAAGCGTTTCAGTGAACCGGTTAAATAGCAGTCCTGGTGGCGAATCGCCAGCATTTCGCTCAATGATGAGCGGCGCGCCGGTCTGATCGGCTCCGCCGAGGCCGCGCCGGACGCGGCGGATATTGCCCGCGCGCCGGATCGGGCAGTTAGGCTCTGATGGTGACCCCGGCCAAGCGAGTCACGATCCGCGAGGTGGCCGACGCCGCCGGTCTGTCACCCGCGGCCGTCTCCTACGCGCTGCGCGGGATCATGGTCTCGGAGGAGACCCAGGAACGCGTCCGCCGGCTCGCCGACGAACTCGGCTATGAAGCCAACCCGATCGCCCGCGCGCTGGCGAGCGGCCGGACGGGGATGATCGGGATCCTCGGGCCGTCGCTGGAGGATCTGTGGCAGCAGCGGCTGGTCGCGGAGACCGGCCGGGTCCTGCTCGAGCACGAACGCTACGCGCTGATCCTCGACGCCGGCGGGGACCCCGACCGCCAACGGATGCTCGCCCGCCAGCTGCGCGATCAGCACGTCGACGGGCTGATCGTCACCCCGGTCGACCCGTCTGACCCGTTCTGGGCCGAGCTGGCCGCCGCGCTGCCGGTGGTCTCGATCGGCGACTCCCTGGCCGGCGCGGCCCCGATCGGCGAGGTGCTCTATGACAACCGGACCGGGGTGCGCAGCGCTCTTGAGCACCTGCACGGCCTCGGGCATCGCAGCATCGTGGTCCTGCGCCCGCCCGGATCGCCGACCCACGACCGTCCGGCGGAGCTGATCGTCACCTCCGAGGCCCGCCGGCTCGGCCTCGAGGTTCGGTCGGCCAACGGAGCGTATGAGCTACGCGACGCGATCACGCCCGCGCGGCGGCTGTTGATCAGCTCCCCCGGTGCGACGGCGGCGTTCTGCTTTGCCGACGCCTTCGCCTACGGCGTCTACGCGGCGGCGCGGGAGCTGGAGATCGGGATTCCCGACGAGCTGTCGGTGATCGGCTATGACGACCATCCGATCTCGACGCTGCTCTCGCCGCCGCTGACCACGTTTGACTGGAACTCCAAGCGCCTGGCGCAGGCGGCGGTCGACATGCTGCTCGCCGCGATCGACGGTGATCCCGCGACCCGCCAGCGCGTCGTCATCCGGCCCGAGCTGCGCGAGCGCGGCTCGGCCGCATCCGCACTCGCGCCCGCGAGCTGACCGGTCAGCCCGACGGCCGGTCCGGGCCGCTGGTGATTCCCCGCAGCAGCGCGATCACGCCGTCGGCGACGCGCTCGGCGGGCAGAGCCTCGGTGCGCAGCAGTCGGTGCAGGGTCAGCGGCGAGACCATGCTCAGCAGCAGTCCGGCGGCGACCGGCGCGTCGAGCCGGGGGTCGATCAGCTCCAGCAGGTAGCGGGTGTGGATGAGGATGGCCCCGTAGACCGGCGGGGAGCCGGGCGCGCGCCGTTCGGCGGCGAGCACGATGTCCAGGTGCGAGGCATGGAAGGCGACCAGGGCGCGCAGGAACGCCTCCAGGCGCTGGTCGGGCGGAGCGCCGGGGCCCAGCGGCGGGGGCCCGAACAGGAACGCGTCCTGGAGCTCGGTCGCATGCGCGTCCAGCAGCGCCCCGGTGAGCCCGTCGCGGTCACCGAAGCGACGAAAGATCGTGCCCTTGCCCACGCCCGCCGCCGCGGCGACCGCATTCATCGACAGTCCCTCGGCACCGTGCTCGGCGAGCACCCGGCGGGCGGCCGCCAGGATGCGCGCCCGGTTGGCGGCCGCGTCGCTGCGCTCCGGAGGCCGACCGGCGATCGGCAGCTGCCCGGCGAGGGGCAGCGCGGGCGCGGGGCTATCCCGCGCTCGCGGCGGTCTCGTCACCGGCCGCCGCCGCGCTCTCGCGCGCCGCAACTGCGTCGATCAGCTCGGTGAGCGCCGCGAGCAGCTCGGACTCGAGCTCGCTGTCCAGCAGCCGCCCGGACTCGTGAAACTGCTCATGGGCATTGGGGACCGGCAGCTCGCGGTCGATCACGCGGGCGCCGATCGCACCGAGGACCTTGCGGGTCTCGGCCTGGGACCACACGGCGCCGAACATGCCGGTGGAGGCGCCGATCACCGCGGCCGGCTTGTTGCGCAGGGGGCTGTCCTGGAGCGGCCGAGACAGCCAGTCCAGGCCGTTCTTGAGCACCCCGGGGACCGAGCTGTTGTACTCGGGCGTCGCGATCAGCAGGCCGTCGGCGGCGGCCGCCGCGTCCCACAGCTCCTGTGCCGGTCCGGGTCGGTCCGGGACGTCGTCCTCGTTGAATGGCGGAACCGCGGCCAGGCCCTCGTAGGCGACGACCTCCACCCCGGGCGGCAGCAGGTTCGCTGCCGCCCGGAGCAGGGCCGTGTTGTGAGAGTCCCGGCGAAGTGAGCCCGAGATCGCCAGGATCCGCATCAGCTCAGGCCTTGTTGAACTCGAGCTCGGCGGTCAGCGTGACGTCGTTGCTGAGGGCCTTGCCGCCCTTGGGCAGGTCGGCGTTCCAGCTGACGCCGAAGTCGCTGCGGTCGATCGTCGTCTGCACGCGCAGGCCCAGGCGGGTATTGCCCATGAAGTCCTCGGTCGGGCCCTCGATCGTGCCGGTCGACTGGACGGTCTTGGTGACGCCCTTCATGGTCAGCTCGCCGCCGAGCGTCAGCTCATCGCCCTGGATGTCGAGGATCGTCGAGGTGAAGCTGATCTCGGGAAACTGCTCGGCGTCGAAGAAGTCCGGCGCCATCAGATGGCCGGCGAGGTTGGGGTCCTTGACCTTGATCGAGGCGACCTTGGCGGTCCCGGTCAGCACGCCATCCGCCAGCGAGGCGGTCAGGTCCTCGAAGCTGCCGCGAAACGCGGCGACCAGGTACTTGACCGAGAACTCGACCGACGAGTGCACGGGGTTGAAGTTCCAGCTGCCGGCGATGCGGTCCTGCGCGGTGTTGACGGACACGGGGGAGATCCTTGCTGTCGAGTGGGAGGGCGGTCATCGGGGCCGTCCATTGAGGAGTCAACGTATACCATAAACGGACCAACGGTCCAGAACGCGGCGTCTCGCACCCGGGTCAACGTCACCGCCCCGCCACCGCCCGGCCTCACCGTTCGCTCCCCAGCCGTCAGGATGCGGCCGGCTGCTCGCGTTCCAGCACGTCGAAGGACCAGAGCTCGCTCGCGGTCCCGACGGGGCCCCTGGTCCGGTGCTGGGCATGCCCGGCGGCGAAGTCGGCGCTGGCCACCCACGCCTGGAAGTCGTCCTCGGAGCGCCAGCGGGTGAGCACGAGGCATACCTCGCGGTCGTCGTTGGGCGCCAGCAGCTCGAAGCTCTCAAACCCCTCGGCGCCCGACACCCGGCCGGCGCGGGCGGCGAACCGCTGCGCGAACTCGTCACGGCGGTCGCGGGGGACGGTGATCGCGTTGATCTTGACGATGCTCATGACCTCGATCCTAACCGCGCGCGGGCGATCTCAGAACTCTCAGAACTCCGGTGGCGCCCGGTCGGGGTCGGCGACGCCGGAGTCCAGTGCCGCCTGACGCACGGCGGAGGCCACCGCGTCGTGCACCGAGCGATCGAGCACGTTGGGCACCAGCTCGGACTCGACGGTGAGGGCGGCCAGCGCCCAGGTCGCGGCTCGCTTCATCTCCAGGTTGATCGCGGTCGCGCCGGCGGTCAGCGCGCCCTTGAAGATCCCCGGATAGCCGAGCACGTTGTTGACGCTCGTGCCGTCGGCGGCAAACGCCGCGCCGGCGGCCAGCGCGATCTCCGGCTCGATCTCGGGCGCAGGGTTGGTCAGGGCGAGGATCACCTGCCCGGAGCGGACGAGCTCCGGCGCGATCAGGCCGGGCACGCCGCTCGTGGCCACCACGACGTCGGCCTCGCGCATGACCGTCTCCAGGTCGGCGATCTCGACGCCGTGAGCGGCGGCCTGCGCCTGGGCGCGCGGGTTGGGGTCGCAGGCGAGCACCCGCCGCACGCCGGCATCGTGGATCAGCGTCGCGATCCCGAAGCCGGCCGCTCCGAGGCCGATCTGGCCGACGACCGCCTGATCGAGGCGGATGTCGACCTGGCGGCAGGCGGCGATCGCCGCGGCCATCGTCACCACCGCGGTCCCGTGGACGTCGTCGTGCATCACCGGGATCGGCAGCGCCTCGGTCAGCCGGCGCTCGATCTCAAAGCATTCAGGCGCGGAGATGTCCTCCAGGTGGATGCCGCCGAAGCCGGGGGCGATCCGGGTCACGGTGGCGACGAACTCATCGACGTCCTTGGTGTCGATCAGGATCGGCATCGCGCTGACGCCGACCAGCTGGGCGTAGAACAGCGACTTGCCCTCCATCACCGGCATGGCCGGCACCGGGCCGATGTCGCCGAGGCCGAGCACCCGGCTGCCGTTCGTGCAGATGGCGACGCTGCGCCCGATCATCGTGAACCGTGAGGCGAGCTGCGGGAACTCGGCGATCGCGGTGCAGACGCGGGCTACCCCCGGCGTGTAGACGTCGCGGACGTCCTGGTTGGTGACGATCTCCCGACGGCCCTGGATCTCGAGCTTGCCCCCGTCGTGGGCGATGAACGCCCGGTCGTGGAACCACGAGACGGTGACGCCCTCCAGGTCGCCCAGGCCGGCGGCGAGCGCCTCCGCGTGCTCCTTGTCGCGCAGCTCGACGGTGATCTCACGCAGCGCCTCGTGCCGGGCGATCGCGATCGTCGAGACGTCGCCGATCAGACCGCCGTACTCCGAGATGCGGGTCGACACCTTGGCCAGCTGACCCGCGCGGTGCGGGATCCGCAGGTGGTAGGTGCAGTCCATCGGCACGGGCGCGACGGTACCGCATGGCCGGCGGCCGGCCGTCTGGACCCGAGGCCCCGTTGCTCAGCCGGTGCCGGTGGCGGTGGCCGAGGCGGAGGCGGAAGCGGAGGCGGGGTCGTCCCCGTCGGCGAAGAACGGCGTGGCCTCGAACAGCAGGATGACCAGACCGGCGTCCATCGCCTTCTCCCCGGTCTTCTTCAGGCGCTTGGACGCGGCCGCCTCGATCGCGGCGAGCTCCTGCTGCCAGCGCCGGGTTGCCTGCGCCAGGCTCGTCCACCCCTCGGCGTCGAGCTTCAGCGCGTCGCGGCTGACGTGCGCGTCGCCGTGATCAAAGCCGCCGCTGGCGGCGCTCTGGACGGCGTACTCACCGATCTGCGACAGGGTCGAGGCGATCATCACGTGCTTGGTCATCGGGTTGGTCGCCGCCCATGCGCTGTGGGAGAACCGCGGGTGCTCCCGCGCCGCGTACACGTGCTCGGTGGCGCCGCGTCGCTGGTGGGTGGCCACCATCTCGATCAGGCCCAGGCGCTCGAGCGTGCGCACGTGATAGGCGACGGTCCCAAGGGTCGCATCAAGGTGCTCGGCGAGCTGGACCGGGCTCGCGTCGCGCTCCTCGAGCATCGACAGGATCCGCACGCGGAGCGGATGCGCCAGCGCCTTGACGTAGCGCGGATCCTCGATATCGGTCACCGGGGTGCCGCTGACCTTTTGAGCCATCTCCCTCACCGTAGCGGGCGTTAATGAGGATCGTGTGAGAATGATCCGCGGACGGATCAGCGCGTGATGGCCGCGGAGGGTCAGCCGTCGCGCAGCTCGGTCAGCCACGCGGTGGCGTCCCCGTCAGACGGCGCCCGCCAGTCCGAGCGGGGCGACAGCGAGCCGCCCGAGCCGACCTTCGGCGCGTTGGGCATCGCCGAGCGCTTGAACTGGCTGGTGGCGAAGAACCGCCGCAGGAACTCCTGCAACCAGTGGCGGATCTCGGCGGGCTCGTACTGGCGGCGCTGATCGTCGGGGATCAGGTCGGGCCACTCGCCACGCTCGCGGTCGCCCCACGCGTGCTCGGCCAGATAGGCGACCTTGGACGGCCGGTAGCCGAAGCGCAGCGTGTAGTAGAGGAAGAAGTCCTGCAGCTCGTAGGGGCCAACCGTGGCCTCGGAATCCTGATGGGGTCCATCGCCGTCGTGATCGTCGCCGGCGGGAATCAGCTCGGGGGAGATCGCGGTGGAGAGCACCGCCTCCAGCACCGTATTGGCCTGCGCTCCGAACAGGTCGGCCCCGATCGCCCAGCGCAGCAGGAAGCGGATCAGCGTCTTGGGCACCGAGGCGTTGACGTTGTAATGCGACATCTGATCGCCGACGCCGTAGGTGCTCCACCCCAGCGCCAGCTCCGAGAGGTCGCCGGTGCCGAGCACCAGTGCGCCGTGGTGATTGGCCAGGCGGAACAGGTGCGAGGTCCGCTCCCCGGCCTGCACGTTCTCGTAGGTGATGTCGTAGTGGGGCTCGCCGTCGGCCGCCGGATGGCCGAGGTCGCGCAGCATCTGGGTCGCCGACGGGCGGATGTCCAGCTCCTCGTCGCCGACCCCGAGCGCCGTCATCAGCGCGTGGGCGTTGCGCAGGGTGGCCGCGCTGGTGGCAAACCCCGGCAGCGTGTAGCCGAGCACGTTGGCGCGGGGCAGGCCGAGGCGGTCCATCGCCCGGGCGGCGACGATCAGCGCGTGGGTGGAGTCCAGCCCGCCTGAGACGCCGATCACCACCCGCTCGATGCCGGTCGCCTCCAGCCTCGTCTGCAGCCCCGCGACCTGGATGTTGTAGACCTCGGCGCAGCGATCGTTGCGCGTCGCGGGATCCGCCGGCACGTACGGGAAGCGCTCCACCCGGCGCCGCAGCGCGCCTGCGGACTCCGCGGCGCCCAGCTCAAACGACACCCGGCGCACCCGCCGCAGCCGGCGGCGCAGATCGTGGATCGTGTCGCCGTAGCTGGAGGTCGTCATCCGATCGGCGCCGATCCGATCGAGGTCCAGGTCGGCGCAGATGACCTGCTCGTCATCGGCGAAGCGCTCGGATTCCGCGAGCGTCTCGCCGTTCTCGCAGATCATCGCCTGGCCGTCCCAGGCCATGTCGGTGGTCGACTCGCCCTGCCCGGCGGCGGTGTAGACGTAGGCGGAGATCGTCCGTGCCGACTGGCCCTCGCACAGCATCCGCCGGTAGCCGGCCTTGCCGATCGTGATGTTGGAGGCCGACAGGTTGGCGAGCACCGTGGCCCCGGCGAGCGCCCCGTAGGTGGAGGGCGGGATCGGCGACCACAGGTCCTCGCAGATCTCGACGAACAGCTGAAACTGCGGCAGGTCGGAAGCGGCGAACACGAGGTCGGCGCCGGCGGGCACCGTCTCGCCGAGCACCGTCATCGTGTCGCCGATCAGGTCCCGCGCGGCACGGAACTGGCGCTTCTCGTAGTACTCGTGGTACTCGGGGATATAGCTCTTGGGGGCGACCCCGAGGATCTCACCGCGGTGCACGACGACCGCGCAGTTGAACAGACCGCCTTCGGCGACCAGCGGCGCGCCGACGACGATCACCGGGCGCAGCTGCGCCGACGCCGTGACCACGTCGCCCAGCGCCGCCGTCGTCGCGTCCAGCAGCGCCGCTTGATGAAACAGGTCCTCGCTGGAGTACGCGGCCAGACCCAGCTCGGGGAAGATCGCCAGCGCGGCGTGGCGGTCGTGGGCCTGGCGCGCCAGCGCGATCGTCCGCTCGCCGTTGGTGTGCGGGTCGCCGACGCGCACGTGAGGCACGCCGCAGGCGACGCGCAGGAAGCCGTGCTGCTCGAAGGGGTGCGGGTCGGCGGGCATACCGGTCAATTGTCGCCCGCGCAGCCCCGCGGCGGCGGTGTGGGCGGCGGATTGCCGATCGGGGGGAGGCTCTACGCTGCCGTCCGTGTCCGCCGCCGAGCTGATGCGTCACGACCTCGTCGACCAGGCCCGGCTCGTGCGTGAGCGCGCGGTGTCCGCGCGGGAGCTCGTCGACGCCGCGATCCAGCGCCTGGAGGGCGCCCGCGAGCTCAACGTGCTCGTCGACGAGCAGTTCGAGCAGGCGCGCGCCGCCGCCGACCGCGTGAGCACCGGCGACGTCGACACCCCGCTGGCCGGGGTGCCGTTCCTGCTCAAGGACCTCGGCGAGCCCCAGACCGGCCGGCCCGAGCGAATGGGTTCACGCGCGCTGCGAGACCATGTCGCGACGCAGACGGCCTGGACTGTGCAGCGCTACCTCGCCGCCGGCCTGATCATCTGCGGGCGCACCAACACCCCGGAGTTCGGTAACCACTGCGCCACCGAGCCGGCGCTGTTCGGGCCGACGCTGAACCCGTGGGACCGGACGCGCTCGCCGGGCGGCTCCAGCGGCGGTTCGGCGGCCGCCGTCGCCGCCGGACTGATCGGCGCCGCCTCCGGCGGAGACGGCACGGGCTCTATCCGGATGCCCGCGTCCTGCTGCGGGCTGGTCGGCCTCAAGCCACGCCGGGCGCGCAGCTCGATGGCCCCGATGGCCGGCCAGTCGCTCGACGGGCTGGCGGTCAAGCACGCCCTCACCCGGACCGTCCGGGACTCGGCGCTGCTGCTCGACGTCACCGCCGGCAGCGCCGCGGGTGATCCCTACACCGCACCGCCGCCCGCGCGCCCGTTCCTCGCCGAGTGCGACCCCGACCCCGACCCCGACGCCGGCGCCGGCCGCGGCCCCGTGCGGATCCTCCGCGCCGAGCGTCCCCCGTTCCCCGGCGCCGTCGACCCCCGGGTCCAGGAGGTGGCCGACGCCGCCGCCGCGACCCTGGAACAGCTCGGCCACCACCTCAGCCCGGGCACCGTCCAGATCGACCCCGAGGTCCTGCGCCGCGCGATCTCGGTGATCCACGCCGTCGACAACGCCGGCACCTTTGGGTGGCTCCAAGACGAGCTCGGCCGAGATCCCGAGCCCGCAGAGCTTGACCCCGTGACCTGGGACATGGTCCGGGAGGGGCTGGCGCTCACCGCCGTCGACCACGCCGCCGCCGTCGACGACCTGCACGCCCAGTCGCGCCGGGCGGCGCAGATCTTCCAGAACGCCGACGTGGTGCTCGCCCCGACGCTCAACATCCTGCCGCCCGCGCCGGGTGAGCTGTCGGCCTCGCGCGGGACCGTCGACGCCTTCTTCGACGTCGAATTCGCCGCCACCGGCTGGACGGCGCTGGCCAACGCGACCGGCTGGGCGGCGATCTCGCTGCCGCTCGGCGAGGTGGCGGGGCTGCCCGTGGGCGTGCAGCTGCTGGCGCCCGACGAGGCGGTCCTGCTGCGCCTGGCCGCCCAGCTGGAACGCGCGCTGCCGTGGGCCGACCGCCGCCCGCCAGCCGGCTGACCGGATGACCGGGGTTGTCTCCGACGCGACGACGACCGCACGGAAAGGAACGGGCATGGCGATGGGGGAGATGGTGGAGGTACGAACGGGGACCGTCTCGGGCGAGGTCGTCATCCGCGAGCATCAGCCCGACGCGCCCGCGGGACTGATCGGCGAGTGGCTGGACGCGCGCGGGATCCCATGGCGCACCAGCCGCCGGACCCCCGAGCCGGAGCTCGACGGGGTCGCGGCGATCGTCACGCTCGGCTCCAGCGCGTCCGCGTACTGGTCTGAGCCCGAGTGGATCGCCCGCGAATGCGCGTTGCTGCGCGACGCCGACGATCACGGCATCCCGGTCCTGGGGGTGTGCTTCGGCGCCCAGGCCCTGGCCCGCGCGCTCGGCGGCCAGGTGCACCGGGCAGCGCGTCCCGAGCTCGGCTGGGTCAGCCCGGAGAGCGACATCCCGCAGCTGCGCGGGCCGTTCCTCGCCTGGCACTTCGACGCGATCGACCTGCCACCGGGCGCGGTCTCGCTGGCGTCCTCGCCCCGGGCGCTGCAGGCCTTCGCCCGTGGCACCGCGATGGGATTGCAGTTCCACCCGGAGGTGACCGCTGAGATCTGGCGCAGCTGGTCTCGCGGTGAGCCGGCGACGGTCGCCGAGCACGTCTCCGATCCGGCGGCCCTGGACGCCGAGGTGGTCGCTGCCGAGACGGCGACCCGAGAGCGCGTGTTCGCGCTGCTGGACTGGTGGCGTACCTGGCTGGTCGGTTCCACCCGGGAACAATCGACCCCCCCGTGACCCCGCCGGCGATGCGGATGACGCTGTGCCCTCCCAGCGGGACGAATCGACTCCCCGGTGAGCCGGTCGGCGATGCGGATGAGGTTGTGCCCGACCCGCCGAACTGCCCGGCCGCCGTCACGCCGTCACCGTCCCGCGGAGCACCCGCACGACTCGTGCAACCCGCACTCAGCCGCACCCGCACCCCCCCAGCCGCGTCAGGCCTGAGTTATCGCCAATTGCCCATTGAAATTCTTCCATAGGGCCAAAGACGCCGCCGCCGGGGTTCGCGATGCTGGCGTCGCCCGTCAATCGCGACCCGCCCGCGGACGTCACCGCGGCGGATGGAAGGTGTGCTTCATGGCCTCGATCACGGAATCGCCGGGCACGGGACTGCCGTCCGCGGCGCCGGATACGAACCGAGAGGGCCGCGTCGCCGGCGCCCTGGCCAGCGACGCCGTCGGCCTGCCCAGCGTGCTGTTCATGATCGTGACCGGCGCCGCGCCGATCACCGCGATGCTGTTCAACGTCCCGGTCGCGATCTCTGGCGCCGGCTCGGCAACCCCGGCGGCGTTCCTGGTCGCCACCATCGCGCTGACGATCTTCTCGGTCGGCTATGTGGCGATGGCGCGGAAGGTGAGCGCTGCGGGTGGCTTCTACAGCTTCATCTCCCATGGCCTGGGGCCGACCCTCGCGTCAGGTGCCGGGATCCTCATCTGGATGTGTTACATCGCGTTCTCGGCGTCGGTGCTCGGCGTGTGCGGCTACTTCGCTCACTCGACGCTGCACGACTTCTTCTCGATCAACGTCAACGCGTGGATCATCGAGCTCGTCGCGCTGGCGCTGATGTCGATCCTGTCGTGGTTTCACATCGAGCTCACCGCGAAGGTCCTCGGGGTCTGTCTCACCGCCGAGGTGCTCGTGCTGGTGATCCTCTGCTTCTCGATCCTGTTCTCCAGCCACTCGCATTTCAGCGCGGCTCCGCTGAACCCGGGGGCGATCTTCAACAACCACGCCGCGGTCAAGGTGTTCGGCGCCGGCGCCGCCGGCGTCGCGCTGTTCGGTGCCTTCTGGTCGTGGACCGGCTTTGAGATGGCGCCCAACTACGCCGAGGAGTCCCGGCATCCCAAGAAGCTGATGGGACCGGCGACCTACTGCTCGGTGATCGGGCTGGGGATCCTCTTCACCGGCGTCGCCTACATGTTCGTCAGCGGCTACGGCCCGGTCGGCGCCGCGCAGGCGGTCTCGGCCCAGTTCGCGGGCAAGACCGAGTCGGCGTTCTACCCCCTGACCGGCAGGTACTTCGGGGTGTCGCTCACCGACGCGTTCAAGGTGCTGATCGTGACCAGCTCGTTCGCATGCGCGACGGCGTTCTACAACACCTCGGCGCGCTACACGTTCTCGATGGCGCGTGAGCGGCTGATGCCGCCCTACTTCGCCCGCACCCACGACGAGCATGGCACCCCACACCGGGCGAGCATGCTGGTGACGATCCTCGTGCTCGTGTGGGTCGTGGCGTTCACCGCGGCGGATTCGAGCAACTCGGCGGCGCTGCTCAAGCTCGGCACCTACGTGCCGCTGTTCGGCGTCCTCGGGCTGCTGGTCGTGCAGGCGCTGTGCTCACTGGCGATCATCCGCTACTTCCGCACCGACGCCCGGGAGGACTTCCACTGGTTTCGGACGTTCGTCGCGCCGCTGATCGGGATGGTCGCGATGATCGGGGCGTCCTACCTGGTGATCGCCAACCGCGCCGACCTGTCGGGCGCCGGCAGCACCCCGTTCATCAAGTACATCCCGTGGGAGGTCCTGGCGACGTTCCTGGTCGGGATCGGGATCGGCCTCTACTACCGCGTCGCCGACCGCCAGCGGTACGACAACATCGGCCGCCACGTGTTCGACGGGCCCGTCCAGGACGCGCCGCCGCTGCCCGCCTGATGACCCCATCCCCCGGAGAGGACTCGCGATGACCGACACCACGTTCGCTCCCGCCGATGAGGCGACGGGCGTCGACCGCCACCCGCTGGAGCCGCTCACCGCCGACGAGATCGTCGAGGCGGTGGCGATCCTGCGCGAGCAGCGCGAGCTGGCCGACAGCGTCCGCTTCTCGGCCGTCGAGCTGCACGAGCCGGCCAAGGCCGACGTGCTCGCCTGGGACGCGGACCCTGACCACCCTCCGGTGGCGCGGGAGGCGTTCGTCATCCTGATGGATCGCGCCGGCGGCGAGGTTCACGAGGCGATCGTCTCGCTCACCGATCAGTCGGTGACCTCGATGACGCTCATCCCGGGCGTGCAGCCACGGGTGATGCTCGAGGAGTTCGTCGAATGCGAGGAGATGCTCAAGGCCAACCCCGAGTTCCTCGCGGCGCTGGCCAGACGCGGCATCACCGATCCCAGCCTGCTGATGGTCGACCCGTGGTCGGCGGGCGGGGCGCTGGGCAACGACCGGCGGCTGTGCCGGGCGCTGACCTGGGTGCGCTCGGAGCCGGGCGACAACGGCTACGCGCGTCCGGTCGAGGGGCTGATCGCGATCGTCGATCTGCACACGATGGAGCTCGTCGAGCTCCAGGACACCGGCGTCACCCCGCTCCCGCCCGAGCCGGGCAACTACGCCCCGCAGTACACCGGCCCGCCGCGCGACGATCTCAGACCGATCGAGATCACCCAGCCCCACGGGACGAGCTTCACCGTCACCGGCCATGAGATCGCGTGGCAGAAGTGGCGGATCCGGATCGGCTTCAACGCCCGTGAGGGACTGACCCTGCACACCGTCTCCTACCAGGACGGCGACCGGCTGCGACCGGTCGCCTACCGGATGTCGTTCTCGGAGATGGTCGTCCCCTACGGCGAGACCGCGCCCACCCACGTGTGGAAGAACGCCTTTGACATCGGCGAGTACGGGATCGGGGCGCTGGCCAACTCGCTGGAGCTCGGCTGTGACTGCCTGGGGGAGATCCACTACTTCGACGGGGTGCTCGCCGACGCCGCCGGCGCGCCGATGGTCGTCAAGAACGCGGTCTGTCTGCACGAGGAGGACGCGTCGCTGCTGTGGAAGCACGTCGATTGGCGCACCAACGAGACCGAGGTGCGCCGCAGCCGGCGGCTGGTGATCTCGTTCGTCGCCACCGTCGGCAACTACGAGTACGGCTACTACTGGTACTTCCAGCAGGACGGCACGATCGAGTGCGAGGTCAAGCTCACCGGGATCATCTCGACCGGAGCCGTGACGCCGGGAGAGCCCGCGCCCTACGCCACGATGGTCGCCCCCGGGCTCACCGCTCCCTATCACCAGCACTACTTCAACGTGCGCCTGGACATGATGGTCGACGGCGAGTCCAACTCGCTGGTGGAGGTCAACACCGTGTCCGAGCCCGAGGGGCCCGAGAACCCGTGGGGCAACGCCTTCCGGCCCCACGAGACGGTGCTCGACTCCGAGAGTCAGAGCGGTCGCATGGTGGAGCCCGCCACCGCGCGCTACTGGAAGATCGTCAACCCGTCGATGCGCAACGGGATCGGGACGCCCGTCGCCTACAAGCTGGACCCGGGGGGCAACACGGCGTGCTTCGTGCATCCCGACTCGTCGGTGGCCCGGCGCGCCGGCTTCATCACCGGGCACGTGTGGGTGACGCCGTATGACCCGACCCAGCGCTACGCGGCCGGCGACTACCCCAACCAGAGTCCGGGTGGCGGCGGGCTGCCCGAGTGGATCAAGGCCGGCCGGCCCACCGAGGACACCGACATCGTCGTCTGGTACTCGATGGGCCACCACCACATCCCGCGACCGGAGGACTGGCCGGTGATGCCGGTCGGGACGATCGGGTTCATGCTCAAGCCCAACGGCTTCTTTGATCGCAACCCGGCGCTCGACGTCCCGCCGCCGTCGGCGGCTCACTGCAGCCACGACGCCGCGTAGGCTCCGGAGGCGGCCCGGCCTCATCCCGGCGGGGCCGCCTCTCGATGCGGGCCTCCCTGTTCATCACCTGTCTGGCCGACACGCTGTTCCCGGACACCGGGCGCGCCGTTGTCACGGTGCTGGAGCGCCTCGGGGTCGAGGTCGACTTCCCCCGCACGCAGACCTGCTGCGGGCAGATGCACTTCAACACCGGCTACCCGGCCGAGAGCGTCCCGCTGGTGCGCAATTTCGTGCGCGCGTTCGCCGACAGCGAGGTCGTCGTCAGCCCGTCGGCGTCATGCGTGGCGATGGTGCGTGAGAACTACGTGCGGCTGGCGCGCGGCGCCGCCGACCCGGCGCTGGAGCGTGAGCTCGCGGCCCTCACGCCGCGGGTGCTCGAGCTCACCGAGCTGCTCGTCGACCGCCTCGGCGTGCACGACGTCGGCGCCGTCTTCCCGCACGCGGTCACCTACCACCCGACCTGTCACAGCCTGCGGACGCTGCGCCTCGGCGACCGGCCGCTGTCGCTGCTGCGCGCGGTCCGCGGCATCGAGCTCTCAGAGCTGCCCGACGCCGAGCAGTGCTGCGGCTTCGGCGGCACGTTCGCGGTCAAGAACCCCGACACCTCGGCGGCGATGGCCACCGACAAGGTACGCGCGATCCTCGACACCGGCGCCGAGCTGTGCGTGAGCGCCGACAGCTCGTGCCTGATGCACATCGGCGCGACCCTGTCTCACCAGCGCGCCGGGGTGCGGGTCATGCACCTGGCGCAGGTGCTGGCGGCGACCGATGGCTGAGCACGCGCCCGCGCGCGCGACGCCGTTCCCGCAGGCCGCCCGTGCGGCCCTCGCCGACAGCCAGCTGCGCCACAACCTGGGCGTCGCGACGAGCACCATCCGCGTCAAGCGGGCCGCGGCGGTCGCCGAGGTCGACGACTGGGAGCAGCTGCGCGAGGCCGGCCGCGCGCTCAAGGAGCGGGTGCTGCGCCACCTCGGCGAGCATCTGCGCCGGCTCGAGGCCGCGGTCACGGCCGCGGGCGGCACGGTCCACTGGGCTCGTGACGGCGCCGAGGCCAATCGGATCATCGGCAACCTGATCGCGGCCCACGGCGCCGACGAGGTGGTCAAGGCCAAGTCGCTGACCACCGAGGAGATCGGCCTCAACGAGGCGCTCGCCGGGCGGGGGATCCGGGCCTGGGAGACCGACCTGGCCCAGCTGATCGTCCAGCTCGGCGACGACGCGCCGTCGCACATCCTCGTTCCCGCGATCCATCGCAACCGCGCCCAGATCCGCGAGCTGTTCGCCGCCCGGCTGCCCGGCGCGCCGGTCGACCTCAGCGACGATCCGCGCGCCCTCGCCCAGGCGGCGCGTGCGCACCTGCGCTCGATCTTCCTCGACGCGAAGGTCGGGATCAGCGGGGTCAACTTCGCGATCGCCGACACCGGCACGGTCTCGGTCGTCGAGTCCGAGGGCAACGGCCGGATGTGCACGACGCTGCCCGAGGTGCTGATCAGCGTGATGGGGATCGAGAAGGTGATCCCGAGCTGGCAGGACCTCGAGGTCTACCTGCAGCTGCTGCCGCGCTCCTCGACCGCCGAGCGGATGAATCCGTACACGTCGCTGTGGACCGGGGTCACCCCGGGCGACGGTCCCCGCGAGTTTCACCTCGTGCTGCTCGACAACGGCCGCACCGACGTGCTCGCCGACACCGTCGGGCGCCAGGCGCTGAACTGCATCCGCTGCTCGGCGTGCCTGAACGTCTGCCCGGTCTATGAGCGCACCGGCGGCCACGCCTACGGCTCGACCTATCCCGGACCGATCGGCGCGATCCTCACCCCGCTGCTGAGCGGCGCCGGGGAGGCCCGCTCGCTGCCCTTCGCCTCGAGCCTGTGCGGTGCCTGCGCCGACGTCTGCCCGGTGAAGATCGACATCCCGCAGGTGCTCGTGCATCTGCGTGCGCGGGAGGTCCGGGCCGGCGGCGCCGGCGCGGAATCGGTCGCGATGCGCGCGCTCGCCCGGGTGTTCGCGCGGCGCCGCCTATATGAGGCCGCCCAACGCGCTGCGCGCGCCGGGCGTGGTCCGCTGAACCGCATCGGCGAGCTCGGCGTGGGCCCGGGACCACTGTCGGGGTGGATGCGGACGCGCGAGCTGCCGGCCGTGCCCGAGCAGAGCTTCCGGGAGTGGTGGGCTGCGGAGCACCGCCCGTGAGCGCGGCGCGCGACGTCATCCTGGGGCGAATCGACGCCGCGCTGCGTGACGTTCCCGGCGCTGAGGCACCCGCCGACGTGCCGGTCGCGCGCGACTACGACGGCGCCGGTGGTGGTGGTGGCGCCGTCGATGGTGGCGACGCGCCCGAGCGCCTCGACGCGCGGATCGCCCGCTTCGCCGACCGCGTGCGTGACTATCGCGCCGACGTCGTCCGGGTCGCACCGGCGCAGGTCGGTGGCGCGGTGACCCGCGCGTGTGCCACGTGGGGCCTGGCGCACGTCGCGGTGGCACCGGGGCTGCCCGCGCCGTGGCGTCCCAACGGCCCGCGAGTGACCGAGGACTCCCTCGCCCTGACCGCTCGCCGCCTCGACCGCCTCGACGGTGCTGTCACCGGTGCCGCGGCGGCGATCGCCGAGACCGGCACGGTGATCCTCGACGGCTCCCCGCGCTGCGGGCGCCGGCTGCTCACGCTCGTCCCGGATCACCACATCTGCATCGTCGAGGCGGCGCAGATCGCCGACCAGGTTCCGGCGGCGGTCGCCGCGGTCGCCCCGGCCGCCGTCGCCCGCCGGCTGCCGATCACCCTGATCTCCGGGCCGTCGGCGAGCTCGGACATCGAGCTTGCGCGCGTGGAGGGAGTCCACGGTCCCCGCCATCTGCTCGTGGTGATCGTCGACCCGGCCCGATCGGGCAGTTGACCACGCCGGCGTCGGTGCAATAAGTTCAGCCGTCCCTGACCATGGAACGAAATGGGGGCGACAGGCCGAATCGCAGGCAACGACCGCGCGTGCGCGGAGGACGCCTGCGTTTTCTGCCGCCCGAGTACTTCACGCGGTCTGAGCTGGACGTCGGCGGTGTCACGCGGACCTACTGGATGCCCGTGCCCGACGACGACGACGCGGACGAGGCGCGCGCGCCCGACCGCGGCCCCCACGATCGCGAGCCGCCGCCGCTGCTCATCGCGCTGCACGGTCTCAACTCCTCAGGTTCGCGGCTGGCGTGGTGGTCGGGACTCGACACCCGAGGCCCGCGGGCCGGGTTCTGCTGCGTGTTCCCCGATGGACTGCAGACGGTGTGGGACGACCACGGCTGCGGTCGTCTCGACGGCGCCGACGACCCCGCGTTCATCGCGCGGTTGATCGAGCACCTCGCCCAGATCGGCGCCGCCGATCCCCACCGCGTCGTCATCACCGGGGTCTCGAGCGGGGCGACGTTCGCCGAGCGACTGCTGCGCAGCGGCGCCGTGGACGCGAAGGGGATGGCCCTGGTCACCGGCACCGCGCGCGTCGCCGGTCGCGAGGCGTGCGCGGTCGCGCCGCCCGGGGCCGATGTGCTGCTGATCGCCGGGACCGAGGATCCGATGCTGCCCTTCGAGGGCGGCCCCTCCCGGGGGGCGCTGGCCAGAGCCACGCAGAAGACGGTCGCGCAGGTGCTGATCGACCCCTCCGGACACGACTCGGTGGCGCCGCTGGCGCTTGTCGCCGACTGGGTCGCGGCCAACCGCTGTGATCCGGAGCCGGTGGTGACGGGTCTTGCGCCCAGCGACGAGGGCTTTGCGATCGATCGCCTGCACTGGGCGCGGTCGAGCGTCGATCGACCGGCGGTCACCCTCTACCGGATCTCCGGCGGGGGTCACGGATGGCCCAACGCCCGCCAGTACCTGCCCGCGCGGATGCTCGGGCGGATTCCGCAGGGGTGGGACGCGACGGGGGTCGTGCTCGAGTTCGCACGGGAGTCGGTCGGTCGTGACGCGCCGACCACCTTGATGCCGGCCGAGCCCGTCCCGGCGGGCTGACATCCAGGATTGCCAGAACACCAGATGCGGTAGTTAGGGCTCCGTGAGTGACGGGGGCGTGCAGACCGGGACGATCAGGACGCAGATCCCCGCCCGGCTGGACCGGCTGCCGTGGTCACGCTTTCACTGGCGGATCATCATCGGCCTGGGCACCGTCTGGATCCTCGATGGGCTCGAGGTCAACATGGTCGGCGCGATCGCCGGTCGGATCGGTCAGAGCGGCGCCGGGGTCGGGATCTCGGCCGCCGACGTGTCGGGTCTGGCGGCGTCGCTGTACGTCGCGGGCGCGTGTGCCGGCGCGCTCGTCTTCGGGCAGCTGACCGACCGCTTCGGCCGGCGCAAGCTGTTCATGATCACGCTCGGCATGTACCTGGTGGCGACGGCGCTCACCGCGCTCTCGTTCTCGCCGTTGTGGTTTTTCATCTGCCGCTTCCTCACCGGCTTCGGCATCGGCGGCGAGTACAGCGCGATCAACTCCGCGATCGACGAGCTGATCCCGGCCAAGCAGCGCGGCCGCGTCGACATCGGCATCAATGGCAGCTACTGGGCCGGCGCCGCCGGCGGCACGCTCGTGGCGGTCGTCGCCCTCAACACGTCGATCTTCGCGGTCAACGTCGGCTGGCGGCTGTGCTTCGCGGTCGGGGCCGTGCTCGCCGTGCTGATCCTGCTCGTCCGCCGCAACGTCCCGGAGAGCCCGCGGTGGCTGTTCATCCACGGTCGCGAGGAGGAGGCCGAGCGGATCGTCGCCGGCATCGAGCGCGAGGTGGAGGAGGAGACCGGCCGGCCGCTGCCCGAGCCCGAGGGTGAGATGACCGTTCGCCAGCGCCGCACGATCCCGCTGGCGCTGATCGTGCGTTCGGTGGTCACGCTCTATCCCAAGCGCACCGTGCTCGGTCTCGGCTTGTTCATCGGCCAGGCGTTCCTCTACAACGCGGTGTCGTTCGGTCTCGGCACGCTGCTTGAGAAGTACTTCAGCGTCTCCACCGGCAACGCGCCGTACTACCTCACGGTGTTCGCCGTCGGGAACCTGCTCGGGCCGCTCACCCTCGGCCGGCTGTTTGACACCGTCGGGCGCAAGCCGATGATCAGCGGCACCTACATCCTGTCCGCGGTGCTGCTGGCGATCACGGCGGTGCTGTTCGCCGGACATCACCTGACGGCGACGACGCTGATCATCGCGCTCGCGGTCACGTTCTTCTTCGCCTCGGCTGGCGTGAGCGGCGCCTACCTCACCGTCTCCGAAGTCTTCCCGATGGAGACCCGCGCGCTGTGCATCTCGGTCTTCTACGCGGTCGGCACCGGGATCGGCGGGATCATCGGGCCGCTGCTGTTCTCGTCCATGATCAGCTCGGGCAAGTACAGCCACGTCGAGCTGGCGTTCATGATCGGCGCCGCGCTGATGGCGCTCGGCGGGCTGGCCGAGGTCGTGTTCGGGATCAGGGCCGAGGGTCAGGCGTTGGAGGACATCGCCACGCCGCTCACCGCCCAGGACGCCGACGACGCCTCGGGCGGCCGCGGAACCACGCCGGCTCCGGCCGCCGCATAGGCTGCGGCGCGCGGGCGTCCCCCACGCCTCGCGAACCCCCCGCGCCTCGCGCATCC
>CAZZYU010000018.1:0-18085 GCA_964658375.1 uncultured Acetobacteraceae bacterium | reverse complement strand
GGTCGGCCGCAACGTCCTCACCGTCGGGCCGGCCGGGCTAGGCTCGCGGGAATGGCCGCCGACGCCCCGAACGCCCGCCTCCGAGAGAGTGCCCGCCTGTGGGAGGACGCGCTCGCCGATGAGGTGATCGCCACTCGCGCCGCCCACGGGCTCGGTGGACCGATCGTCTGCGCCAGCGGCCTCTCGCCGTCGGGCCCGATCCACCTCGGCAACCTGCGGGAGGTGTTCACCACCCACCTCGTCGCCGAGGCGCTGCGCCGCCGGGGAGAGACGGTCGTCCATCTCAACTCGTGGGACGACTACGACCGCTTCCGCAAGGTCCCCGCGGGCGTCGACCCCGCCTATGAGCGCTTCATCGGGATGCCATTGGCCGAGATCCCGGACCCGGTCGGGGACGCGCCCTCCTACGCCGACCACTTCATGGACGAGCTGCGCGCCTCGCTGGAGGTGCTCGGGATCCGCATGACCGAGCGCCGCCAGTCAGAGCTCTACCCGGCCGGGACCTACAACGCGCAGATCCGCCGCGCCATGGACGAGCGTGAGCTCGTGTTCGACACGCTCGCCGGTCAGCAGACGGCCGGCCGCCATGAGCGCAGCGCAGAGGAGCGCCGCGCCGCCTATTACCCATTCAAGCCCTACTGCACCGAGTGCCGCCGTGACGACACGCACGTCACCGCCTACGTCGACCCGATCGTCACCTGGGAGTGCCGCCACGGCCACGCCGGATCGATGAGCCTCGCCGACGGCGAGCGCATCTCCGGCAAGCTCGTGTGGAAGGTCGACTGGCCGATGCGCTGGGCGTTTGAGCACGTCGCGTTCGAGCCCGCCGGCGTCGACCACCACGCCCCGACGGCGTCGTTCACCGTCGGGCGCACGCTCGTCGCCGACCTGTTCGGGGGCCGCGCTCCCGACACGGCCGTCTACGGCAACGTCACGCTGCCGGGCGTCGGCGCCAAGATGTCGAGCTCGGTCGGCGGCGCGTTGATCCCGGCGACGGCGCTCGACGTGCTCGAGCCGGCGGTTCTGCGCTGGCTCTACATCCGCCGGCTGCCCAGCCAGCCGTTTCAGATCGACCTCACGCCGAAGGGCGTGCAGCGCCTGTATGACGAGTGGGACCGGCTCGTCGCCGCCGCCGAGCGGCCGGACGCCCCCGCCGACGAGGTCGCGATCCACGCCGAGGCGATCGAGTCCTCGGCCGGCGAGGTACAGCGCACCCGGCGCCCGGTGTCGTTCCGGCTGCTGGCCTCGGTCGCCGACCTCACCCAGGGCGACCACGGCCAGATCGCTCGGATCGTCGCCGCCCACCTCGGCCTGCCGCCCTCCGGCGGTGATCGAGACGCGTTTCTGGACAGCCTCCAGCCTCGTCTGGACTGCGCGATTCACTACGCGACCGAGCTCGTCCCGATCGATCAGCGCACCCGGGTTCGCGACCGGTTCGCCGCCGACGTCTTTGACAGCCTCGAGCCCGCAATGCGCCAGGGGGTGACCGAGCTGGCCGCCGGTCTCGCGGCCGACTGGACCCTGGACGGACTTACCACGCTCGTCTACGCGATCCCCAAACGCCTGCGCGGCCTGCCCGCCGACGCCGAGCCCGATGCGGAGGTCAAGGCCGCCCAGCGCGCCTTCTTCAAGGCCGTGTACCGGCTGCTCGTCGACGCCGAGACGGGCCCACGCCTGCCGACCCTGCTGCTCTCGATCGGTCCGCAGCGCGCCCGCGAGCTGCTCGCCGGCGACGCCGGCTGAGCGGTCACCATCCCGCGTCGTTTGCCGACCCCGTCAGCCACGCGGCGCCGCGCCGGTACAGCTCCTGCACCTCGGGGCCGGTGAGCCCCGGCATGTCGTCCTTGACCGCGTAGCCGACCCCGACCTGGACGTAGGCGAGGTGGCGGTAGCCGACCGGGAACCGCGCGAGCAGCGCGCCGTCGAGCGCGGGGGCGGCGCCGCCCGACACCACCGCCAACCGGTCGGCCTCGTAGATCGGCTGGCGCAGCACGAGACCCCAGCGGTGGGCGCGGCGTTCCAGGAAGTCATAGAAGCGCCCGGTGCAGATCACATCGCAGTCGACGCCGTGCACGTCGGCGCGTTGGGTGATCGTCATCTTGGTCTGCGCGATCGCCCGGTCGCCGGCGACCTCGACCGCGCTGCCACCGAGGAAGTGCAGGATCCGCACCCCGCGCTCAAACCCCTCGCGGCTGACGCGGATGAACTCCGCGGCCGGGCCCTGAAACCAGGTCGCCATCATCACCCCGTCCTCGTGCCACAGCGTGGCGAAGCGCTCCCAGTCGCCCGCGTCGCGCCACAGCGCCCAGTTCTCCACGAGCTCACGCACGGCGAGGCGATCCCCCGCGCCGGCCTCGCCCGGATCGCTCACGGACGCACCGACCGCGCCGGCACCGCTCACCGACGCTCCGCCACCTGGCTCGTCGGCGGGATCGGCGGCCCGGTCGCCTTGCCGCTGAGGTCGGGGGTGCCGTAGGTGTGGAAGGTCTCGATCGTCTTGACGCCCCACGCCTGCCCGCGCGACCGCTCGGCCTCGGTCCACTGGATCGGCTCGTAGGCGGGGTCGAAGATGAAGTGGGTGCCGGTCGTCACTTCGACCCGGTTGCCGCCGGGCTCATAGACGTAGAGGAACATGCCCTGGGCGACGGCGTGCTTGGACGGTGCGGCCTCGATCGGCACGTCGGCGTCGACGAACAGATCCGCGGCGCGCAGGATCTCCTCGCGGGTGTCGACGAACCAGGCGAGGTGGTGCAGCCGGCCACGGCCGCCGGCGTGATCGGCGGTGTAGATGAGCTCGTGGGCGGCGATCGTCAGGCTCATCCACGCCCCGGACTCACGACCGGAATCGAGGATCACCTGTTCGTAGGTGCGAAAGCCGAGCAGGTCTGAGGCAAAACGGCGGTTGGCGGCGACATCGGCGGCGAGCACGTTGACGTGGTCGATCCGCTTGACCGCCGCGCCGCGGTCGACGTGGCGCTGGGGGACGTTGCGCCAGCGCGGCCGCAGCTCCTCGGGCGGCACGTAGCGGTCGACCTCGTCGACGATCTCCATCAGGTGACCGTCGGGATCGCGGAACCGGTAGGCGCGGCCGTGTCCGTGATCGGAATCGATCCACCCCTCGCCCAGCCCGGTGGCCTCGATCGCGGCCGCGCGGCGCTCCAGCCCGGGGCCGTCCCACGCCCGCAGCGCCATGTGGCCGAGGCCCGGAAGCGGCGCCTCGGTCAGCTTCAGGCCGTAGGGCTGCGTCTCTCCCCAGCCCCGCAGGAAGACCGACTGACCCTCCCGATGCTCGATCTGCATCCCGAACAGGTCGACGAAGAACCGCAGGCTCTGCTCCGGGACGGGCGTGAGCAGCTCGGCGTGGTGGATGTGGGCGAGATCGCGGGTCAGCTCGTTGTTGGCGGTCACGAGGCGCGCTCCACACGCTCGCGCAGCCCGTCGAGTTCGTAGGACAGCTCACCCGCCGCCAGCTTGCCCCGCTTGACCCGCTCGCGCTCCTCACGCTGGCGGGAGGCGTCGAGCACGTCCTCGACGCGCTCGAGCTCGACGACCGCGATCCCGTCGGCGTCACAGACGAGCACGTCGCCCGGGCGGATCAGCGCGCCGCCGACGCGCACCGGCTCGCCGATCGTTCCCGGGGTGTCCTTCAGCGCGCCCTTGACCCGAACCCAGCGCGCCCAGATCGGCAGGCCGAGCTCGGCGAGCTCCTCGCGGTCGCGCACGGAGGCGTCGACGATGATCCCGGCGGCGCCGTGGGCGAGCGCCTGGGTGGCGAGCAGGTCGCCGACCAGCGCCACCGGGCGCGGCTCGGGCATCGTGAGCACGAGCACCTCGCCGGCCACCACCTGCGCCATCGCGGCGTGGACCATCAGGTTGTCGTCCTGGCCGCACAGCACGGTTCGCGCCGGGCCCGCGATGCGCGACCCGGGAACGACCTGCACCAGGTCGGCGTCGACATACCCGCGCCGTCCCCCGGCCTCGTAGACGGTCGCCGAGCCCAGCTGCGCCAGCTGCGCCATCACCTCGTTCACAGCGCCGCCACCACCTCGGGGGTCACGCGCGCAAACGCCTCTGCCTGCCGGATCTCCTGGTTGCCCGAGCTGCGCCGGGCGTGGTTGCCGCGATGATCGGCGCGCTGGGCGTAGTAGGTCCGCAGATAGGCCTGGGCCTTCATCTCGGCCATCGCCGCCTGCTTGCGCTCCATCACCGCGGTGATGTCGACGAACGTCGTCGGGGTGAAGTTGCACAGCTCCGGCTGGTGGGGCTCGAACAGAAACAGCTCCGGCGGGCGGACGGTGCCGAACGCGCTCGGGACCCCGGCGCCGGCGGCCAGCGACCGAGCCCGGCCGACGGCGTCGCACGCGATCGGATGATCGGGGTTGAACGGGTCGGTGTCGGTGTGGGTGATGAGCACGTCGGGTGCGAACTCACGGATCTGGTCGGCGATCGCGATCAGCGCCTCGCGGTCGATCTGCAGCGGGTAGTCGCCGAGGTCCATGGCCACGAAATCGGCGCCGAGGTGCGCGGCGGCCCGCTCGGCCTCGCCGTGGCGGATCCGCTTGACGTTGTCGACCGTCTGGCCAGGATCCTTCCACAGCTCGCCGGACTCGCCGCGTTCCCCATAGGACAGCGCGATCACGCGACCGATGCCGCCCCGCGAGGTGCACACCGCCAGCGCGCCGCCGGCACGCCACACGAAGTCCGCCGAGTGGGCGCCGATGACGAGCATCCGGCGGGCGACGGGGGCGTCGGTCACCACGGATCGGCTCCGGCCACCCGACGCGAGTTGACGACCGCCATCACGTGCACCTCCTCGTCTGAGAACCCGGCCGCGAGCAGCCGGTCGACCATGATCCCCATGCCGTCCTCGACGGGCGGGTTGAACACCTGACCGAGATCGGTGGACAGCACCGAGTGCTCGGGTCCGCAGTCGCGGATGTGACCGATCCACTCATCCCAGGAGACCTTGCCGGTATGCGGCGTCGTCATGCAGCGCTCCAGCAGCGCGCCCCGGTCGGCCAGCGCGACCTGGTCGGCGACCGACAGCGACTGCGACGGGAATTCGGGATGGGTGATGACGATCTGGGTGACCCCGTCGGCGAGCGCGGCGTCGACGACGGAGACGATCTCGTCGCGGTCGAGGTGGCCGGTCGCGAGCACCATCCCGTGGTGGGCGATGCGCCCGAACACCGCGTGCAGTTCGTCGACCACGTCGCCGTCGGGCGAGACCACCGACACCGGCTCGATCTCCAGTCCCTGCTCACGCAGCTCGAGCTGAAGGCGCACCCAGACCGGGGGGTGGGAGCCGACGGCGTCGCGCTCATGCGATTCGTTGACCGAATCGACGGTCGGCAGCCACACCGTGCGCGCGCCCTCCCGCGCGGCGATCTCCACCGCCAAGGCGTTCAGGCCCCCGACCGCGCGGTTGAGGCTGACCGCCCCCAGCGCGCGGATGCCCGGCACCGCGGCGCACACCGTGGCGGCGCGCTCGGCGGTGGAGCTGTAGTGGGACTTCAGCACGAACCCGTCCATGCCGAGCTCGATGAACCGGCGGGCCAGGGTGACATCGTCGACGATCCGCGCCACCGTGTCGGGCGCCACGTGAATGTGGGTGTCATAGGCGCCCCGCAGCAGCTCACGCGCGTGCGGTGACACCGTCAGGTCCTCGCTCACGCGGTCGGTCATGCGGCCGGCTCGCTCGCGCCGGGCACCTGGGCGACGACGCGTTCGTGCAGCGCCCGAGCGACGTTGGAAAGATGGGTGCGCATCGCGCGCTCGGCGCCATCGGAGTCGCGATCGACGATCGCATCAACGATCGCTGAGTGTTCGGCCAGCGACTGCGCGGGGCGCCCGGCAGCCAGGATCGTGCGGTACTGGAAGCGGACCATCTGGGATTTCAGCTCACCGGCGAGCCGCTGGATCGTCTCGTGTCGCGACATCTGCAGGATCATGCCGTGCAGCTGCGCGTTGCGGTCAGACATCGCGACCAGGTCGCCCCCTCGCTGCAGCTCGGCCATCTGCATGGCGATCGTGACGAGCTCGCGGATCTCGGCATCGGTGGCCCGCCGCGCCGCGTACCCCGCGGCGAGACCCTCCAGTGCCGAGCGGGCGTCGAGGATCTCCACCGCCTCGGCCTCGGAGACCCGTCGCACGCGCGCGCCGCGGTTGCGCTCGTGCACGACGACCCGGTCCTGCTCCAGCCGGACCAGCGCGATGCGGACGGCTCCGCGGCTGAGGCCGTAGCGAGCGACCAGGTCCTGCTCGACGAGCCGCTCGTTGGGCGCCAGCTGTCCGGACATGATCTCGTCGCGCAGCGTCTGATACGCGTCTGCCCCCTGACGTGGGGTCGTGCTGCTCACGCGATCTCGGGCTATGCGCTCGCGCCGGCGTTCTGACGGCGGCGGTTGACGATCCGGGAGAGCACGACGGCCACGACCAGCACGACGCCGTAGAACAGCTCCTGGACGTAATCCTGGGCTCCGAGCAGCTCCAGGCCGGCGACGCCGCTGGCCAGGAAGAACACCGAGATCCCCGAGCCCCAGGCGTTGAAGCGGCCCGGCTGGATCGTGGTCAGTCCCAGGAACGCGGCGGCGTAGGCGGGCAGCAGCAGCGTCGTCCCCGAGCCGGGACTCGCCGAACCGGTCGTCCCGACGAACAGGATGCCCGAGATCGCCGAGACGAAGCCGGCGATCAAAAAGCCCTGGAGCCGCATCCGGTTGACCTTGAAGCCGCTGAGGCGCGCGACCTCTCGCGACTGGCCGATGAACAGCGCCCGCTGGCCGAACGGCGTGAACTGCAGGACGTACCAGATGATCACCATGATCCCGACCCCGTAGTAGAACTCGATCGGGATCCCGAGCCACTCCTTGACAAAGGTGTACTCCGAGAGCTTGGCCGACACCCCGGTGATCGTCTGCTCCTTGGAGAGCCACTCTCCGATCCCGGTGAAGACGGTGCCGGTGGCGAGGGTGATGATGAACGGGTCGACGTCGAACTGGATCACGATCAACCCGTTGACCAGCCCCGCCAGGGTTCCGATCCCGAGGCCGATCAGGCAGCACCACACGACCGGCACACCGTGGTTGACATTGAGCACCGCGATGATCATCGACACCAGGCCGGAGAGCGCCCCGATCGAGAGGTCGATGTCGCCGTTGGTGAGCGGGACGAGCAGCGCCATCGTCAGCACGAACAGCACGGCCTGGGAGCCGAAGATGTTGGAGAAGTTGTCGATCGTCAGGAACTGATGCGGCAACCCGATCGTGAAGCCGATGATCAGCAGGATCCAGGCGATCGGGAGCATCGACCCTTCCAGGAGCCGGCCGCGGTTCACCGACCATGTCGGCGTGGCGGAGGCCGACGGTGTCTGCGGCGGCGGTGTCTCCGCGCCGCCGGACCCCGGCGGATCTGATGGTGTCTGGCCGACGTTGGTCGTCATCGCTGCTGGACCATCCCTTCCTCCGTCATGGCATAGACCTCCGCGGTGATGCGATCGCGGCTGAACGGCGGCCCGCTGACGCGTCCCGACAACGTTCCGTGCTGGCACACCTCGATCCGGTGCGCGACGGTGGCGAGCTCGTCGAAGTCGGTGGACACCCAGACGATCGCCACCCCCTGCTCGCAGAGCGAGCGCATGATCTCGTAGATCTCGGCGCGGGTCGCGACGTCGACCCCCTGTGTGGGCTCGTGCAGCAGCAGGACCGACGGGGTGAGCTCCAGCCAGCGGGCGAGCACCACCTTCTGCTGATTGCCGCCGCTCAGCATTCCGATCTCGATCGACGGGTCGGCGGGACGCACGCCGTAGGTGAGCGTGCGCTGGGCGGCGGTCGCCCGCAGGCGCCGGTGCTGCAGGGCGCCGTGGTTCACGTAACGACCGAGGACGAGCGACAGCATGTTGGTCGCGACCGGCAGCCCGGGCGCCACCGCCTGCTGCTTGCGATCCCCCGGGACGAGTGCGATTCCGAGCCGTTGGGCCTGACCGGGGCTCAGGTCGGCGATGTCGCCCGACCAGTCACCGCAGCGCATCGTCCCGCTCGCGCCCGGCAGTGCGCCGAACAGCGCGTAGGGAAGGTCCTCCGAGCCTGAGCCCAGCAGCCCGGCGATGCCGACGATCTCGCCGGCGTCGACGGTCAGATCGATGTGTCGCAGGCGACCGCCCGAGACGCCGGCGACCTCCAGCGCAACGCCCGAGCTGGGCCGGGTGGTCGTCGCCGGCCCGACCGCAACCGCGGCCGCGGCCGCGGCGCTGCCGTCGCGCTGCCGGTGCCCCGACACTCGTTGCACCAGCTCACGGTTGGTCGCCTCGGACATGAGCACGTCGCCGACCTTGGCGCCGTCGCGGAGGATCACCGCGCGGTGTGCGATCTCTCGCACCGCGGTCATGTCGTGGGAGACGAATAGCACGGCGGTCCCGTCTCCCGCCACCCGCCGGACGAGATCGAACAAAAAGACCTTCTCATGCTCGGGGAGGAACACCGTCGGCTCGTCGAGCACGAGCACGCCGCCCGCGTGCGCCTGCCCACGGAACTCGCGCAGCTCCTCGGCCGCGCGCACGATCGCCAGCAGGGCCTGCGCGGTCGGACGCATCTCGCCGACGATCGCCGTCGGGGAGATCGCGACGCCGTAGCGGTCAAGGATCGCCTGCGCGGCTCGCCGCTCCGCGCCCCACCGGATGAACCGCCCGTGGCGGCGCCCCGGAGTCGGGGCCCGATGCCCGACGAACATGTTCTCCACCACCGTCAGCTGCGGCGCGAGGCCCAGATCCTGGAAGACGAAGCTCAGGCCGATCTTCCGGAAGGCGCCCAGCGCGACGGGCAGGGGCACCTGCTGGCCGCCCATCCACAGCTCACCGCCCGGCTCGGGCTCGTGGTAGCCGGCGAGGATCTTCACCAGCGTCGACTTCCCGGAGCCGTTCTCGCCGAGCAGGGCGACGACCTCACCCTGGGCCAGGGTCAGGTCGACGCCGTCCAGCGCGCGCTCGCGCCCGAAGGATTTGGCCAATCCCCGGGCGTCGAGCGCGAGCGGTGTCTGCGGTCCGTCGGTCACGGGCGTGCCCGCGGGGTGCGGATCACGGCACGTTCCACAGCTTCTTGAAGCCGTTGATGAACGCGTCACCGCCGTAGCCTTCGTTGCCGTAGGTGCCACCGGGGCCGAAGAACGACTTGACGTTGGAGGCGTCCCAGAAGCGGTTGGGATCGACCTCCTGGGTCACCGACGCGGCCGGCTTGTGATTGGCGATGCGGATGATCTGATCCATCGCCTCATAGGCGTCCCACTGCTCGTCGGGACCCGAATCGGCGACGACGACCCCGCCCGGCTTGATCAGCTTCTCCACCGAGCGCCCGGCGCCCCAGGCATAGATCTTCAGCGCGCTGTTATGGGCGCTGGTGACCGCCGGCAGGACGAACTGGGTCATGCCGTCAAAGGTCACGATCACCGCGTTGATGTTCGAGTTCTTCACCAGCGCCGAGGAGACGTCGCTCTGCACCTGGGTCGCCCAGTTCTGGATCGGCACGATCACGTCGGTGGCCGAGCACGACGACGGGCACACCCGCTTGATCTCGCCGTTGACGGCCGCGATCGCCGCCGGGCCCTGCACGATCGAGTCGGTCGTGACGACGAGCGCATGCAACGGCTTGCCGTTGAGGTTGATCAGCGCGTCGTCGACGTCGTCCTTCATTCCGCCGGCCACATCGACCGCGGTCTCGCCGTCGAGGCCGGTGTAGTCCGAGACCTCGTTGTAGTTGCCGTCGACGACGGTGACCCCGGCACGCCGGGCGGCGGTCAGCTGCGGTCCCACCGCGCCCGGGATGATCCCGCACAGCAGCGCGATCGCCTTGTCATGGCCCGACACGGAGTTCTGGATTCCCTGCACCCACTGCGACGGCTCCCCCGAGTCAGAGAAGTAGGTCACCTTGACGCCCAGCGACTTGCCCAGGGCCACGAAGTCCTCGGACTGGGTCTGGCAGGCATCGATCTCGGAGTTGACCGGCATCACCAGCATCGAGCTGCCCTTGACCGCGGAGGCGTTGACTGCGGGTCCGGGAGCGACGAACTTCGGAACGGCCTCGGCCTTGGTGATCGACGCCTTCAGCGACGCCAGCGTCGAGGACGAGATCGAACCGCTCGACGACCCGCTCGCGCTGGACGCGCTCGTCGAGCCGCCCGCGCTGCTGGAGCTGCTGCTCTTACTGCTGCCGCATGCGGCGACCAGGAGGCCGACGAGCAGCGTGAGACCCAGGAGCGCGGCGCGGCGACGCGCGGCACCTCCCACGGTCTGGTGAATCCGTGACACCTTCATCCTCTTCCTCTCTCTCCAGGCGGGCCGGCGTGTTCGACGGCGGGCACTGATCTCTCCCAGATATGACCACAAGATCGTCAACAATCTGGCGGTCGGGCCGAGAGCCTACATCAGGGTGCGGGGGACCGCAAACCCGTGTGCCGCGACCCGGGGTCAGACGCCGCGGTCGTCAGGCGTCGCGGATCGAGAGCGCGACCCGCCGATGCTCTCGCATCGTCTCGATCCCGTCCTCGCCGGGCTGACGGCCGAAGCCGCAGTACATTGCGACCCCGAAATCATCCAGGTAGCGCGAGGCGGTCGCGTGGCGCCGGCGCAGGCCCGAGACGCCGTCCAGCGGCAGCACGATCCCGAGGAAGACGCGGGCATCGCCCGGCTCCAGGTCGACGAGCGGCCGGAAGAAGCTGCGGTCCTCGCTGCGCAGGTAGCGCGGTCCGGCGAGATGCAGCCAGTCGACGGTCCGGCCGGACTGCGCGACGGCGAAGTTCGCCATCCGGACGAGCACCGCGTAGTCGCGCGCTTCGTACATCGGCCACTCCGGGAACGTGCCGTAGCAGAGGTGGTAGCCGACGAGCGTCTCCTCTGGGATCAGCCGCGTCAGCCGCGTGACCGGCCCCGCGAAGCGCTCCCACGCGCCTTCGGATGTCCAGGCCAGCACGCCCTCGATGTCCTGGGTCTCATACGCGCAGTCCCACTGGATCGCGAGATCCGCGGGCGGGATCGCCTCGGTCAGCCGGACGAGCTCACGGGCCACGAGGTCCTCGTAGGCGCGCTGCGCGACCGGGTAGTCGGCGGCGAAGTCGGCCTTGAACGCATTGAGCGCGCTCGCCGGAAACGGGAGCCCGATCTGAAACCGCAGACCGGGGGCGATCACGCCGGCGTCGCGCAGCGCCGTGAACTGCCGGTAGGACTCGATCGCATCGTCGATCCGCGGCCAGCGGTCAAAGCGCAGCTCGGTCACCCCCTCGCGGATTCCGAACACGGGGGTCTCGTAGGCGTGTCGCGGTCGACCGGTCGGGGACTCGGTCTCCTCCAGCACGACGACGTCGGGATGCGGTCGCGTGAGCGCCTCGCGCTCATAGCCCACCCACGCCGCCCGCGGCCCGGTCTCGCCGTCGGGCAGGGCGAACACCAGGTCGCCGAACAGCTCGGCCCCCGCGCGCAATGCGGCCTCGGTGGACGCCGCCGGAAGGCTCCCGACCAGCAACAGCTCGCTCGTGATCCGCGACCCCATGACGTCTCCTCTCACCCGGTTGACGTTGATTCCGGGCGCGGCGCACGATCGCACACGCGCGCGTCGGCGGTCGGTCAGGCGGGGCGTGGCGGAGTCAGGCGGGGTGTGGCGCGCCCGTGCGCAGCGTCAGCACCCAGGCGATCGCCGCCAGCAGCGCCGAGCCGGCGCCGACCACGCAGACCCCGGCCCAGCCGTCGGAGGCATACAGCGAGGAGGTGATCGCCGACAGGACCGCCCCGCCGGCGAAGTAGGCGACCATGTAGGCGGTGGTCAGCCGGCTGCGGGCCTCCGGGTCCAGGCCGTAGATCGCGCTCTGGTTGGAGATGTGCAGGCCCTGGACGCCGAGATCCAGGGCGGCGATGCCCACGATCAGCGTGATCACCGTATGACGTCCGGCGTAGAGGATCGCCCACGACAAGAGCAGCACCGCGCAGGTCAGCGACGTCGCCAGGCGCCCGCGCCCGCGGTCGGCCATCCGTCCCACGATCGTCGCCGCGCCCGCCCCCGCCACGCCGGCGAGGCCGAACAGGCCGATCACCGCGTTGCCGTAGTGAAACCCGTCGCGCCCGCCGGCCGACAGCAGGAACGCCAACGAGGTCCACAGCGTCGAGAAGCAGCCGAAGCCCAGCGCCCCGAGGACCATCCGCTGGCGCAGGACGGGCTCGGCCCGCACCAGCGTCAGTACTGAGCGCAGGACCTCGCGATAGCTCAGGTCGGTGGTCGAGGGAACCCGGGGCAGCGCCCGCCGCAGGGTCCCGGCCAGGGTGAGCATCAGCGCCGCTGCGATCCAGAACACGAACCGCCAGCCCAGCGTCGCGGCGACGATGCCGCTGAACGTCCGGGCGAGCAGGATCCCGATCAGCAGCCCGCTCATCACCGTCCCCACGACGCGTCCGCGCGCTGCCGGCTCGGCCAGCGAGGAGGCCATCGGGACGATCACCTGGGCCGACACGCAGCTGGTCCCGACCACGACGGTCGCGAGTGCGAACACCGGGAACGTGGGGGCCAGCGCGCACGCCACCATCCCGGCGGCGGTGATCACCATCGCGGTCGTGATCAGCGCCCGGCGCTCCAGCAGGTCGCCGAGCGGGACCACGAACGCCAGGCCGGCCACGTAGCCGATCTGGCCGAACGTCACCAGCAGGCCACTCGTCGCGGGCGAGACCGAGAACGCGCCCGCGAGGGTGTGCAGCAGCGGCTGGGAGTAATAGAGGTTGGCCACCGCGGCGCCGCTGACGATCGCGAGCAGCAGCACCAGCGAGCGCGGCAGCCCGGCGCCGAGGCGGGCCTGCGCGGAGCTGCGCGGGGCGTCGGCGGCGGTGCTGCTCATCGTGAGCAAAGCTAGCTCGCTGGCCGGCCCCGATCGGCGCGTAGTATCGGCCTCCCGACACGATGAGGGCCCTCGTCTCTGACCCCGCGCCGCCGTTCGTGCGCCATGCCGACGTCCCGGATCCTGAGCCGCGCTCTGACCAGGCGCTCGTCACCGTCCGTGCGGTCAGTCTCAACCGGGGCGAGGTCAAGCGTCTGGAGACGCTCGAGCCCGGCACGGTGACCGGCTGGGACCTGGCCGGTGTCGTGCAGCGGCCCGCCGCCGACGGCAGCGGGCCGCCGGCCGGCACGCGCGTCGTCGGGATGGTCAACCCCAACGCCGTCGGGGCCGGCACCGGCGCCTGGGCGCAGCTGGCCGCCGTGCCGACCGAGAACCTGGCGCCGCTGCCCGACGCGGTCTCCTTCGAGCAGGCCGCCACGCTGCCCGTGGCCGGGCTGACGGCGCTGCGGGCGTTGCACATCGGTGGGTTCGTGCTCGGTCAGCGGGTGCTCGTCACCGGTGCCAGTGGGGGCGTGGGCCGCTTTGCGATCCAGCTGGCCAGGCTGGGCGGCGCGCACGTGACCGCGATCGCCCGGCGCACCGAGGGGCTGGCCGAGCTGGGGGCCCACGAGGTCGCCAGCGAGCTTCAGACCGAGGGGCCGGAGTTCGATCTCGTCCTGGATGCGATCGGTGGCGCGGTGCTCGGCGCGGCGCTGCAGCGCGTCGCGCCCCGGGGCACCGTCGTCAGCTTCGCCGCCACGGTGCCCGAGCCGGTCAGCTACCCCGCCCGCGCGCTGTTTGCCCGCGCCTCCGGCGCGCGGCTCTACGGCCTGTACCTGTTCGCCGAGCTCGCCCACACGCGCACCGGCGCCGCCGACCTGGCCCGACTGGCCGAGCTGATCGCCGGTCGCCGGCTGGATCCCCAGGTCGACCTCGCGCTGGGATGGGACCGGGCGGCCGAGGCGATCACCTCGCTGCTGGAGCGGCGCGTCGCCGGCAAGGCCGTGCTCACGCTGGACTGACGTGCGCCTGCGTTGAGGATTCATTAGGACGTCGTCGGCCGCGCTGGAATCAGACGGCCGCGGTCCCTAGATTGTCCGGTCTGGGAAATAACGACCTCTTGGAGGAGGAACGTTGAAGAGATACGTCCGACCGCTGGCGGCGCTGCTGCTGACGGTTTTCGCCGCGGCTGCGCTCGCCGCCTGCGGCTCGAGTTCGAAGAGCTCCTCGAGCTCAACCGGGAGTGGCGGTGGATCGGGAACCTCGACGTCGGCGTCCAGTGGCGCCTCCGGGGGCACGATCAACATGGTGGAGGGCGTCTTCCCCGAGTCCCTGGACCCCGGGGACGACTACACGACGCAGGGCGCCGAGATCAACTGGGTCGTCTACACCGGCCTGACCACCTACCACCACTCAAGTGGGATCGAGGGCGGACAGCTGATTCCGGGCCTGGCGACCGCGCTGCCCAAGATCACCGACGGCGGCAAGACCTACACGGTCACGCTGCGCAAGGGCCTGAAGTACTCCAACGGAGCCGCGGTCAAGGCCTCGGACTTCCTCTACACCTTCGAGCGGGCGGTCAAGATCCCGTGGGGCGGCTCGGGAGAGTTCATGACCCCGGTGGTCGTCGGCGCGTCGGCGTTCTCGACGGGCAAGTCCAAGACGATCTCCGGCATCCAGACCGACAACGCGACCGGCAAGATCACGATCCATCTGACCGCTCCCTACGGAGCGTTTGACAACGTGCTCGCCGAGCCGTCGCTGGGGCTGATCCCCTCGGGCAGCCGGCCGTTCAAGAACGAGCCGCTCAACCCGCCACCGGGTGTGGGGCCGTACATGGTCAAGAACATCGTCGTCAACCGGTCCTACTCGGTGGTCAAGAACCCGAATTGGAAGCCGCTGCCCGGCATCCCCGCGGGTCACGTGAACATCAACGTGACGGTCAACACCAACGTCGCCTCCAACGCGGAGGCGGTGCTCAACAACACCGCCGACGTCTTTGACTGGGCCGACACGGTCCCGGGCAGCCTGCTGCCCCAGATCCAGGCGAAGGCATCGAGCCGGTTCAAGCTCGTCAACCTCGGTGGCTCGACGTACTACTTCTTCCTGAACGCCCAGGAGAAGCCGTTCAACAACCAGCTCGCCCGTGAAGCGGTCGTCACCGGCCTCAACGAGGAGACCTACAGCCGCGAGGGTTCGGGCACGCTGAGCCCGGCCTGTTACTTCCTGCCCCCGGCGGTCGCCGGCCACCCGACCGCGCCGTGCCCGTACGGCACGCCGGGCACGGGCAACCTGGCCAAGGCCAAGGCGCTGGTCAAGCAGTCCGGGGAAGAGGGGGCCAAGGTCACCGTGTGGTCCCAGGAGCGCTCGCCGCGCCTGCAGTGGGGGACCAGCTTCACCCAGTACCTGAACTCGATCGGGTTCAAGGCCACCCAGAAGACGATCGCCGATGCGACGTACTTCGAGACGATCGGTGAGCTCAAGGAACACCCCCAGGCCGGCTTTGCCGACTGGAACCAGGACTTCCCCAACCCGATCGACTTCTATGGGGTGCTGCTGGACGGACACGCGATCCTGCCGACGAACAACGAGAACTTCGGCGAGGTCAACGATCCGTACATCAATAAGGAAGTCACGGCGCTCGGCAAGATCCCCACGACGCAGCTCCAGAAGGACGGCAGCGCCTGGCAGAAGGTGGACGAGTACACGGCCAAGAAGGCCTATGTGGCGGTGTTCGGGTACCAGAAGTTCCCGTTCTTCGTCTCCAGTCGCATCGACTACTCAGCGCTGAAGATGAACCCCATCTACGGCTGGGACCTCACGTCGTTTGAGCTGAACTAGTGGTGGTGGCGGGCCGGGGCAGATAGTCTGTCCCGGCCCGCGCCTTCCTTCATGTCCACGTCCCCCATTCGAGACACCGCCGGCACGGAGCTCTCCTCCGATCTCGACGCCGGATTCGTCGATGACTCCGGCGCGCTGGGCCCGGGCATCGGGCCGTGGCGCCTGGCTTGGCGGCGGCTGCGCCGCAACAAGACCTCGCTGTTCTTCGGCGGCGTCTTCGTCCTGATCGTCGTCCTGTGCCTGCTGGCGCCGGTCTACTCCCACGACATCGCCCACGTCAGCCCGACGGTGGGCAACGTGACCGGAACGATCAAGGTGGGTGGCAAGGTCAAGAACATCGTCAGCGTGACGGGAATCCCGATCGGCCCCACCTGGAACCCCTCTCACTACTTCCTCGGGGCTGACGCCAACGGCCGTGACACGGCGGTGCGCCTGCTCTACGGCGGTCGCAACTCGCTGTTCATCGGGGCGCTGGCCACGATCCTGACAATGGTGATCGCGATCATCCTCGGCGTCATCTCCGGCTACTTCCGGGGCATCACCGACGGCGTGATCAGCCGAGCGATGGACATCCTGTGGGCGATCCCCGCGCTGCTGCTCGGGATCACGCTGGGCTCGATCATCGCGGTTGGCGGCATCGGACCGATCAAGGGCAACCACCTGTACATCCCGGCGCTCGTGATCGGGGTCGTCTACATCCCCTATGTGTCCAAGCCGGTCCGCGGCCAGGTGCTCCAGCTGCGGGAGCGCGACTTCATCGACGCCGCCCGCCAGCAGGGCCTGTCGCATCTGCGGATCATGGTCGCCGAGATCCTGCCCAACCTCGGCTCGACGATCATCGTGTTCATCCCGTTGATCCTCGCCAACGCGATCCTGCTCGAAGCCGGGCTCTCCTACCTCGGCGTCGGGGTCCAGCCCCCCGCCCCCTCATGGGGGAACATGATCTCCGACGGGCTCAACGACATCCCCGCCGCGTTCTCCAACGTCCTGGTGCCGGGCATCATGCTCGTGCTGGCGGTGTTGTCGATGAACATCTTCGGCGACGGCGTGCGCGACGCGCTGGATCCCCGGGCCAAGATCCGGGTCGGGCGCTGATGGCCGTCGCCGTCGATCGCGGGTGGCCGGCGGCCGGCGGATGATCCGCTTCATCGTCCGACGCATCTTCGCGATGGCGCTGGTGATGGTCGTGATCTCGATCATCACGTTCCTGCTGTTCGAGGCGATCCCCAACGGCAACCCGGCCTACCGGTTGGCCGGGCGCACCGCGACCGCCGCCGAGGTCCACCAGATCGAGATCAAGTACGGCTTCAACAAACCGATCTACGTCCAGTACGTCAAGACGATGGACAACATCTTCACCGGCAAGGCGGTCTCCTACACCCAGGGCTACAACGTCGACGACCAGATCCGCCACGACCTTCCGGTGACCCTGTGGCTGTCCTTCGGCGCGGGCATCCTGTGGCTGGTGGCGGCGATCGCGATCGGGACGATCACGGCGGTCAAGGCGGGCAAGTTCGCCGACCGGATCCTCAACGTCCTGGCGATGACCGGGGTCTCGTTCCCGCCGTTCTTCCTCGGGGCGGTCTTCCTCTACTACCTCGGCTACAAGGCCAGCATCTTCCCGTTGTCGGGGTATGTCTCGATCACCAAGAACCCCGCCGAGTGGGCCCTGCACCTGGTGCTGCCCTGGATCACGCTGGCGATCCTCTACGTCGGCTTCTACTCCCGGGTGCTGCGCTCGACGATCCTCGACACGGTCAATGAGGACTACGTGCGCACCGCGCACGCCAAGGGGCTGTCTGACAATCAGGTGCTCGTCCGCCACGTACTGCGCAACTCGATGATCCCGATCATCTCCCTGTGGGGACTCGACATGGCCGCGGTGATCGGCGGCGGCGCGATCCTCGTCGAATCGGTGTTCAATCTCCCCGGGATCGGGCTGCTCGCCTATAACTCGATCGGCCGCCTGGACCTCACCCCGATCCTCGTCATCGTGCTGCTCACCGCGTTCGCGGTCGTGCTCCTCGCGGCGCTGGTCGACATCCTCTACGCCTACCTCGACCCGCGGATCCGCCTGTGACCACGAGCGGCTCGGGTCGACTGCTGGAGGTCGACGACCTCAAGGTCTCCTTCGCCACCGAGGAGGGCACGGTCAAGGCCGTCGACGGCGTCTCGTTCACCGTCGACCGCGGCGAGGTGGTGGCGATCGTCGGCGAGTCGGGCTCGGGCAAGTCGGTGACCGCGATGACGCTGATGGGCCTCACGCGCGGGCCCAACGCCCGCTTCGAGGGCACCGCGACCTTCGACGGCACCGAGCTGGTCACCGCCAACGCCGATCAGCTGCACCGCATCCGCGGCGCCGGCATCGCGATGGTCTTCCAGGACCCGATGAGCTCGCTGGACC
>CAZZYU010000017.1:13525-43152 GCA_964658375.1 uncultured Acetobacteraceae bacterium | reverse complement strand
CGTCGATCGTGATCCCCTGCTCGCGCTCGGCGCGCAGGCCGTCGGTGAGCAGCGCCAGGTTGACGTAGCCGTCGCCGCGGCGCTCGGAGGTCTGGACCACGTGCTCCATCTGGTCCTCGAAGATCGACTTGGTGTCGTGCAGCAACCGCCCGATCAGGGTCGACTTGCCGTCGTCGACCGAGCCCGCGGTCGCGATCCGCAGCAGCTCGTAGCTGCGTCGCGGGGTCGAGTATGGGCCGGGATCCGGCGAGGTCCCGTTGCTGTCGGCCCCCACGACCGACATCCTAGAAGTACCCCTCCCGCTTGCGATCCTCCATCGCCGCCTCCGTCGCGCGGTCATCGGCACGGGTCTCGCCGCGCTCGGTGATCCGGGTGGCGGCGATCTCGGTCACGACCTGATCGAGCGTCGTCGCGGTCGAGCGCACGGCACCGGTGCACGTCATGTCGCCGACCGTGCGATAGCGGACCGACTCGGTGAACGGCACCTCGCCGTCCATCAACTCGATGAAGTCGTTCCGGGCGTAGAGCATCCCGTCGCGCGAGAAGACCTCGCGCTCGTGGGAGAAGTAGATCGAGGGGACCTCGAGCCGCTCCTCGTCGATGTACTGCCACACGTCGAGCTCGGTCCAGTTGGAGATCGGGAACACGCGGACGTGCTCGCCCTTGCGGATCCGGCCGTTGTACAGCGACCACAGCTCGGGGCGCTGGCGCTTGGGGTCCCACTGGCCGAAGTCGTCGCGGAAGGAGAAGACGCGCTCCTTGGCCCGGGCGCGCTCCTCGTCGCGCCGCGCGCCACCGAACGCGGCGTCAAAGCCGTGCTCCTCGATCGCGTCCAGCAGCGTCGTGGTCTGCAGGCGGTTGCGCGAGGCCCGCGGCCCGGTCTCCTCGGTGACGCGGCCCTTGTCGATCGACTCCTGGACCGAGGCGACGATCAGCCGCTCACCGAGCTCGGCGGCGATGCGGTCGCGGAACTCGATCACCTCCGGGAAGTTGTGCCCGGTGTCGACGTGCATGATCGGAAACGGGAACTTGCCCGGACGAAACGCCTTCTCGGCCAGGCGCAGGAGGATGATCGAATCCTTGCCGCCGGAGAACAGCAGCACCGGGCGCTCGAACTCGGCCGCGACCTCGCGGAAGATGTGGATCGACTCGGACTCCAGCGCCTGCAGGTGGGAGAGCTCGTACTGAAACGGGCTCACGCGCGCGGGGCCTCGACGTGGATGCCGCACTCGGTCTTGTCCTCACCGGCCCAGCGGCCCTCCCGCCCGGCGCCGGGCAGGGTGCACGGCGCGCAGCCGATCGAGTCATAGCCCACATCGTGCAGCGGGTTGTAGGGCAGGTCGTGGGCGAAGATGTAGGCCCACACGTCCTTCTCGGTCCAGTCGGCGAGCGGGTTGAGCTTCCAGATGCCGCGCGCGTCGTCGTACTCGAGCTTGGGCGCCAGGGCCCGGGTGGGCGCCTGCTCACGCCGGATCCCGGTGATCCAGGCGTCGACATCGGCCAGCGCGCGCTCCAGACCGGCGACCTTGGCGGCGCCGCAGCAGTTGGTCTGCGTCCATGGCAGGTCGGGACTGCGGGCGTCGATCACGTCGATCCGCGCCTCGGGGAACCGCTGCTCGAACCGCTTCCAGGTGGCCAGCGTCTCGGGGAACAGCACGCCGGTGTCGATCACGAACGCCCGGATCAGCTCCCCTGCGCCACCGCGCCCGGCGTCGAGCTCAGACAGCATGTGAAAGAGGACCGACTCCTCCTTCTGAAACGAGCAGGCGAGCGTCAGCCCCGGGTAGTGCGCCACGCCGTAGGCGAGCACGTCCTGGGCGGTCGCGGTCTCCAGATCCGGAGCGGTGGCGCTCACACCGCGCACTCGCCCTCCCCGCGCTGGACCTCGAACGGCCCCTCGCGGTTGTAGTCGATGAAGTAGCTCATGTTCTGCAGGTTGAATTCGATCGGCATCGTCAGATCCTTCACGCGGGCCTCGAATTCCGAGGCTCCGACACGCTGGGCGAACGCGTGAAAGGTCTCCCCGGCGGTGCGATCGGACTCATAGAAGCCTAGCCACCGCTGCACCGCGTCGGGCACCCGCTTGGCCGGCAGTCGGGCCTTCAGGCGCTGGCCGTAGACGACCTCACCGCCCTCGTAGTGGCCGCCCACGTGGGCGATGTAGGCGGGGATCGTCTTGTCGCCGACCTTGATCGAGGCCCCGTAGAAGCCGATGTCGGCGATGTGATGCTGGCTGCAGCCGTTGGGGCAGCCGCTCATCTTCACGTGCACCCGGCGGGTCAGCGGATCGTCGATCTCCATTGCGCGCAGACGCTCGGAGACCGCCCGGTTGAGCCCCATCGAGCTTGTGATGCCCAGCTTGCAGGAGTCGGTCCCCGGGCAGCTGACGACGTCGGTGACCTCGTCGGCGCCGGGCTCGCCGAGCCCGAGCGCGCTCAGCTCGCGCCACACCTCATAGACCGAGGCGTCGCGCACCCAGCGCAGCACGAAGTTCTGGTGCGGGGTCGTGCGCGCAAAGCCGCCCGAGTACCGGCGCATGATCTCCGCCAGGCCCCGCAGCTGCTCGGGGACGAGGTCACCGCGCTCGATCTTGACCTCGACGGTCACGAATCCCCGCTGGCGCTGGGCGCGGACGTTGGCGTCGGCGAAGCGCTCAAACACCCGACGGTCGCCGTTGGGCGAGGCATAGCCCGAGCCGGGGTCCCGCGGCACGGCGGCCTCCTCGTCGATGTCCATGCGGATGCCCTCCAGCGAGAAATCGCGGTCGGCGACCCACTCGCCCTCCAGCTCGCGCTCGACCAGCGTCCGGAACTCGTCGATCCCGATCTTGTCGATCAGGACCTTGATCCGGGCCCGGGCGCGGTTGACGCGCAGGAAGTCCTGGCGGTCGAAGATCCGCATGCAGGCCTCGGTGACCTTCAGGTAGTCGCCGTTGTCGAGCTCCACGAACTCATACAGGGTCGGGGCGATGCGGGGCATGATCGAGGTGCCGCCGCCGACGCGGATCTCGACGCCGCGCACGCCGTCACGCTCGCGCGGGATGAACGCCATGTCGTGGATGCCGGTGATCGCGTTGTCGTCGTCGGTGGCGGTGAACGCGGTCTTGACCTTGCGCGGCATCGCCTGGGTGGTGGGGTGACGCACGAAGTAGCGCACGTAGGCGCCGGCGTAGGGCGTGATGTCGAACAGCTCGCCCTCCAGCGTGCCGGCCCGGGGGTCGCCGGTCACGTTGCGCATCGTGTTGCCGCAGCCCTCGCGCGAGGACAGGCCGGTCTGGGCGATCTCGCGCATCAGCTCGGTCATGTCGGTGAGCGCGACGTGGTGCATCTGGATGTTCTGGCGCGTCGTGACGTGGCCCTTGCGCAGCGGCACGTACTTGTCGATCACGTCGGCGAACGCGTCGAGTTGATCGGGGGTCACGCCGCCCATCGGGAGCTTGACGCGGATCATCTGCACGTCGGGCTGGCGCTGGCCGTAGACGCCCTGCTTGAGACGGAACTTGATGAAATCGGCCTCCTCGAGCGTGCCGTCGAGGAAGCGGGTCGACTCGGTGTCGAAGTCGTCGAACTCGGCTTGCAGGATCGGGATCACGTGCCCGGGGACGTTCTCCACGACCTCCGGGTTCTCCAGCGAGCCGATGCGCGCCGGCCGGGCACCCGGGTTGGTGGACGTCTGCTCAGACTGAATGGACGTGGGCTCCATCTCCGATCCTTTGGTCGAACTGCGAGGCCGGCCGTCGCCGGGCCGATCCCCTCAAACTACCAAAAGCCGATCTGGATATAGGTTTTTCAGCGGCGAATCGTCCAGCGGATGACGACGAGCTGCGCGTTGCCCTGGCGGTCGCCGGCGCGCACGCTGCTCGTGTAGGCGCCGGCGCGCCGCGGCCTCCCTGACACGATTCCGGTCCGCGGGTCGATCCGCAGGCCCGCCGGCAGGCCGATCGCCGAATAGCGCAGCGCCAGCCGCCGGCGGTCGGTCGCGTGCAGGCGCACGCGCAGCAGCCGGCCCACGCGGCCGCGCTGCGCCCGGCGCGGCGTGAACTCGACGGTCGGGGCGGCCGGACGGTGCCGGTGCGGCGGGCTCGCGGTCGTCGTCGTGGTGGTCGGCGTCGGCGGGGTCGGGGTCGTGGCCGTCGGCGCGCCCGCTGAGGCGGTGCCGCTCGACGGGGAAGTCGGGCTTGTCGTGGTCGTCGTGGTGGCGGGTGGCGCGGCCGCCGACGCCGGCTCGTTGACCAGCGCTCCCGCGTCGCCGCAGATCGCCGGCACGAGCGCGGCGCCATTGGGGGCACCGAGGCCCGACGCCATGTCATAGCCCGCGCCCGCGCTGTAGCCGGTCACGTGAGCAAAGCCGTTGTTGCCGACGGTGACGTCGAGGAAGTCAGACGCGGAGAGGCCGTAGAGCAGCGGGTTGGCAAAGCCGACGGCGTGGCCGGCGCAGTAGGAGGACGCGTCGGCGAGCGCGACGAGCGCCGCCCAGGTCGGCGCGGCGGCGCTCGTGCCGCCGTAGCCGCTCCAGTGGCCCCCGATGTACATCGCATAACCGGTCTCGGGGTCGGCGTCGGCCGAGACATCGGGCACCTCGCGGCAGGTGGTCGAGGCGCCGCAGTGGATCGCCGACTGGGCGAGGACCCTGGAGGTCTGGTAGCTCGGCTGCGCCCACTTGATCGACACGCCACCGCCGCCGGCGCCGACCCCCGTCTCGTTCCAGACCGGCTCAGAGCCCGGCGACAGGTAGCTGGGCAGCGAGGTGCCGCCGACGCCGGTCACATACGGCTGGCTGGCCGGGTCATCGACGGCGGCAACGCCGGAACCGGTGCCGCTCACGCAGTCGTTGGCGCCCGAGTCGCCGGCCGCCGCCAGCACGGTCTGACCCTGCGTGGCGGCCTCCTGAAACAGCGTCGCCTCGCTCTGGATCTCCGTGGCCCCCGCCTTGGACTCACACAGCCCCCACGAGGTCGTGATCACCTGGGCGGTGTCGGCCTGCACGATCGCGGAGTAGGTCGCCAGGGTGCCGGCGGTGGAGTTCGGTCCCTCGTAGACGTCGATCGTCGCCCGCGGCGCCAGGCCGGCGAGATCCTCGATGTCGAGCGCCGCCTCGCCGGACTGATGGGTCGTGGCGGGTCCTCCGGCGACGGTGATCGGCACGACGGTCGCGCTCGTGCCGTAGCAGGACTGGTAGGCGGCGATGTCCGAGGCGGTGTAGGGCTCGAGCTCGAAGGCCGCGATCGTCACGCCCGCCCCGAGGTCCCCGGCGTCCCACAGGCCGTCCAGACCGTAGGCAAAGGCGATCTCCTGCGCGGTGTCGGCGCTCGTCGACGCGGCCCCGGCGCAGCTCTGCGGCCCCCCGACGCTCGCCACGGTGTGCGGGACCGCAACTGCGCCGGCGCCGGGGTCCGATCGCACGAGACCCTGCGGAGCCAGCGCGGGCAGCGTGTTCAGACCGGCGACCCCCTGGACGAGCCCCGCGACCCTGGCGGGCAGCGACGGAGCGCGCATGTCGGCCAGCGCGGTGCCGCCACCGGCCAGCCGCACGCGGCGCAGCCGGGTGTCAAAGGCGCGCTGCATCTGCGACGAGGTGCCCGACACCGGCAGCGACAGCCGGTTGCGCGAGGCCGGCCCGGGGGTGAGGCCCTGGCGGCGCAGCGCGGCCGCGACGCTCGCCACCTCCCGTGCTGAGGCGCCGAAGCGATGCGCGAACCCGGCGACGGTCAGGAAGTGGTGGTAGACCGGTGAACCCGGATCCGAGACCGCCCGGGCGTAGGCGGCCAGCCGGGCGGGGTCACGCGGGGTGAGGGCCAGCGTGACGTGCAGCGCGGCGCTCGGGGCGACGGGGCCGGTGACGCGATCGTGGGCGGGGAGCACGGCCGCGTGGTCGATGACGCGGCGGGTCAGGCCGGGGCGCGCCCACCCCCGCCCGACCGCGGCCGCCGCCGCCGACCGCGGGCTCAGCGACAACCCGAGCCCGCACAGGACCGCCACCAGACCCGCCGCGGCAATGCCGCGCAGGAGCCGGCGCACGGTCAGATCCAGCTGGGAGGCAGCCCGGGAGCCCGGGCCACCCCCTCGTGCAATGACGCCTGAAGCCAGGGCGAGCGCCGCGGCGGAGCCGACGCGATCACGGGAGCGGTGTCGCGCAGGAAGCGCTGCAGCGCCGCCACGACGGCGGCGGCCTCCTCGGCGCTGGCTCCGGGCGCGACGATCGTGAGCTCCGGTCGGCGGTTCATTGCCCTGCACAATCTATCGGCCGCCCCGCCGGTGATCTTGACTGGCCGTTGCGCGGTGATCGCCGGACTCAGACCGTGCTCGGCGGTGACCGCCGAGCGCAGACCGCGGGCGCCCCGCGATCGTCCAGCGGAACGCGATCGAGCCCGCGCTGCTGCCATCAGACACCCGCACCGTCACCGTCGTGGACTGCGCGACGCGCAGCGTTCCGGCGATCAGGCCGCTGCGGCGGTCGATCTTCAGTCCGGCGGGCAGGTTGGCGGCCGCGTAGCGCAGCGCCCGGCCGGCCTGGTCGGTGGCGTGGATCTGGAGACGCACGGTGGTCCCGACGTGGCTGGAGACCGCGGCAAGGCGACCGACGGCGATCGGCCCGGACGTCGATCCGGCTGACCCGCGCGTGCCCGCGCCCGTCGACCCGGACCCCGACGCGGAGGCGGGCGCCACCACCGTCGCTGCGAAGCTCACGGTCGCGGTCGCGCCGTCGGCGTCCAGCGCGGTGACGGTGATCGTGAAGCGACCGGCGGCGGTCGGGGTGCCGGTGATCCGGCCGGCGGCGAGCGTCAGCCCGGCCGGCAGTCCCGCCGCCGACCAGCTGATCCGCGCCCCCCGCTGGCTGGTCGCGCTCAGGCTCAGGGCGACCGCGCGCGCGGTGCTCCAGCTCTGGGTCGGCGGGGTGGTCAGCGTGACGGCGTCGTGGCAGAGCGCAGGACCCAGGCCGGAGGTCGGCGTGCCCAGGCCCGAGGCCATGTCATAGCCGGCGCCCGCCGCATAGCCGAGCACGCCGCCGAAGCTGTTGGCGCCCGTGGTGACGTCGCGGAAGTCGGCGGCGTAGGCGCTGCTCGCCGCCGCGTACAGCGCCGGGTTCAGGAAGCCCAGCGGCCGACCGCCGCAGGCCGGCGAGGCGTCCGCCAGCGCCGCGAGCGCCGCGACCGTGGGCGACGAGGCGCTCGTGCCGCCGACCGTGTGCCACGCGCCGCGGTAGTAGGCGGTGTACCCGGTGTCCGGATCGGCGTCGGCCACGAGATCAGGCACCTCCCGGCAGGCCGTGGCGCCGCCGGCACAGGTGACCGCCGACTGCGGCTGGGCCGCGCCGGCCTGGTAGGAGGGCTCGGGCCACAGCTGCGAGACGCCGCCACCGCCGGCGCCGAGCGCGTCGTCCCACACGCTGTCGGCCGAGTTGCGCAGTGAGCTGCCGCCGACCGCGGTCGCCCACGGCTGAGACGCCGGATCATCGACGGCGCGCTGCCCGTTGCCGCAGTCGTTGGCGCCCTCGTCGCCGGAGGCGGCGATGAACGACTGGCCCTGCACGGCCGCCTCCTGAAGCAGCGTGTTCTCGGCGGCGGCGGCGGCCGTGCCCTGCAGCGCCTCGCACAGCCCCCAGGACGTCGAGATCACCTGGGCGGCATCGTCGGAGACGATCCGGCTGTAGGTGTCATAGGCCCCGACGCCGGTCTGCGGGCCCTCGTAGACGCGGATCGAGGCCTGGGGGGCGAGACCGATCAGGTCCTCGACGTCCATCGCCGCCTCGCCGCTGCCCGGGCCGGTGCCGGCGCCGCCGTCGACGGCCTCGGTGGTGACGCTCGCGCTCGTGCCCATGCAGCTCTGAAACGCGGTGATGTCGGACTGGCTGAACGGCTCGAGCTCATACAGGGCGATCGTGACCCCGCGCCCCTCGTCGCCGGCGGCGTAGAAGTTGGAGAGCCCGTACTGGCCGGCGATCTGATTGGGGGTGTAGCTGCCGTTCTGTGCCGCCTGCGCGCGGGCGGCGGCGCACGGCTGGGGTCCGGCGGGGGCGCCGACGCTCGCCGAGGCCGACGGGGCGACGGTGTCCAGGCCGACGACGTCTGAGACGAGGTGGGCGATCGCGCCGAGGTGGATCGGGGTCGTGGCGGCGACGCCGGAGGCGCCGTCGGGCAGCTCGTATCGGTCAAGCGTCGTCGCGAACGCCGTCGAGGCGACCGCCGCCGAGGCGCGCACGGGGATCGCCAGGCCGTCGGCGGCGAGGGGTCCGGGACGCAGGCCACGGGCGCGCAGCTGGGCGCGGACGCGGCGCAGCTGGCGTTGGGCGGCGCGAAGCGGCGTCGGAACTGCGCCACGCTCAGGTAATGGTGATCGTCGGGCGAGCCGGGCGTGGAGACCGCGGCGGCGTAGGCGGCCAGCGCCGCGGGATCACGCGGGGTCAGGGCGACCGTCGCGGTGACGGTCGTCGAGCCCGCCAGCGGCCGCAGATCCCGGGCGTGGGCGGGGAGCCTGACGCCGCCGGCGCCGATCAGCGAGCGAAAGCCGCCGGCGCGTGCGGGACCAGCACCGCCCAGCACCGCCGCCACCACCGCGATCGCGGCGATGAGAACGCGCAGGGGGTCGTGGCGACGCAGGACGGGCATGCTGTCGCTATCGACAGCCGGCGACCGTCCAGCCGCCTCCCGCGTCTCATTCTGGACGGCTGTGTGACTGAGGTCCGGCGCCCCTCACCGAGGCCGGAGGGGTCTCAGAGCGGGATGTTGCCGTGCTTGCGGCGGGGCCCGGGCTCGCGCTTGGTCTGCAGCGTGTGCAGCGCCGTGATCAGCTTCGGGCGCGTCTCGTGGGGGATGATCACGTCGTCGAGGTACCCCCGCTCGGCGGCCACGTAGGGGTTGGCGAAGTGGGCCTTGTACTCGTCGATCAGCACGCGACGGCGCTCGTCGGCGTCCTCGGCGTCCGCCAGCGCGCGCCGGTAGATGATGTTGACCGCGCCCTCGGGCCCCATCACCGCGACCTCGGCGCCCGGCCAGGCGAGGTTGTAGTCGGCGGCCAGATGCTTGGAGCCCATCACGTCGTAGGCGCCGCCGTAGGCCTTGCGCGTGATGACGGTGATCTTCGGGACCGTCGCCTCGGCGTAGGCGTAGAGCAGCTTGGCGCCGTGGCGGATGATCCCGCCCCACTCCTGGGTGGTCCCCGGCAGGAAGCCCGGAACGTCGCAGAAGGTGACCAGCGGCAGGTTGAAGGCGTCGCAGGTGCGGATGAACCGCGCCGCCTTCTCCGAGGACTCGATGTCCAGCACGCCGGCCAGCTGTGCCGGCTGGTTGCCGACCACCCCGACGCTGAAGCCGTCCAGACGCGCGAACCCGCAGACGATGTTGCGCGCGTAGAGCTCGGCGACCTCCAGGTACTCGCCGTCGTCGACGATGCGGCGGATCACCTCGCGCATGTCGTAGGGCTTGTTCGGGCTGTCGGGCACGACGGTGTCCAGCTCGGGATCGGCGCGCAGCGGGTCGTCGGTGGGGACCACGCGCGGCGGGGTCTCGAGGTTGTTCTGGGGCAGGAACGAGAGCAGGTAGCGCGCGTCCTGCAGACACTGGTCCTCGTCGTCGGAGGCGAAGTGCGCGACCCCCGACTTGGTGTTGTGCGACATCGCCCCGCCGAGCTCCTCAAACCCGACCTCCTCTCCGGTGACCGTCTTGATCACGTCGGGGCCGGTGATGAACATGTGCGAGGTCTCCTTGACCATGAAGATGAAGTCGGTGATCGCCGGCGAGTACACGGCGCCACCCGCGCACGGGCCCATCACCAGGCTGATCTGCGGGATCACGCCACTGCATCGCACGTTGCGCAGGAACACGTCCCCGTAGGCGCCCAGCGAGACCACGCCCTCCTGGATCCGCGCTCCGCCCGAGTCGTTGATCCCGATCACCGGACAGCCGATCTTGGCCGCCAGATCCATGATCTTGCACATCTTCTCGGCCATCACCTCGCCCAGCGAACCCCCGAAGACCGTGAAGTCCTGACTGAACACGCACACCCGCCGACCGTCGATCGTCCCGTGCCCGGTGACCACCGCGTCGCCGTAGGGACGCTTGTCCTGCATGTCGAAGTCGTGCGTGCGGTGGCGCACGAACGTGTCCATCTCCTGAAAGGAGCCGGGATCCAGCAGCTTGGCGATCCGCTCACGGGCCGTGAACTTGCCCTTGGCGTGCTGCTTGTCGACGGCTGCCTGGCCCGCGTTGTGGATGACCTCCTCGCGCAGCTCCGCCAGCTGGGCGAGCTTCTCCACGGAGGTCTCGGGAACGGTGTCGCGCATGACGCGCGAGTTTATGGGTTTTCGGCTCAGATCAGCCGCGTGAGAACGGACGGCGCTGGGTGGCTCCCAGACTGTCCAGCGCGCCGGCGAGCGCGCGACGCTCGCCGGCGGGGCCATCGGTTTCGGCGGTCAGGGTGACGCGCGTCCCCCAGCCCGACGGCTCGAGACGCACCGTACCGCGCGCGGCGTCGCCCTCCCAGGCAACGGTGGTCTCGGGCTCCAGGCGGGTGAGTCGGATCTCTCCGAAGGCGCCGAGGTGCCGGGCCAGCGACCCGGCCTCGCTGCACTCCGCCCACAGCTCCGGAGCGGACTTGACGAGGGTGCGGCTGTCGGTGAGGTCGGTCATCGCTCTTAGTTTTCGGGGCACGGGCGGGCACTCCTGCGCGTGACCGTCTCCCGCCGGTGCAGCCGCCCGCCGCGCCAGCCGCCGACGATCGCCGAGACCACGATGACCCCGACTCCGGCGGTGATGGCGACATCGGCGAGGTTCAGCGAGCCCCCGGAGAGGGTCGGCTTCAGCCAGTCGACGACGCCGCCGCGCAGCGGACCGGGGGCCCGCAACAGCCGATCGAGCAGGTTGCCGATGCCGCCGCCGAGCAGCAGCCCGACGGCCACCGCTGACGTACCGCTGCGCACGCGGGTCGCCATCGCGCCGATGGCGAGGACGGCGAGCAGGGCGAGCACCGAGACCACGACCGGATGGCCGGTGAGGCGGTTGCCCGAACCGGCGAAGTTCCGGTAGAGCTCCAGATGGAGCGCTCCGCCGAGCGCGGGGACGATCCCGTGGCCGGTGAGGTAGTGGACGGCGATCGCCTTGCTCACCTGGTCGAGCGCCACCACCGCGGCTGCCACCGCCACCAGCAGACGGCGGGCGCGGCGCCTGCCGGTGCGCGACTCAGTCATCGGTGCGCGCCGCCCGGGCGACCACGCCGTCGAGCAGGGCGTCGATCGCGAAGCGGAAGCGGTCGTCACCGTCGCCGGACACCATCTCGTCGGCGGTGGCGGCGATCAGCGGGTAGCGGTCAGTCGGCAGGGCGGCGAACCGCGCCCGCAGGTCGGCCACGAACGCCCGGATTTCGCCCTCGTCCTGCAGCTGGCCGCGGTCGATGCGGACATCGTTCTCGATCGCCGTCGCGGTGGTGAGCAGGAACAGGATGTCGCAGGCCCACGCGGCGTCCTGGCGGCCGGCCCCGCCGGCCAACAGGAGGCCGAGCAGGTTCTCGATGAAGTCAAACGGCGCGTCGCTGCTCGGCACATCGGCCAGCGTCGAGGCGGCCAGCCCCGGGTGCACCTGCAGCGCGGTGAGCATCCGCCCGAGCAGCCGGTGCAGCTGCTCGCGCCAGCGCGCCGGATCGGGGGTCTCCAGCTCGACGGAGGCGACGACGCTGTCGCCCATCGCGCCCACGAGCTCCTCGCGGTTGCGCACGTAGACGTAGAGCGAGGCCGCGCCGGTATCGAGCTCGGCGGCGACGCGTCGCATGGTCACGGCATCGAGACCCTCGGCCCGGCACACCTGCAGCCCGGCATCGACCACCGCCTCGCGGCTGAGCGGCGGCTTGGCGGGTCGATCGCGGGTCGAGCGGGTGCGGTGGTCGGTGTGGGGGTGGGTCTGGGGGTGGGTGGGTGTCGCGTCCACGCGCCGGACTCTACTTGACGCGAACGTCGTTCGTCACGTACAGTGTTCGTTACGAACGTTGTTCGTCCCCATCCAAGGAGCCTTGCCCCGTGCCCGACACCATCACCGCGCCGCCCCCGCAGACCACCGCCGCACCCGGCGCCCCCGCGCGTGATCCGCTGCGCTGGTTCGTGTTCGCCGTCGTCCTGCTCGGCAACCTGATGGACCTGATGGACGCGACGATCGTCAACGTCGCCGGTCCCTCGATCCGTCACGCGCTCGGCGGCAGCGCCTCGACCCTGCAGTGGCTGAGCGCCGGCTACACGCTCGCGTTCGCGGTGTTCCTCATCACCGGCGCGCGCCTGGGCGACATGTTCGGCCGCCGCCAGCTGTTCCTCGCCGGCTCGGCCGGCTTCACGCTCTTCTCCGCCGCCTGCGCCGTCGCGCCGTCACCGGCGGTGCTGATCGTCTTCCGCGTGCTGCAGGGAGCGTCCGGCGCGCTGATGATCCCGCAGGGGTTCGGGATGCTCAAGGAGGTCTTTGCGGACGATGAGATGGGCAAGGTGTTCGGCTTCTTCGGGCCGATGATGGGCCTGGCGATGCTCGCCGCGCCGATCCTCGCCGGCGGCCTCGTCGAGGCCAACCTGTGGGGCACCGGCTGGCGCCTGGTGTTCCTCATCAACGTGCCGATCGGCGCCGCGGCCCTGGCGGGCGCCGTCAAGGTGCTGCCGCGGACCGTCGCCCATCCGGGGATCCGCCTGGACACCGGCGGCATGGTGCTCGTCGGCGCCGCGCTCGTCGCGCTCATCTACCCGCTCATCCAGGGCCGCCCGGAGGGCTGGCCGCTGTGGACGTTCCTCGTGCTGGGCGCCGGCGCGGTGCTGCTCATCGCCTTCGTCATATGGGAGCGCCGCCAGACGGGCGACCCGCTGATCGAGCCGGGACTGCTGGCCAACCGCACCTTCACAAGCGGCCTGGCCGTGATCCTCGTCTTCTTCGGCGCCTTCGGCGGCCTGCTGTTGTGCGTGTCGCTGTTCGTACAGCTCGGCGAGGGTTTCTCCCCGATCCGCGCGGGTCTCACGCTGATCCCGATGGTCGTCGGGCTGATCGTCGGCATGGGGATCGGGACGGCGCTCGTCACGCGGCTCGGACGACACCTGTTGCACCTCGGTACCGCGGTGCTCGCCGCCGGCGCCGTCGTGCTCGCGCTGACGATGAGCGGGACCGACCACGCCTCGGTGTGGGATCTCGCCCCCTCGCTGTTCATCACCGGCCTCGGCGCCGGGATGAGCTTCGGCCAACTGATGGACTTCGTGCTCGCCGCGGTCGACATGGACTCCATCGGCTCGGCCTCAGGCGTGCTGGAGGCCGTCCAGCAGCTCTCGTCAGCCCTCGGCGTCGCGGTGCTCGGCACGATCTTCTTCTCCGCGTTCGGAGCAGGGCACCCGCCGACGCACGCGATCGAGGTGACCGCCTGGGCGTGCGTGGTCCCGGTCGTGATCGCGTTCGCGCTCATCTTCCGGCTGCCGATGCAGGCGCGTGAGCAACCGGCCGGCTGAGCGCGTCGCAGCCCGGCGGTCGTCAATCCGGATTGGGGTCGACGGTCAGACGTTCCGCAGCCAGGCGGCCAGGAACGGGTCGACGACGCGCCACCCCGTGCGGGTCGCTTCGTCTTGTACAAGGTGACCCTCCGCGAACAGCCGGTCGATCGCACTCTTCGTCGAGCCGCCCCGGGCGAGACCAAAACGCTCGTCGGCCTCGCGTCCCCCAATGGGGATCGTGCGGTGCGCGATGACCTTGAGAATGCGTCGCTCGAGGTCGGTCGCCTGCGCCCAGAGCACCTGAATCTCACCCTGCACCTCGAGCCGGGCCGACGCGAGCGCGTCGACCCACGCCTCGATTCCCCCCGGCTCCCCGCGCTCCGTGTGCTCGTAGAGATGGTGGGCCAGAAGCATGGCCCGCTGGGGATGACCCTCGGCACCGTCCAACAGGGGCCCGAGTCCCTCACCCGGGTCGCGCCCGCCCTCCGCGAAGCGCGCGACGACGAAGTCCGCAAGCTCATCAGGGGGCAACGGGCCGAGCGTCACCGGAGCCGCTTGCGCGAAGAACGCGTGTCGGCGATCGCTGAAGAGGTCCCGCATCAGTCCTGGGTGCGATCCCGAAAAGAGATACGCAGCAGCGGCTCCTTGGGACTCCAGCACGGAACGGAAGACACCGGGCAGCGCCGGGTCGATCCGGAGCACCTCCTGGAACTCGTCGAACGCGATGACACACACACGGCCCGTGCGCTCGTGGATTCGCGTCGGGAGCGTCAGACGATCAAGCAGTCCCGGAGCCGTGATCTGAGGTTGCGCGGTGACCCCGACGCCTCCCGGCGTCAGCGCAACCGTCGGGCGCAGCGTTCGGATCAACCCGTCATACCAACGGCGCAACGTTGAATCGAGCTGGGCGCCGTAGGCGCGCTCAATCCGCTCGGCGACATCCGCGGCGCTCACGCAGCCGAGGAAGTTGACCTCGACCGGGACGGCTCCGTCGGCGGCGGCACGAGCCAGGGCGACGCGCAGCAGGGACGTCTTGCCGAAGCGGCGCGGTCCCTCCAGCCGGCTGTTACGGCTTTCCGCAATTCGATCGCGCAAGCGCGTCTGCTCATCGACGCGATCAATCAGGCTCTCGACGCCCACCGGCTCCTCGTATACGAACGGACTTGCCACGGTGACGACGCTATCACCACCATGTGATACACGCATCACATGAATGTGATCGTCCCGTCACCGACAGGCCGGCGCGGACTCAGGCCGCGCCGCGATCCGTCCGTCAGCCGCCGGCGTGGACTGCCATCAGGTAGACGGTGACCACCACGATCAGGCTGATCAGGGTGGCGCCCGCCGCGACCTGGGTGAAGACGGCGCGGTACTCGGCGCTGAGGGTCGGCACGCGTGCCGTCCCGGGACCATCCGGCTCGGTGTCGCGGGCGGCGAGGTCGGCCAGGCGACCGGCGCGGGGACCCATGAACGCCCCCTCGATCGCGCCGATCACGATCGCCGCACCGATCCCCCACTGCACGTAGAAGGCGTGCCACGCGTGGTACTCCGAGGCGAGGATCACGCCGAAGATGACGACGAGCAGCAGCCCCGGCGAGATCAGCCGGCGGCTGACCGCCTGCTGCATCCGGTGAAACCACGGCATCGCGGTCGGGTCAAGCCGCGCCCCGACGCCCATCAACAGCGGGTAGGAGAACAGCACGCCGAAGGCGATCAGCACCGACAGGATGTGCAGCGCCAGGATGACCTGGACGAAGGCCACCCCGGTGGCCGGCGGCGCGCCCGGCGCGAGCACTCAGTAGGTCGGCTGGTAGTCGCCGAACACGTCGCGCATCGCCCCGCAGACCTCGCCGACCGAGCAGCGGTCCTTCAACGCGGCGCGCAGCACGGGCAGCAGGTTGTCGTCGCCGCGCGCGGTCTCCCGGACCTCGTCCAGGCGGCGGGCGATGAGCTCTGAGTCGCGGTCGGCCTTGAACGCCTTCAGACGGGCGACCTGCTGGTTCTCCGATTCGGGGTCGACACGCAGGAGGTCGGTCATCTCCACCTCGTCGTCGACGAACCGGTTGACGCCGACGACGACGTCCTGCTCGGTCCGGTAGCGCTCGAAGTAGCCGAACGCCGACTCCTCGATCTCTGACTTCATGAACTCGATCGCCGCCACCGAGCCGCCGAGCTCGTCGACCTTGTCGATCAGCTCCCGCGCGCGGGCCTCGATCTCGTCGGTGAGCGCCTCGACGAAGTAGGAGCCCGCGAACGGGTCCACGGTGTCGGCGGCGCCGGACTCGTAGCCGATGACCTGCTGGGTGCGGATCGCGATCTTGGCCGCCCGCTCGGTCGGCAGCGCCAGCGCCTCGTCAAAGCCGTTGGTGTGCAGCGACTGGGTGCCGCCGCAGACCGCCGCGAACCCCTGCAGCGCCACCCGGACGATGTTGTTCTCGGGCTGCTGGGCGGTGAGCGTCACGCCGCCGGTCTGGGTGTGGAAGCGCAGCTTCCAGGAGCGCTCGTCCTGGGCGCCGAAGCGCTCGCGCATGATCTGGGCCCACATGCGGCGGGCGGCCCGGAACTTGGCGACCTCCTGAAAGACGTTGTTGTGTCCGTTGAAGAAGAACGCCAGGCGCGGCGCGAAGCGGTCGATCTCCAGGCCGGCATCGAGGGCCGCCTGCACGTAGGCGATCCCGTTGGCCAGGGTGAAGGCGACCTCCTGCACCGCCGAGCAGCCCTTCTCGCGGAAGTGGTAGCCGCTGATCGAGACCGTGTTCCACCTGGGGATCTGATCGTTGCAGTAGGCGAACAGGTCGGTGGTGAGGCGGATCGCGCCGGCGGGCGGGTAGATGTAGTTCCCGCGCGCGATGTACTCCTTGAGGATGTCGTTCTGGGTCGTGCCGCGCAGGTCCTTGGAGGCGACGCCCTGCTCCTCGCCGACCAGCTCGTAGAGCAGCAGCAGCACGGCGGCCGGGGCGTTGATCGTCATCGAGGTCGAGACCTTGTCGAGCGGGATCTGGTCAAACGCGGCCCGCATGTCGTCGATCGAGTCGATCGCGACCCCGGTGCGACCCACCTCGCCCAGGCACCGCGGGTCGTCGGAGTCCAGGCCCAGCTGGGTCGGCAGGTCAAACGCCATCGACAGTCCCGTCGAGCCGTTGCGCAGCAGGTAGCGGTAGCGCTCGTTTGACTCCTTCGCCGACGCGTAGCCCGCGTACTGGCGCATCGTCCACAGCTGCTGGCGGTACATCTCACGGTGGACCCCGCGCGTGTAGGGATACTCGCCGGGCCGGCCGACGCGCTCGCCGAGGCCTGGCGCCAGATCGCTCTCGTCATACAGCGGCGCGACCTCGATCCCCGAATCGGTGAAGCGACGGGGATCATCGGGACCGACGATCGGCGCGATCGTCCGGTTCTCATCGGCCGTGGCCATCGTGTCCGGAGATTACCCGTCGGCGAGGGGCCGGGTATGCGGCGGGGCCCGATGCGTAGCCTTGCGCGGTATGCAGGTCACCGTCCGTCTGTTCGCAGGTCTGCGGGAGCGCGCCGGCGCCGATCAGGTGACGCTCGAGCTCCCCGACGGAGCCCGCGTCTGCGATGCCCTGGATCAGGTCGTCCATCTCACCGAGGGCGTGTCGGTGGTCATGGCGGTCAACCGGGAGTACGCCGAGGTTGATCGGGTGCTGGCGGCGGCCGACGAGTTGGCGCTGATCCCACCGGTCTCCGGCGGCGAGGGGCCGGCGGCCGCAGCGGCCACCGTCCACGTGCGGATCGGATGCGAGCCGCTGGCGCTCGATTCCCTCGTGGCGCGCGTGCGCGATCCGCGGGCCGGCGCCGTGGTGACCTTCACGGGCGTCACCCGGGAGGTCGATCAGCTCGAGTACGAGGCCTACGCGGAGATGGCCCGCTCGGAGATCGAGCGGATCGTCGCCGCGGCGATCGACCGCCACGGACTGTGTGCCGCCGCCGCCGAGCATCGGGTCGGCACCGTTCCGCTATCGGAGGCCTCGGTCGCGATCGCCGTCTCGGCGCCCCACCGCGGCGAGGCGTTCGCCGGGGCGCGGGAGATCATCGACGCGATCAAGGCGCTGGCGCCGATCTGGAAGAAGGAGGCCGGCGCGTGGGTCGCCGGCTCCCGACCGGCGCCTGACGCCGCGGAACAGTAGATTTCCCGCGATGTCCACGTGCCTCGTCACCGGCGGTGCCGGCTTCCTCGGCTCGCACCTGTGCGAGGAGCTCCTGGCCCGCGGCCACCGCGTCATCTGCGTCGACAACTTCGAGACCGGCTCGCTGGAGAACATCGAGCACATCCGGTCTGAGGACTTCGTCTACCGCCAGATCGACATCATCGAGCCCTACTTCGTCGACGAGCCGGTCGACTTCGTCTTTCACTTCGCCTCCCCGGCATCGCCGATCGACTACCTGCGCCTGCCGCTGCACACGCTCAAGGTCGGCTCCTACGGCACCCATCACACGCTGGGGCTGGCCAAGCAGCACCGCGCCCGCTTCCTCACCGCCTCCACCAGCGAGGTCTACGGCGACCCCCAGGTGCACCCCCAGCCCGAGTCCTACTGGGGCCACGTCAACCCGATCGGCCCCCGCGGGGTCTACGACGAGGCCAAGCGCTACGCCGAGGCGCTGACGATGGCCTACCACCGCCAGCAGGGCGTCGACACGGCGATCGTTCGAATATTCAACACTTTTGGCCCTAAAATGAGGCCTCGCGACGGCCGCGCGATCCCGACCTTCATGCGCCAGGCGCTGCAGGATCGGCCGATCACGGTGTTCGGGGACGGATCCCAGACCCGCTCGTTCTGCTACGTCGACGACCTCGTGCGGGGAATCATCGCGCTGTCGGAGTCCGGTCATCACGACCCGGTCAACATCGGCAACCCCAACGAGTTCACGCTGCTGGAGCTGGCGCAGGAGGTGATCGAGGTGACGGGTTCGAAGTCCGAGATCGTCTACGAGGCGCTGCCGACCGACGATCCCCAGGTGCGGCGCCCCGACATCACCAAGGCCCGGGAGATCCTGGGCTGGGAGCCCACCGTGGGCCTTCGCGAAGGGCTCGAGCTCACGCTGGAGAAATCCGGCAGGGCTAAGCTGATCGGAGATTGACCTGACCCCACCGGACCCGTTTGAGGGTGTGGGACGTCGTTTCTGGCGCGCGACCGCGCCGATTTTCTTCGCAACTTCGCATCCTGCGGGGCGTTTTGCAGGAGTGGGGGTGTCAATGGGTAACTGCGCTGCAGCGTGACGATCGACCATAAACCCGCCATCCAACCGAGCGCCGTGGCTCGGAACGCCGATTCTGTGCCGGCGGTGCTGCCCGTGCACGACGTCCGCCGCCGGCGCCCGCCGTTGCTGTCGTTCCTGCTGCGGTGGACGACGGTCCGCACGATCACTCGCGTCGTCACACTGCTCGCGCTGGACTTCATCGCCGTCTGCGGGGCGCTGTTCACCGCGACCTCGCTCAAGCTCGTGTTCGTGCGCGGCTTCACCCTCCGCGACGCCTGGCTGAACACCGATGACTTCCTGGCCTTCGCCTACCTGCTCACCGTCCTGGCGTTCGCCCGCCTGGATCTCTATGCCGACCGCCCGCGGCGGCCTGGAGCGGCGAAGATCGCCACCGGTCTGTTCCAGGCCACGCTGCTGGGGGTCATCTTCTCGCTGGCCAACGGCGACCACTTCTCCAGCTACTTCATCTTCTACGGCTCGCTGACGTTCGCGATCGTCTATGACTCGGCGCTGCGTGAGGTCTACACGCAGGCCTCGGGGCGCCTGCTCGAGCAGGTCGGCTACCGGCGCCGCGCGGTGCTGGTCGGCTCGGGGCGCCACATCCGCGCCGTCGCCGACGCGCTCGGCGGACGCACCCGCACGAACGTCGAGGTGATCGGCTACATCTCACTCAGCTCGCGGCCGCAGTCCGGGCTGCGGTCGCTCGGCGAGCTCAGCGACCTCGATGGGGTGATCGGCGACGAGCGCATCGATGAGGTGATCATCGCCGATCCCGACTTCCCCCAGGACCAGGCGCTCGACCTCGTGCAGATCTGCCACCAGCATGGCGTGACCGTGCACGTGGCCCCGTCGACGATGGAGATCCTCGTCGACCGCGCCGAGTTCGTGCCCGGCGAGTCGGTGCCGCTGTTCACCCTGCGCCCGCCGGTGTTCGACGGCGTCCAGTTCGCGATCAAGCGGACCTTCGATCTGATCGTGGCCTCGGTCGTGCTGGCGCTCATCTCCCCCGTGTTGCTCGTGATCGCCGTCGCGGTCAAGCTCAGCTCCCGCGGTCCGGTGATCTATCGCTCGCTGCGGCCCGGGATCGGCGCCCGCACGTTCGAGTGTCTGAAGTTCCGGACGATGCGGGTCGACATCGATCTCAGCGAAGACCAGCTGGAAGCGCTCAACGAGTCCTCCGGGGCGCTGTTCAAGATCCGCGACGATCCCCGGCTGACCCGGGTCGGCCGGATGCTGCGCCGCTTCTCACTCGACGAGCTGCTGCAGCTCGTCAACGTCGTGCGCGGCGAGATGTCGCTCGTCGGCCCGCGCCCACTGCCGATGCGCGACTTCGCGCTGCTCGAGGAGTGGCACAAGAAGCGCTACCTCGTGCTGCCGGGCATCACCGGGCTGTGGCAGGTGTCGGGCCGCGCCGAGCTCGATTTCGACGATCTCGTCCGCCTGGACTTCCTGTATCTGGAGCGGTGGTCGGTGCTGCTGGACCTGTCGATCCTGCTCAAGACGATCCCGGCTGTGCTCGCGCGGCGCGGGGCGTACTGACCGGTAGGCTGCCTGCCGCCATGCCGCCCGCCGAGCGCTTCGTGATCAGCTTCGCCGCCGAGCCTCCCCAGGAGGCGCTGCCCTACGGCCGTTGGGCCGACACGCTGGCCGAGCACTTCCTCCAGGCCTGTCGGGAGCTGGAGACCGACGGCGAGGATCTCGGCGAGGCCGGCGAGATCGCGTGGTTTCCCGACCGCGGCTACGGCGGACGGACCTACGTGCCGGCGGTCGCCCGCACGACGACCGGGTATGAGCTGTTCGGCTTCGTGTCGTTCGCCGAGGGCACGGGAGGCCCGAGCGCGTTCGAGGCGCGCGCCGACTTCACCTCGGAGACCGCCGAGAGCAATCCCGACTGGAAGCTTGACCTCAACGACGACGTCGTCGCCAGCTGGCGCGGTGAGGAGGGCAACGTCGCCGACATGACGCTTGTGTGGGGCGTGCCGCTGACCGCCGGCGGCGCGATCGTCACCGCCGAGCTGGCCGACCTGGCCGTCGATCAGTGCCGGGTCGTCGACGAGCGCTTCACGCTGCTGGCCCCCGACAACTATCGCGCCGACTATCTGGAGATCAAGCTGTGGAGCCGGGGCGGGGATCAGCTGGCCGCCGAGTCGCTGTACGTCGAGGACGACGAGGATGACGAGGACGCCGAGGGCGGCGTCGAAGAGAACGGCAGCGCCGAGAGCTGACGCGCCGTTCAGTCGCCGACCGGGGAGGTCGCGGCGGCGGTGGCCTCTCCCTCGACGGCGGGCTGCAGCGGAAAATGGCAGGCGGCCTGGTGGCCGGCCCCGAAGGACCGCAACAGCGGCTCCTGCTCGGCGCACAGGTCCTTGGCCCGGGGGCAGCGCGTGCGAAACCGGCAGCCCGACGGCGGATTGACGGGGCTGGGGAGCTCGCCGCGGATCCCCGCGTCGTCCTTGGCACGCTCGGCCGCCGGATCGGGAACCGGAATCGTCTTGATCAGCGCGTCGGTGTAAGGGTGCGCGGCCCGACGATAGATGTCGTCGCCCGAGCCGAGCTCGACGAGCTTGCCCAGGTACATGACGCCGATCCGGTCGGCGAGGTACTTGACGACCGCCAGGTCGTGAGAGATGACGACGGAGGCCATCTCGTACTCGGCCTGCAGGCGCTTCATCAGGTTCAGCACCTGGGAGCGGATCGACACGTCCAGGGCGCTGACCGGCTCGTCGGCGACGATCACCTTGGGCTCGAGCATGAGCGCTCGCGCGAGTCCGATGCGCTGGCGCTGGCCCCCGGAGAACTCGTGCGGGTAGCGCTCCAGGGCGCCCGCCGGCAGACCCACCTCGTCGAGCAGCCGCCGGACGCGCTGGTCCTGCTCGCGGTGGCTGCCCACGCCCTGGATGATCAGCGGCTCGCGCAGGATCGCGTTGACGCGCATCCGCGGGTCCAGTGACGCAAACGGGTCCTGGAACATCATCTGCAGGTCGCGCCGAGCCCGGCGCAGGGTGCGTCCGTGCAGCTTGAACACCTCCCTGCCTTCGAGCGTGATCTGGCCACTGTCGGGCTTTTCGATGCCGACGATGAGCTTGCCCAGCGTCGTCTTGCCACAGCCTGACTCGCCGACGAGACCCAGGGTCTCGCCCGTGTCGAGGTGCAGGTTGATCCCCGACACGGCCTTGACCGAGGCGACCTTGCGTTGCAGGATCGCGCCGGCGGTCACCGGGTACTCCCGGACGGCATCGACGATCTCCAGCAGATGAGCGCCGTTCGTCCCGGCGCGCGCTACCGGAGAGGCAAGCGTGGGATCGACGCGGCGGGCCAACGGCCCATCGACGGGATGCCAGCACGCGAACAGGTGCGACGGGTCATCACCACTCAGCGGCGGCTCAGCCTCGCGGCACTGCTCGGTCGCGCGCGGGCAGCGTGCGGCGAAGCGACACCCGGTCGGCGGATTGGTCAGGTCGGGGGGCAGCCCGGGAATGGTCACCAGCGGCTGGCGCGGGTCCTGCTCCAAGCGTGGGATCGACCCCAGCAGGCCCTGGGTGTAAGGATGGCGCATCGAGGTGAACAGCCGGTCGGTGGGGGCGCTCTCGACGATCCGGCCCGCATACATGACGTTGATCCGGTCAGCCCGGCCGGCGACCACGCCCATGTCGTGGGTGACGAGCAGCGTCGCCATGCCCAGTCGCTCTTTGAGATCGTCGAGCAGCGCCAGGATCTGGGCCTGGATCGTCACATCCAGTGCGGTCGTGGGCTCGTCGGCGATCAGCACCCGTGGCTCGCAGGCCAGAGCGATGGCGATCATCACCCGCTGTCGCAGACCGCCCGACAGCTGATGCGGGAAGTCTTTCAGCCGCTCCTTGGGCTGAGGCAGACCGACGAGATTGAGCACCTCGAGCACGCGCTCGTTGGCCTCGCGCTTGGAGACGTCGCGGTGCAGCCGAACCGGCTCGGCCACCTGCTCGCCGATCGACTTCGTCGGGTTCAGCGAGGACTGCGAGTCCTGGAAGATCATCGAGACGGCATCGCCACGCAGCTTGCGCATCTCCGCATCGCTCAGACCGACGAGCTCACGGTCTGACAGCTTGATCGAGCCACCGACGACGTGGCCGCCGTTGGGCAGCAGCCCGAGGATCGACAGCCCGAGCATCGACTTCCCCGAGCCCGACTCTCCGACGAGGCCGATCGTCTGTCCGGTGTCGATCGTCAGATCGACGTTGCCGACCGCCTGCACCACCGAGCGCGACAGCTGGATGTGAGTCGTGAGGTCGGTGACGTCAAGCGCGTGGGCCATCGATCTCAAATCCTTTAGCGGCGGCGCAGGCGCACGTCGAAGGCGTCGCGCAGCGCATCCCCGATCAGGTTGCAGGCCATGACCACGACGACGAGGCAGCCGCCCACCGGGTAGACCAGCCACCAGTAGCCACTGGACACCGCCGTCTGGGCGTTGCCGAGCATGTCCCCCCAGGATGCCGCCGGGTACTGCAATCCGAAGCCGAGGAATCCGAGGTATGCGAGGGCCAGGATGGCGTCCGCGACCTGGAAGGTGATGTTCACGATCACCACCGAGAGCGCGTTGGGGATCAGATGACGGAAGACCAAGCGGGTCCGCGTCCCTCCCATCGTCTGCGCCGCCAGCACGAAGTCCCGCACTCTGAGGGTCAGGACCTCGCCACGAACCAGTCGGGCCGACACCAACCACGAGAACGCGCCGATCAGCAGGCTCTCATCGAGAACGGTCGCGCTGTACTTGGTCGCGAGCACGAGCACGAAGAAGAGGAACGGGATCGAGAGCAGGATGTCGACGAAGCGCATGAGCGCACCGTCGATCAGTCCGCCGGCGAGGCCGGAGACCGCCCCGTAGATGGTGCCCACGACCGTCGCGATGAACGAGGCGAGAAACCCGATCTCCAGCGCCGTCTGCCCACCGACCATGATCCGCCCCAGCTCATCAAAGCCGTTGTCGTCGGTTCCGAGCAGATGACCGTGCCCCGGGGCCATGTCGGTGATCAACGGGTTGGTCGTGCTCTGGTTGGTGTGATGGACGAGCGGCCCGACGAAACAGAACAGCACGAAGAAGAGCAGGACGACCAGGCCAACCACCGCGAGGCGGTTATCGAGGAACTCGCGGGCCGCCAGTCGCCAGCCGCTGGAGATGACCTGAACATCCCCACCCTCAGGGGTGGTCGGAGGCCCGATGATGGGTGAGCCTCCGAGCGAGCCGCCCTCGACGAGCGGGGCCTGGCCCGGATCAGCCAAGACGGATCCTTGGGTCGGCGACGGTCACCGCGACGTCCGCGATCAGGTTGCCCACGACGGTCAGCACGCCCGACAGGACGGTGTAGGCGAGCAGAATCGGGTAGTCCTCGTTGCCCAGGGCGTTGTAGAACAGCAGACCGAGCCCCTGGTAGTTGAAGAGCGTCTCGATCAGCAGGTTCCCGGCCACCAGAGCCGGGATCGACAGTCCGACCAGGGTGATCATCGGCAGGCAGGAGTTGCGCAGCAGATGGCGGAACAGCACCGCCCGCTGGGAGAGACCCTTCGCCCGGGCGAGACGAATGTAATCCTGGGCGAGATTGTCCAGCGCGGAGGAGCGCATGTAGCGGCTGAACGAGGCGACGGTGATCGCCGCCAGGGTGACAATCGGCAGAGTGAGCTGACGTGGGCTGGTGACCGCCTGCCACGTGGTCGTGATGCTGTCGCTCACCTCGGGGGTGAAGATGTGCCACTTCAGCGCGAAGAACTGGATGAGGATGAGGCCGAGGAAGAACGACGGCATCGAGTAAAGGGTGAAGGTCAGTGCGGTGGCGGTGTAGTCCCCGATGCTGTTGCGCTTGACCGCCTGAGCGACGCCCAGCGGGATCGCGATGATGAGCGCCAGTACAAGGCTCGCGCCCGATAGGTATGCGCTGCGGCCGGCGTTCTCCTTGAAGAGCGCCGACACGCTCTGGCCCTCCTTGTAGGAGTAGCCGAAGTTGAGGTGGACGAGCTTCCCAATGTAGGTGAAGAACTGCAGGATCAGCGGCCGGTCATAGCCGTGCGACTTGTTCCAGGCGGCGACCGCAGCGGCTGACGCCCGCGTTCCGAGCACGGCTCTCGCTGGTGTGCCCGAGAGCGCGTGCAGCAGCAGGAACGAGATCGCCGCGATCCCGATCGTCACGACGATCGCGACGAGCAGTCGCCGGACGATGTAGCCGATCATCCGGGTACCGCGCCAGAGCTACGACAGGTCACTGTCTGGGATGTATTAGCGGCTACTTATTTCTTCAGCCAGAAGTACTGACCGAACGGGGTGTACTGAGTGAGCGCGAGGAAGGCGTCCTTGGTCCCGCCCACCTTGCTGTTGATCCCGTAGATCTCGTCGGGGTTGGGGAAGAACAACGCCGGCACGTTTGACGTCAGGTAGGAGGCTTCGGCGGTGACCGCCTTGCCGCTGGAGCTGAACACCGAGTTGTTGATCAGCTTGTCGGCAGTCGCGCTGCTGTAGCCACCCTGGTTGTAGGACCCGGTCGTGTTGAAGATCGAGTTCTGCGTCGGGTAGTAGTCGTCGGTATAGCCGCCGAAGTAACTCACGCCCCAGCTGTTGGTGTACTTCGCAGCCGCCGGTGACGCGTCGTTGTAGTTCTGGACGAGGAAGTTGAACGACTTGACCTGAAGCGTGACGTCGATGCCGATCTTCTTGGCCTCGGAGGCGAAGGACTCCGCCTCGAGGCTCTGCATGACGACCGTGCTCGGGGTCAGATACGCGAACACGAACTTGAACGGCGTGCCCGCCGGAATGCCGGCGCCACACTCGTCCGCGGCGGTCCCGGCCTTCTGGCAGGTGGTGGTGCCGTTGGGCACTACCTTCCAGCCGTGCGCCTTGAGCAACGCCGCGGCATCCGCGGTGCTGTACGGATATTCCGCCGACATTGCATCGGCAGGGGTGTAGGGCGTGGTCGGCGCCGTGGGCAAGGGCCCATACGCCTCATCGCCGGCGCCCTTCAGGATGCCCTTGACGTACGCGGGCTGCTCCTCGAGGTGGGCCAGCGCCTGCCGTGCGTAGAGCTGGGAGATGATCGAGTTGAAGTGACCCGTCTTGTCCTTGAAGTTCAGGAAGCCGGCGGTCCACCCGAAGTCCGGATAGCCGAACACGCTCACGCCCTGGGACCGAAGCGCACCCACCTGTCCGAGCTGCGACGGATCGATGGTGGCGATGTCGACGGCGCCGGTGCGCAGCGCGTTGAGCGTCGGAGTGATCCCGGTGAACGTCTCGCCCTCGAACGCCGCCACGTTCGGCTTGGGCGTGCCGCTGTAATTGGGGTTGGCATCCAGCACGTAGGAGCCGTTGGTCGCGCTGAAGCTCTTGATCACGAACGGGCCGTCGGCGTCCTTCCACAGCGGATTGGTTCCGAACGTGGCCACTTTCTGGGATGCCTTGTTGAGGTAGTCATAGATCTTCTTGGCGTTGGCCGGGGTGGCGTAGTTCAGGTGCGCTCCGCCAGTCGACGCGACGTTCCACGAGGTGCTCGGCAGCGGGAACACGACACCCTCGATCTGGTCGTTGAGGAAGAACCCCGGGTTGTAGACCTTGTTCAGGTGCATGACGACCGTGTATTTGCTGGGGGCGCTGATGCTGGTGACGCTGTCGGGGAACAACCCCGGGGTGTACGCCTCCTCGTTGGCCGGGCTCTCCTTGACCGCGGCCTTGATCAGGTCGACGTCGAAGACGACGTCATTGGCGTCGACCGGGGCGCCGTTGGCCCACTTGTAGCCGGTTTTCATATGGATCGTCACCGTCTTGCCGCCGTCGCTGAAGGTCGGAGCGGGGGCAAGACTCACCTGGTAGTCGATCTCGGGAGTCGCTCCCTGCGGGCCGTTGTAGAGCGGCAGGAACATCTGGTTCTGGAACGGATAGGCGGTGAAGACAGACGCGTCGGCAGCCGGGGTGATCGGCAGGATGTACGTCGGCGTCGCCCCGGAGGTCTGGCCATAGGTGAGCACGCCGCCCTTGACCGGAGTGCCGCCAGTGCTCGGCAGCGAGCCGTAGAGGCCTGAGACTCCCGAGGAGGATGATGAGGACGAGGTCGTGGTGCCCTTCCCACCGCTGCTCTTGCTGCTCCCACACGCTGCCACCAACATGACCAGCGCGCCGACCAACAGCGCGACCGCAAGCGGGCGCCCCAGCGCCCGGCTCTTCGTCCTCATATATATCCGCCTCATAGCAGTGGTTGTGTTCCTCCACGCGGCCAGGACCCGCTGGGCCTGACCGCCGGGGCGCAGGATGTTCACATGGCGCTCTGGGGCTGTCAAGGTCGGACTGCTGTGATGCGGTTAAGAGCGGTTTGCGCAGCTAGCCTGCGCCGCCGGGCCCTCGTAGCTCAATGGATAGAGCACGCGCCTCCTAAGCGCGGGATGCAGGTTCGATTCCTGCCGGGGGTATCGCGGCGCGACGCTCAGCCTGCTGACGGTTGATGCGAGGCAGGGCCGGCAATCGGGTGACCCCGCCGTGCTACGGTCGCGCGCTCCGGTGTCCGTGAGCCCGCCAGCAGCGCCGAGCCCGACCGCTTCGCGGGAGGGTTCGGGCGCCGATCGGCGGGGGCGGCGTGAGCACGGGCCCTACGCCCGCGCCCGGCGCCATCCCTGGTGGGGCGTCGCCGCGCTGGTGGTCGCGGTCTCGGTCGCGCTGACGACGTGGGTGCGCACGCGCCCGGGCTTTGACCCGTACGGCTGGTTGACCTGGGGTCACATGACCCTGCACGGCGGGCTGAACACCAATGCCGCGCCGTCGTGGAAGCCGCTTCCCTACGTGTTCACGGTGCTCTACGCGTTTGCCGGCCGCGGCGGTGAGCTGTGGCTGTGGATGGTGACCGCGACCGCCGTCTCGCTCGGCGGGCTGGTCGTGGCCGGGCGTCTGGCCTACCGGCTGACCGGGGCCCCGGACGGGCGGCGCTGGGCCGGCTGGGCGGCCGGCACGTTCGCGGCGGTGTCAATGCTGGGCCTGCACGACGAGCTGCGCGACACCTACCTGCACTACATCCTCAGCGCCCAGTCAGACCCGATGATCGTCGCCTTCGTGCTGGGCGCCGTCGAGTGCCAGCTCAGCGGGCGGCCGCGGGCGGCCTTCGGGCTGCTCGGGCTGGCGGCGCTGGGCCGGCCGGAGGTATGGCCGGTGCTCGCCGTCGACATGGTGTGGCTGTGGCGACGCCGTCCGGACGCGCGCTGGATGCTGGTCGCCGGCGTGGTCGTCATCGCGCTGCTGTGGTTCGGCATCCCGGCGCTGACCTCTCGCTCGTGGTTTGTCGCCGGCGACAACGCGGTCGGGTCCGGGCGGGCGCCGACCGGGGATCGCCTGACCGGGACGCTTCACCGCTTCGTGTCGCAGAACCCGTGGCCGCTGCAGCTGGCGGCAGTGCTCGGGGTGGCGCTGGCGGCGTGGCGCCGCGACCGCGTGGTGCTGGCCCTGGCCGGCGCGGTGCTCGTGTGGATGGTCGTCGAAGTCGCGTTCGCGCTGCACGGCTGGCCGGGGCTGGGGCGCTACATGTTCGAGGCCACCGCGGTGCAGATCGTGATCGCCGCGACGTTCGTGGGACGGCTGCTCGCCGGGGACCTCCTGGGGGGACGGTCTGGCGCGAGCTGGGCCGGGCCGGTCGTCGTGGCGGCGCTCGTCGCGGGGCTCATCTCCCCCGAGCTGTCGCAGGCGCGCATCGAGCACCGCGACCTGATCGCCCAGAGCCGCCGGACCCGCGAGCTCGACGACCTGGTCACCGTCGTGCGCCGCCTGGGGGGCGCGGCGCGGATCCGGGCGTGTGGCGAAGCGCTGATCCCGCTGGAGGACCAGACGGCGCTCGCCTATACGGTCGGTGAGAACGTCAACCGGATCGGGTTCAAGTACCCCCAGCCGGGCCACCCGACCAACCCGATCATCCTGTTCACGCCCGATCGGTCGGGGACGGGATGGACCGTCCGGGCGATGCGCCAGACGCGTCCGGGGTGCGTCTCGCTGCCGGCGGGAGGGTGACGCCCCGGTCGAAGGCGCGCGCTCGCGCGGTCGCAGCGGTTGCGCCCGGGCAGGCGGTTGCGCCTGGGCGGTTGCGGTTAAGCCGCACCGGCGCTGCTTAACCGCAACCGCCCCCAGCCCCGCGGCGTGAGTCGCGCGCTCGACAGCGCCGTCGTGCGGTTCGCCGGGCGCGCGCACGGGCTCGTGACGATCCGCCAGCTCGCCGAGCTCGGCATCGATCGCCACGCGATCGCGCGCCACGTGGCGGCCGGACAGCTGCATCGCACCTACCGGGGGGTCTACGCCGTCGGCCGGCCCGACCTCACGCCCGACGGCCACCGTCTCGCCGCGGTCCTGGCGCTGGGGGCGACCGCCGTGCTCAGCCATATGAGCGCCGCCGGTCTGTGGGACCTCATCGGCGGCGCGCTGCATCCCGTCCACGTCACGCTGCCGGGCTCGGGCCGGGCTCAGCGTCGCTCGACGATCCGAGTCCACCGCACCGCGACGCTGCACCCTGAGGACGTCCTGCGCCTCAACGCGATCCCGGTGACGTCGGTCGATCGCACGCTGCTCGACCTCGCCTCCGTCGTCACGCGACCAAGGCTGCTGCGCGCCGTCGAGCAGGCCGAGCATCTGCGCCGTCTTGACGTCGGCGGCCTGCGCCGTGTCCTGGCCCGAAACCCACACGTGAAGGGCGCGGGCGTCCTCGCGGGGATCCTCGAGAGCTACGCCGGCGCGCCCGCGGTGCGCTCCAAGCTGGAGGCCCGCTTCCTCGAGTTCGTCACCGCCGCGGGACTGCCGCGGCCCCAGGTCAACGTGACCGTCGCCGGCCACCTGGTCGACGTCTACTGGCCCGACTGGCGACTGGTCGTCGAGCTGGACTCCCTCGGCTGGCATCTCACTCGTCGCGCCTTTCAGGAGGACCGCGTCCGTGACGCCGCCGTGCAGCGCGCCGGCCTCCGGGTGCTGCGGGTCACCGACGAGCGCCTCGCCCGTC
>CAZZYU010000017.1:0-13425 GCA_964658375.1 uncultured Acetobacteraceae bacterium | reverse complement strand
GTGCAGCGCGCCGGCCTCCGGGTGCTGCGGGTCACCGACGAGCGCCTCGCCCGTCAGCCGGCTGCCGTGCTCGACGACATCCGCGCGCTCGCCGGGCTGGCGTAAGGCCCCGTACGGATCAGGTAAGGGGGTCGTGCCCGCGATCGGCGGCGTTTGCCCGATGCCGGGCGCGCTCTCGCAGTCCACCCTGAGATCACGTTGTCATCCGATCTCAGGAGACCCACATGCACCCCCAGATCTCAGCCATCCTCGTCGAGGCCCGCGTCGCGGAGCTCCGGCGCACGGGTGCCCGCAGTCGCGTCCTCCACGACTCCGTCGTCAACCTCGCCCGGCGATACTTGCGCCGTGAGAGCGAGGTTGACCAGCAGCCGCTTCATCGGCCGCGTCGGCGAGCTGGCCGAGCTGGAGCTCGCCGTCCGGGAGGCCGCGTCCGGCCGGCCCACGCTCGTATTGCTCGGCGGTGACTCGGGGCTGGGCAAGACCCGGCTGGTCACCGAGCTCGAGCGGCGGCTCACGGCGCCGACCGCGGGGGCTCCCGACGCGCCCCTGATCCTCCGCGGCGACGCCGTCGAGCAGACCGACGGCGAGCTGCCCTACGCGCCGCTGCTCGGCGCCCTGCGCCCGCTGGTGCGCCAGGCTCATCCGGTCTTCGACGCGCTCAGCCCCCGCACCCGTGCTCAGCTGGCCACCCTGCTGCCCGGTTTGGAGACCGAGAACGAGCCGCCGCGCGAGGACCGCCCGGGCACCGACGCCGCCGGGCAGCTGCGGCTGTTCGAGGCGCTGCTGGCCCTCGTGGACTGCCTCAGCGAGCAGGCGCCGGTCGTGCTCATCATCGAGGACCTGCACTGGGCCGACCGTTCGACACGTGCGTTCATCACCTTCCTGGTCCGCAGCCTGCGCGCCGAGCGGGTCATGGTTCTGCTCACCTACCGCACCGACGAGCTGCACCGCCGCCACCCGCTGCGTCCGCTGCTCGCCGAGCTCGAGCGTCTGGAGCGCGCGCGGCGGATGGAGCTCGAGGCGTTTGACCGCGGCGAGCTCGCCGAGGCGCTCGCCGACATCCTCGGCTCCGAGCCCGACTCGCCCCTGATCGAGCGGCTGTTCGCGCGCGGCGAGGGAAACCCGCTCTACTCCGAGGAGCTGCTCGCGGCCGGGCTGGACGGCCGCGGCGCAGCGCCGCGGTCGTTGAGCGACGCCTTCCTGGGGCGCATCGAAGGCCTTGCGCCCGACGCCCAGCGTGTGGCGCGGGCGGTCGCCGTCGGTCGATCGCTTGACGAGCCCGCTCTGGCCGTGCTGACCGGACTGCCGCGCGACCGCCTTTCAGCCGGGTTGCGCGAAGCGGTCTCTGAGCAGGTGCTCGTCCCCGACGCAGATGGCCGCTTCGGCTTTCGCCACGCGCTCCTGCGCGAGGCTCTCTACGACGACCTGCTGCCCGGCGAGCGCGGCGAGCTGCACCTGGCCCTGGCGCGCCGACTGGAGGACGAGACCCTCGCGGCCGGCATCGGCGACGACGAGCAACTGCAGCGCAGCGCCTCGATCGCCTCGCACTACGCGGCCGCCGGCGACCAGCCCGCGGCGCTGCGCACGATGGTCGCGGCCGCCGAGGTCGCCCGTCACGCGCAGGCGATCGGCGAGGCCTCAGACCTGTACGAGCGGGCCCTGGAGCTGTGGCCCCGCGTCCCGGACCCCGAAGCGGTCGCCGGGACCGACCACGTCGAGCTCCTGTGCCGGGCCGCGCTCACCGCCTCGATCCTCGACGAGCGCACCCGCGCCGACTCGCTACTGCGCCAGGCGCTTGACGAGCTCGACCCCGACGCCGAGCCCGCCCGCTACGCGCTGGTGCTGGGCCGGCGAGGACGGGTGCTGTGGTCACTGAACCGCGGCGCGGACGCGGTCGCGGCCGGCGAGCGGGCGCTGGCGCTGATCCCCGCCGACGACCCCGGTCGCGACCGGGCCTGGATCCGTGGTTGGCTGGCCCGGCTGCAGTTCCTGCGCGGAAAGTTCCGTGAGGCCAAGGCCGACGGCGAGGCCGCGCTGGAGGCGGCGGTCGCGCTCGGGGACGGCCTGGCCGAGACCGAGCTGCTCAACACGATCGGGATGGTCAAGGTGTCGCTCGGCGAGGTCGACGAGGGCCTGCAGAGTCTGCGCGACGCGATCGCCCTGGCCCGCCGCCGCGGCGACCTCGACAGCCTCGGGATCGCGACCGCGAACCTCGCCGACATGATGATGCTCACCGGCCACGTCGGCGACGGGGTGCGCATTGCCCAGGCGGGGCTGCGGGAGATTCCGCGCAGCCACGTCCGCAACCGCGACTGGCTCACGCTCGTCCTGTCTGAGCTCGCCCTCCACGCCGGCGACTGGGGGTTGGCCCGCCGCTGCCTGTCACCGTCGCCCGAACGGATGCGGGGCACCCTGTCCATCTTCCGCCAGACCCGCGAGGCCGAGCTCGCCGCCGGGGTCGGCGACGAGGACCGTGCGCTGGCGTGCCTGGAGTCGGTCGCCGAGCAGGTGGCGGCCTCGATCGAGCCTCAGTGGATCGGGGTCTACGGCGAGATCGCCGGCGAGGTCCACGCCCGCCGTGGCGACCTGGAGGCCGCCCAGTCGGCGGTTGCCCAGGCACTGGACCGCATGGAGGTGTGCACCGATGACATCGGCCGGATCGCCGGAGTCAGCCTCACTGGCGTCGCAGTCGAGGCCGACCGGGCCCAGCGAGCGCGCGACCTGGGGGACGCCGCGATGTGCCGGGACGGGATCGCCCGCGCCCGCGTGCACCTGTCGCGGATCCAGGCCGCCGCCCAGGACGGCGGCCCGCTCGAGCGCGCTCGGCTGGCTCAGGGCAAGGCGGAGATGGCCCGTGCCCGTGGCCGGGCCGCCGCCTCGGATTGGGCGCGCGCGGCCCAGGCGTGGGAGGCGCTCGGCCACCCCTATCCCGCGTCGGTCGCCCGGTGGCGCGAGTCCGAATGCCACGTCGTCCGCGGTGAGCGCGAGCCCGCCGCCGTGGCCGCGACCGCCGCCCTGCGCGGCGCCCGGGACCTCGGTTCGGTCTGGCTGGAGCGCGAGGTCCGGGGATTGGCCGACCGAGGCCGGCTGACGCTCGGTGACGCGGTCGCGGCGGCCGAGATCCCGGGCGCGGCCGCGCCCGAGGATCCGTTCGGCCTCACCGCGCGTGAGCGCCAGGTGCTCGCGCTGGTCGCCCAGGGGGCCACCAACCGCCAGATCGGCGCCTCCCTGTACATGGCCGAGAAGACCGCGAGCGTCCACGTCTCGCGGATCCTGGCCAAGCTCGACGTGCAGGGCCGCACCGAGGCCGCCGCGGTCGCGCACCGGCTGCATCTCGCCTGAGTTAGGCTGCGGCGCATGCGAACCCCTGCCGAGTGGGAGCCCCACGACCGCACGCTGATGGGGTGGCCATGCCGGACCGAGCTGTGGGGAGAGACGCTCGCGCAGGCGCGCGCCGACTATGCGGCGGTCGCCAACGCGATCGTCGCGTTTGAGCCGGTGACGATGATCGCCAACCCCGGCGAGCAGGCCGCCCAGGCGCGGGCGGCGTGCGACGGCGCCGTCGAGGTCGTCGAGCTCGACGACTCGTGGTTGCGCGACTGCGGCCCGATCTACACCTACGGCGACGACGGCGCCCGGGTCGCCGTCCACTTCCGCTTCAACGCCTGGGGCGAGAAGTTCTCGCCCTGGGACCGCGACGCGGCGGTCGGAGCGACGATCGCCCGTCGGCTCGGAGACCCGGTCATCGAGGCCGATCTCGTCCTGGAGGGCGGCTCGATCCTGACCGACGGCGAGGGGACGCTGCTGACCACCGAGCAGTGCCTGCGGCACCCGAGCCGCAACCCCGAGCTCGACGGCGCCGAGATCGAGGCGGCGCTGAGCGCCCACCTCGGAGTGGAGCGGTTCGTGTGGCTGGACCGGGGCCTGATCGAGGATCGTGACACCGACGGCCACATCGACCTGATCGCCGCCTTCACCCGTCCCGGGCACGTGCTGCTGCAGACCGTGCCGCTCGCCAATCCCAACCACGACCACTGTCAGGAGAACGCCGAGCGGCTGCGCGCCGCCGGGATCGAGGTCTCCGAGCTGGGGATCCTGCCCTACGCCGAGGTCGCCGGTGAGCAGGTCGCGGCCAGCTACATGAACTTCTACATCTGCAACGGCGCCGTGATCGTCCCGGTGACCGAGCGAGATCCGGCGTCTGACGAGCAGGCGCTGGCGATCGTCGCCGCCCACTTCCCCGGCCGCGAGGTCGTTCCGGTGCCCGGGCTCGTGATCGCCTACGGCGGAGGCGGGCCGCACTGCATCACCCAGCAGGTGCCGGTCGCGCCATGACGCCGCGGCTGATCGTCGCCACCGAGATCCCCGAGTCCCCGGCGCGGACCCGCCCCGCGCAGCGCCCGCCGCTGCGCCTCGGCCTCGTGCAGGAGCGCTGGCACCCCGATCCCGAGGCTCACCGCGAGGCACTCGCCACCGGCATCCGCATGGCCGCCGGGGAGGGCGCGCGGATCGTCTGCCTGCAGGAGCTGACGCTGTCGCCCTACTTCGCGATCACTCCCGACGGTCCGTCGGACGCCGGCGCCCGGCCCGAGGACCTGGAGTCGGGGCCGACGGTGTCGCTGGCAGCCGAACTGGCGATCGAGACCGGCGTCCACGTGCACGCGTCGCTGTATGAGCGCGCCGACGGCCCCGACGGACTGGGGTACAACACCGCGGTCGTGCTCGCTCCCGACGGCCGGCTCGTGTCCCGGACGCGCAAGCTGCACATCCCGATCACCGCCGGCTACTACGAGGACAAGTACTTTCGCCCCGGCCCGGCGCGGGAGACCGATCCGATCCCCGGGCTGCCGGGCGGCGCGTTCCCGCTCACGTCGGTGCCGATCGGCGACGATCCGGCCGGCGACCGGGCGGCGCTCGGCTGCCCGACCTGCTGGGACCAGTGGTTCCCCGAGCTGGCCCGCGCCTACTCGCTCCAGGGCGCCGAGGTCATCATCTATCCGACGGCGATCGGCTCTGAGCCCGATCATCCGGACTTCGACACCCAGCCGCTGTGGCAGCAGGTGATCGTCGGCAACGGCGTGGCCAACGGCACCTTCATGGTGGCCGTCAACCGGATCGGCTCCGAGCCGCCGCTCACCTTCTACGGCTCGAGCTTCATCTCAGACCCCTACGGCCGGATCCTCGTCCAGGCTCCTCGCGACGAGCCGGCGGTGCTCGTCGCCGACCTTGACCTCGACCAGCGCCGCGACTGGCTGGAGCTGTTCCCGTTTTTGACCACGCGCCGCCCCGACGTCTACGGCGTGCTCACCGACGGCTGACGCGAACACTGGGTCAGGCGCCCGAGCCGCTGGCCACCGGATGGGCGTAGAACAGCGCCAGCGCGCCGCAGATACCCAGCGTCAGATAGGGGGAGACGAACGCCACGCCGGTGGCGACGGCGTAGGGGATGAGCCCGACCAGCGCGCGGTGCAGCAGCTGGCGGCGATCTGCGAGCGGCAGCTCCCGCGCGAGCAGCGTGTCGTTGCCGATCAGCACGTGGCGGTTGAGCACCGAGAACGCGATCGACATCAGCAGGAAGGAGCCCGCGTAGATCGCGGCGGCCAGCGACTGGCCCGGGCGCCGCAGGTAATGAGCCATCAGCTCGGTGGCGAACGGCAGAACCCCGATCGTCATCAGCAGCACGAGGTTGAGAATCAGGATCGTGTGGTCGGCCGCCCGCAGCCGCGCGATCATCGCGTGATGGTTGATCCAGATGATCCCGATCGTCATGAACGAGACGGCGTAGGCGACGTACTGAGGCCAGCGACTCGCCAGCTCGTGGCTGAGCGGATGACCCGAGGACGCGGTGGGCACGGTGATCCCGAGGACCAGCAGGGTGATCGCCACGGCGATGACCCCATCGGAGAACGACTCCAGCCGGTTGGTCGCCATGGCGCGGTGTTCGCCGCGGTCCGCGGGGTTCCTGTGGCGGGGCGAGGGCCCGGCCGCCACGGCCGGGCCCTCGCGTCACGCTATGAGAACGACACGCTCCCCGTGCCGACCACCGATTCGAAGACGCCCTTGCCTGGCGCCGACAGGTTGCACCCCGATCCCTTGCTGGGTTCAAGGGCGGCCGTGGTCAGGGTGATCGTGATCGTGCCGGAGATGCCCGCGTAGGCACCCGTGCCCGACTCGATCTTCCCCGGGCCGGTGCCTGAGAACACGAACGAGCAGTTGCTCTTGTTCAGCTGGACCTTGCCGTGGGCCTGGAGCGCCTTGGCAAGTCCCGTCACGTCGACGAGGACCGTCCCGTGCTTGAGCACGAGCTTCTCGTAGTTGCCGTTGGCATCGGGCTTTCCGTTCTTGTCCTGCGAGATGCCGGTGCCATAGTCAGCGATCGCGCCGGTGATCGTGGTGTTGCTCTTGATCGGTGTGACCTGGCTGGCGAACAGCCGGATCGCGCCGCCCTTCGGCGCTGCGGCGGCAACGCCCGCGAGGGCCAGCGGCCCGGTGGCGAGCAGCGAGCCCGCGACCGCGAGCGCCGCCAGCGGCTTGGCGTACGTCATGGATGACCTCCCCGGTCGGTCCGTATGGGTTTGTTCGTGCGTCGAACCGGGAGAGTCGTCCCGCGACCCGTCCAGCCGTTCCCGGTCCGATCGCGCGAAATCCTAACTCGTCATCCGGAGGGGCGTCTCGAAGGAGGTCTCCGGCGACCGTGTCAGGATCAGGGGATGTCCGTGATCGATTCCGACACCTTCGCCGCGGAGGCCCGAGAGCGGCTGCGGGCGCTGACCGGCGCTGCCGACGCCGAGTTCCGCGACGGCCAGCTCGAGGCGATCAACGACGTCGTCTGCGATCGCGCCCGCGTCCTGTGCGTGCAGCGCACCGGCTGGGGCAAGTCCGCGGTCTACTTCGTCGCGACCTCGCTGCTGCGAGACGACGGGGCGGGTCCGACGCTGATCATCTCCCCGCTGCTGGCGCTGATGCGCAACCAGCTCGCCGCCGCGGCCCGGCTGGGGCTGCGCGCCCACACCGTCAACTCGACCAACCGCGACGAGTGGGACGCCGTCCGCGACGCGCTCGCCCAGGACGCGCTGGACCTGCTGCTGATCAGCCCCGAACGCCTGAACAATCCGCAGTTCCGCACCGCGATGCTGCCGCTGTTCGCGGAGTCCGTCGGCCTGCTGGTGATCGACGAGGCCCACTGCATCTCAGACTGGGGACACGACTTCCGCCCGGACTACCGCCGGGTCAAGGACATGCTCTCCGCGCTCGGCGGCCGCGACTCGGTTCCGGTGCTCGCCACCACGGCCACCGCCAACGATCGCGTCGTCGCCGACGTCACCGAGCAGCTGGCCGCCGGCGCCGGCGGCGGCTCCGGAGAGCAGCCGCTGCGCAGCTACCGCGGGCCGCTGGCTCGCACCAGCCTGCGCCTCGAGGTCGTCGACCTCCCGCGTCCCGCCCAGCGACTCGCCTGGCTGGTCGAGCAGCTGCCGACCTTCGACGGATCGGGGATCGTCTACACGCTGACCAAGCGCGACGCCGACCAGGTCGCCGAGTTCCTGTCGGCCAACGGCGTGCCGGCGCTGGCCTACAGCGGCGATCAGGACACCGAGGACCGGATCGCCACCGAGGAGCGGCTGCTGGCCAACGAGGTCAAGGCGGTCGTGGCGACGAGCGCCCTGGGCATGGGGTATGACAAGTCAGACCTGACCTTCGTCGTGCATTACCAGGCGCCCGGGTCGGTCGTCTCCTACTACCAGCAGGTGGGACGCGCCGGGCGCGGGGTCGACCACGCCGACGTCGTGCTCCTGCGTGGCGGGGAGGACCGCCGCATCCAGGACTTCTTCATCGAGCAGTCGTTCCCGTCACGCGAGCGCGTGGATGCGGTGCTCGCCGACCTGGACGCCGCCGGCGAGCAGGGCCGCACGACGCGGGAGCTGATGGCGGTCGTCAACCTCGGGATGGGGCGCCTGGAGGCGATGCTGAAGATCCTCGACGTCGAGGGCGCGGTGCGCCGCGACGGCACCCGCTGGCGGCTGATCCCGAACGCCGGCTGGAGCTACGACGCCGAGCGCTACGCCCGCGTCACCGCGCTGCGCCGGGCCGAGCAGGAGGCGATGGCGCGCTACGGGGCGGACGGGCGCTGCCTGATGCGCACCCTGCAGGAGCAGCTCGACGATCCGGATCCCCAGGACTGCGGGCGCTGCGCCGTCTGCACCGCGCCCCGCTACGCCGACGCGCCGGACCCCCGCCTGGTCGAGCTCGCCGGGCGCCACCTGCGCTCGCGCCCGGTGGAGATCGAGGTCAAGAAGATGGCCCCCGACGCCGCGGGGACGATGCGCAAGATCGCCGACGCCGCGCGCCCGGAGCCAGGCTGGGCGCTGGCGCGCTTCGGTGACGGCGGCTGGTGGCCGGCGATCGAGCGGGGGCTGAGCAGCGGAACCTTCGACGCCGAGGTGGTGGCCGCCCTGGCCGACGTCGTGCGTGGCCGTGCGCGCGACGCCGCATGGGTCACCGCGGTCCCGTCGGTCCGGCTCGGCGACATCCTGGACCGGCTCGCCGGCACGCTGGCCGCGGAGCTCGGGATCGCCCATGCCCCGCTGCTGGCCCGCGCCCAGGAGCGCCCGCCCCAGCGTGAGATGGCCAACGCCGTGCAGCAGGCGAGCAACGTCCGCGGCGCGTTCCGGGTCATCGCGACCCCGCCGGCGGGCACCGGGCTGCTGCTCGACGACCGCCGCAGCTCGGGCTGGACGCTGGCGATGGTGGGCGGCCAGCTGCGCCTGAGCGGTGCCGAGCGAGTCGTCCCGCTCGTCCTGGGCACACTGCAGTGACGCCGCCCTCGCCGCCGCGGGGCTCGCCCGAGGCCCTGCGGCGAGTCGACGCGCTGCTCGCGGTCGGGCTGCGTCTGGCGCGCTCGGCGCCGTCGGGCCGGATCCTGCTCGCCCAGCTGGCGGTCGGGATCGATCCGGGCTGGTTTCCGACCGCGCGGGGCCAGGAGATCGTCGCGGAGCTGGAGGCGGCCCGGCGCGCCGTCGTCGTGCCGCTGGCCGCAGACAAGGTGCAGCAGATCCTGCGCCGGGCCTGGGGTGGCCGGCCGGCCGACGAGCTCGACGATCTCGATCCGGAGCCCGCGGCCGTCACCCCGACCTCGCAGGTGCATCGGGGTGTGCTGGACGGGTCGGCGGTGGCCGTCAAGGTGCTGCGGCCCGGGATCGCTCGAGCGGTGCGCCAGGATCTGGCGCTGCTGGATTCGCTGCTCGGACCGCTCGGCGCCGCGTTTCCGGCGATCGACGCCCGGGCGATCCTGCGCGAGGTGTCCCAGCGCGTCCTGGACGAGCTCGACCTCGAGCACGAGGCCGGCGCCCAGCGCCGCTTTCACCGCGCGTTGCGCGGCCACCGGCGGCTGATCGTCCCCGCGCCCGTGACCCGGCTGTGCCACAGCGAGGTGCTCGTCTGCGACTGGGTCGACGGGGTGAGCCTGGACGACGCGCCGGATCTCGATCGGGCCGCCGCGTCGCTGATCGAGTTCGGGCTCGGCTGCGCCGCGGCCGGGATCATGCACGCCGACCTCAGCCCCGAGAACGTGCGGGTGATGCCCGACGCGCGCCTGGCGATCCTCGACTTCGGGGCGTGGTGTGAGGTCCAGGCACCCCGTCTGGCGCTCGTCACCGCGGCGGTGCAGGCGTTCCTCGCCTCCGACCTCGAGGCGCTGGTCAAGCCATTGACCGAGCTGGGCTGGCTTCCGGAGGCGGTCGTGCCGTCGGCCGTCGCGCTCGCGCAGCACACCCTGGGCGAACTCGCGTGCCCCGGTCAGACCCGCCTTGACCGTGACGCGGTGCTGGCCGCCGGACGCCGGCTCCGGGAGCGAACCGACCAGGCCGCCGCGGTCATCCAGGCGGGGGCGATCACCCCCGCCGACCTGTGGCCGCTGCGGGCCGCTGCCCAGCTGTTCGGGACGATCGCGCGAGTCGGGGCGACCGGCGACTGGCCGGCGCTCGTCCAGCGAGCGCTGCGCGACGGCATCGACGCCGACCGCTGAGCTCAGGCGACCTGGGCGCCGCGGACGCTGCGCCCGCTGCGCAGCAGCGCGGCGCGGTACCCCTGGCCGAGCTGGCTCAGCGAACGCTCCCAGGAGCGCTCGCCGACGGCGGCCAGGGCGCTGCGGCGCAACCGCTGCGCCAGCAGGGGGGTGCCGGTCACCGACAGCAGCGCACTGGCCAGCGCATCGGGGTCGGCCGCGGTCAGCAGCCCGGTTTCGCCGTCGCGGATCAGCGACGCGGGCCCGCCCTGGTCGACTGCGACGACCGGCAGCCCGCTCGCCTGGGCCTCGAGGATCACCTGGCCGAACGTGTCGGTGGCGCTGGCGAACAGGAATGCGTCGGCGCTGGCGTACGCGCGCGCCAGATCAGCCCCCTCCAGCCAGCCCAGGAACGTCGCGTGCTCCCCGATTCGGTCGCGCAGGGCCGCCTCCTCGGGGCCGCCGCCGGCCAGCACCAGGTGCAGGCGCGGGTCCCGGGCGCGGGCCGACAGGAACGCCGCGGCGAGCAGGTCCATCCCCTTCTCCGCGGTCAGCCGGCCCGCGTAGAGGACATTGACCTCGCCGCCGAACATGCGCTCGTCGCGCCGCGTCGGGTCAAAGCGGCGCAGATCGACGCCGCGATCCCACCGCCCGATCCGCGCCGAGTCGATTCCCAGCTGCCCCAGCCGCGCGTCGGTGGCGAGGCTGGGGGAGAGGACCATCTGACACGCCCCGTAGAACCCGCCCAGTCCGGCCGCGGCCAGCGCCGCGAGCTGATCGCTGCCCGAGCGCACCCCGACGTAGGCCGCCAACTCGGTGTGATAGCTGCCGATCACCGGCAACGCCAGCACGCGGGCCAGCAGCCAGGCGCCGATCCCGGCGGGACCGGGGGCGACCAGGTGAACGAGGTCGTAGCGGCCGTCGGCGAGCGCCTCGACGATCGCCGGCAGCCCCGGTACCCCGATCTGGAGCCCCTGATCGAAGGGGACCGCGATCTCGGCCACCGAGCTCAGCCGCCGATCGACGTTGCCGTCGGTGCCGATCACCTCGACCTCGTAGCCGGGGACCCCGCGCTCGCGGATCTGGGCGATCGTGCGCGTGACTCCGTGGACGGCGCCGAGTCCATCGGCGACGACCGCCACCCGCGGGCGGTCGCCCTCGCTGCGGCTCAGCTTGAGCTTCTCACGACCGAGGAAGGCGGTGGCGGCGGCGTAGGGGATCGCCGGGATGCACGCGTCAAACAGCTGCGTCGCGCGGACGGCGAGGTCCAGCTGGCCGGTCTGCACGCCCGCGGCCAGATCGGTGACGGCGCGGGCGAGCCGGCGCTCGTGCAAGCGACCGGCGCGGCGCATCAGGTCGGGGTGGCTGAGCTCTCCCTCCTGGAGCATCCGCAGCAGCGCGGGTCCGTCGACCGGGCCGTCGTCGGCGTCGAGCTCCATCGACTCCAACCAGGCGCGCAGCAGCGCCCGAGCGTCGTCGGGGCCGGCACCGCCGCCGTTGGCCCCGCGGCGGACGTCGCCCTCGGACATGACCCGCTCGACGATCTGCAGCACCGCGCCGGCCTTCAGCGGGGCGTCGCGCCGCTCGCTGCCGAGCGAGCGGATCGCCAGCGCCATCGCGGCGTGGGTCCACTTGGCGGCCGAGCCCTGGGCCCCGTGGGCCTCGGCATGGCCGGCGCGGATGTGGGCGAGGAACTCGGTCGGCGTCGTCGCCGGGGGCGTCTGGGTGAACGTGCGCCCGATATCGATCCCCGCGTGGTCGTCAGAGCCGCCGATCGCGGTGCCGCCGCGAGTCTCGATGTACACGAACGCCGGCAGATTGAGCTCCTTGGCACGTGACCCGTTGCGGGTCTCCCAGATGGGGAACAGCTGCGCGAGCCGGCGGCGGTGACGGGCGGTGAGCGGGGCCGCAACGGCGAAGAACGGATGGGCCAGCGCGCAGGTGATCTCCTGCTCTGTCAGGTAGGCCGCACACGTCTCCACGTCGTCGTTGTGGGCCTGGAGCCACTCGTGGTCGGCGGGGGTGACTCCGTAGCAGAGCACGTGCACCGCCTGAGGCTCGCCCTTGAAGGCGACCGTCAGCTCCTCGGAGAGAAACGTGTCGGGCAGATCGTCGATCGACAGTCCTCCGTCGATCGTGTCGTGATCGGTGATCGTGACGAAATCCATCCCCCGTCGCTTGGCCAGCTCGTAGACCTCCTGGGGTTCGGTGGCGCACTCCGGGAGGTGCAGGGATCGCTGGATCCCCAGCTTGGACAGCTCCGACGCTGTCGAATGCACATGCATGTCTGCGCGAGTATTCGTGTTCATGACACATAGGATCTGCCTGCATACGGCCGATTCGGGTGAACAACACGCTCAGGTTCTGTGACCAACTCGTGAACCGCGCCGATCACGGGACGACGCAGAGAACCATGAGGCCGATGGTGAACGCGGTGCACCTGGAGGCCGGCGTCGACCGCGCCACGCTGGCGTGCGGCGCGATCTCGGTCGAGGTCGGCCTTCGCCCGTTCGCGTTCACCCTGCGCCGAGACGGGCGCTCGTTGCTGCGCGGCGCCGGCGCCTGGCTGGCCGAGGGCACCGTGCGCGACGTGTTCCTCCAGTTCACCGAGGGCGTCGTCGCGGCCGAGGATCGTTCGCAGGCCCATCGCGCGGTGCACGGGCGGGTGATCGAGCGACGCGAGCGCGGGCTCACGCTCGCGCTGCTGCTGGAGGAGCACCACACCGGCACCCTGCGCATCGACCTGCCCGGCGGCGACCGGGTGTCGCTCGCCCTTGATGCCGACGGGGCGCCGCTGCGCCTCGGTCTGGACTGGGAGCGGGGGGCGCAGGAGCGACTGGTCGGTCTCGGCCTGCGCCACCACCCGCGGCTTGACCAGGCCGGGCGCGACGTCCAGCTCGGCGCCGACCGACGCTACACCGGCCCCGACTGCCCGCCGGAGATGACCCAGGAGGGGGGGATCCCCCAGGGCGACTGCGCACCGGTGCCGTGGATGCTCTCCAGCCGCGGGTACGGGGTGTGGTGCCGGACCGCCGCCAACGGGACCCGCTTCGACCTCGCCGGCGAGCGGATCTCGGTCTCCACGCGCGCCCACGCCGGCCCGCTCGAGCTGGAGGTGCTGTGTCCCTCCACGCCGGCGGCGGCGCTGCGGATGTTCTGCCGGCTCACCGGCTGGCCCGCGCTGCTGCCCGAGTGGGGCTACGGCTTCTGGAAGAGCCGTGACGTCCACGAGCACCAGGACGACGTGCTCGACGACTTCCTCGGCTTTCGTCGCCACCACATCCCGCTCGACGCGATCGTGATCGACTCGCCGTGGGCGACGCAGTACAACACCTGGGAGTTCAACCCACACCAGTTCCCCGACGCGCCATGGATGATCTCCTCGATGCGCGCCGCCGGGGTTCGCACCGTCGTGTGGGTGACGC
>CAZZYU010000016.1:1677-44216 GCA_964658375.1 uncultured Acetobacteraceae bacterium | reverse complement strand
ATCGGCGACCTGCCCGTCACAGTTGACCTCGTCAAACGCGCGGATCTACGCTGCTCGACGCTACCTCAGTGGATCTCGCGCATCGCCTGGTCGTCTGGACACGGCCGTCCTGACTCGTTTTCAACCGGCGCGACTGGTCCGCTTTTCGGTTCCTGTTGATCGCCGCGGTGCTGGTCGTGCGGGTGGTGTCGTTCGTCGGCGTGCAGCAGGTCAATGGCTTGGTCGGTAGCGTTTCGCGATGTGTCCACCGATGCCCCGAGAGCGGTCGGGCAGTTGGCCAGAGAGCGTCTGTTTGAGGTGAGATCAGCGCGGCTGGTGTCGTGGGTTTCCATCGGTGAAGAAGGCCTGGCTGAGCGTGACATCTATGCCCGGGGCGCAACTGACTTCGGGACCCTGGAGACAAGAGCGACGCAGCAAGCGGTGGCTTCGGCGATCGTGAGAGATGGGACCGAAGGGCCAAGACGGCAGCCAAGCCTTTTGACCGCCTCGTGTTGGGTGGCGGCGCATGGCTGATGAAGCATCTGCAGGCAGAGCGAACGCACGAGTGCTTCTATCTCGATGGCCAGCGATGGGAGCACCGTTCCTCAGGCGCCTGGACCAGATCTGACGGGAGTTCGTCTCGCCCTGGCTACCGCAACGGCCGCGACCCGACCCTTGTTCTGGAATCGCTTGCGGCCCTGACAGACATTCAAGAACGCACGCCCGGAGTGGAGGTCCGCGGAACGCCAACGACTCGTCTGCGAGTCCGGGCGGACCTGAGAACGGTCGAGGACAGGCTCGAGGATTTTCTTGACATCGGTGACACTCGCCGCCGCGCCGCCGGGTGGTACGAGGCTGCCCCGGTGAACATTTGGATTGACGACTCTGGACTACCCCGCAGGGTCAGCTACGCACCGGTGGCTGCCAACACCACTGAACCGTTCTGGTGGACCATCGAGCTGTTTGACTTCGGGACGGCGGTCAAGCGTCCCAGGCTGTTGGCGGACGGGCCGAACGCGTAACCCCAGACTGATTGGTTGGAGACCGCTCCCGCATGCTGGCGTGGGCGTGTGACATCCTCGCGGGCGTGTCTGTCGCCCACTTCGTCATCGGGCTCGCAGCACTTGCCGTCGGGCTGCTTAGCGTGGCCCGCCGCGAGGCCATCGTCGCCCGCCTTCAGCGCAGGTCAGGGGGTCGACGTGTGCAATCGTCGTCGGCGTACCTGGTCATGGGCGGGCTCCTCCTGTTGGTAGGCGTCAGCCAGATAATCCTGGCGTTCGTGTAGCGCCGGACGCGGTCGCTGTAGGCGCCAGACGACCGTGTCCCGAGCGATGTCCCCGACTGGTCAATTCTGACCTTGGACAACCTGCGCCAACTAGAAAGAACAACCCGTACTTACGCCAAATACGCCGTAAAGCAGCGGCTTCTCGGGTCGTGGGTTCGAGCCCCACCGGCGGCATCAGGAAGGCCCTGTAACGATCACCGCCAGGTCATCGTACGAAGGCGGATTCCGTCGCTGAGTCACTTTGCCGTTTGATAGGAGGCGCGCGCGAGTCGAGGCAAAGCGAGCGCGCCGTGGCGCAAACCGGTCGTCTCGACGGTGGAGCTGTCCGTCAGGTTTGCTGGCTACGGTCGGGCGGGGCCCCGTAAGTACCGCGAGGTGCGCGCCGAGCTGATTGAGGCCGGGTGGTCGGTGATCCGCCAGCGCGGATCGCATGAGGTCTGGTCGCATCCAGACCGGCCGCAGCGAATCGTGGTCGCGGGCAGAGACAGCGCGACGGTCCCAGCCGGGACGCTCGGTAGCTTTCGCAAGGCAAGCGGTGTGGCGGATCTGCGGGTGAGTGACTACCTCGTTATCTACGAGCAGGCCGCGGATGGCGCCTGGGGTGCATATCTGCCCGACGTGCCCGGCGTGGTCGCCTTGGGCGGTACACGCGGCGAGGTCGCCGACGGGATCCGCGAGGCGCTCGACGCCTACGCGACGGATCTGTCCGAGCGTGGGCTGGCGATGCCCACAGCGCACCACTCAGCCGACACGATCGCCGCGTAGGCGCCTGGCAGGTCGCGGCGCGCGTGCATTCACGCTGCGTCGCCTCCAGGGCTCGGCGCGCGCTTGGCGACGCGATCCTGGCCCGTGCGGGGCGCTACCAGTCAGAGCGCGCTGCAGTTGGTCGCGGGAACCGTGTAGCGAAACGCTACATCGGGGTATCAACCGTTGGGCCACGGGCCAAAGGGTCACCCCAGACAGCCAGTGCAGGTCCGCTTTCCTGGTGCGGCCCCGCGTTGCTCGCGGGCCTTGGGCGGTAGTCTCGCGCGATGAATACGCCCATCACGGTCGAGCATTCACGCGCGATCCCCGTCGGTCTCCGACAAGCCTTCGAGGCAACTTTGCCGATCCCGCTGACGGAGATTTTCGCCCGACGCTTCGGTCTGCTGCCGCCTATCAAGGAGGTCCGGGAACAGCAGGGCGCTTGGGGCCAGCCGGGCCAGTCGCGGATGGTCGTCACCAGCGATGGCGGAACCATGCGCGAGTTGCTCACAGACGTTCAGGCACCGCACTTCTTCAGCTACCGACTGAGCGAAATCACCGGCCCGCTGCGACCGCTGGTTGACAGCATTGACGGGCGATGGGAATTCGCCCGACGCGGCACCGGGACCGAGATCACCTGGCGTTGGACCCTGTACCCCAGGGGTGTCGGTGCCGTCATCCTGCCGCTCATCACGATGATGTGGCGTGGCTACGCCCGCCAAGCACTGGAGCTGCTCGCAGAACAACTGCTCGCGCCCGGGTCCAGCGGGGAGACTCAAGGCTGACGATTCTGAGTGGGGGAGGCCGGCGTAGGCAGGGATCGCCGACGGCCAGGACTCGTTGTTCGGTCCGCGCGGCACCGGATCGATAGGAGCGTGGGGTCGTTGCGCTGTGGCGGGACGCCCGTCAGGGGCGCTCAGATGCTGCTGGTGCTCGGGGCGGGTCTGAGCCCGGCGGCGAGCGTGATGAGTTGCTCTGGGCCGAGTGTCTCTGACATCAGGAACACGAACGTGCCGTCCCGCTCGAGGTGTGCCTGAGCCTGGTTCCCTGCCGCACCGGGTTTCGTCACACCGATCGTTGTGCCATCACGAACGACGTCGTCCCAACCGTCTCCGCTGATCAGCTGGTCGTATCGCGACTGTTTCTCGTGCGCCGCGCATTGCGAGATGTGGACGCTTTCGTGCCCGTCATCTGAGTCGTAGCCGAGCGAGATCTGGGCCGGCGAGGGCGGACGCTCTGATCGCTCCACGAAGACGCAGTGAACGTGCCAGCCCGCAGGCACGCGATCCGGGATCAGAACCGTGAACGGCGCGCGCTTCTGGGCCTCAGGGATCGGCATCCGCTGCGGCCTGGATCGATGACGGCTGGAGCGGATCTCCTCGCCTGCCGGCGGCTGGAACACGAACCGGTCATCGTCGATCGGTTGATCGAACGCGATCTCGACGGCGGAGGTCTCAAGGAACGGTTCGCCGTCGCGGAACGCGACGACATTGAGCAGCACACCAAGCTCAGCATCCACGTGGAGCACGTAACGATCAGCGCCACTCCCAAGCCGGTGCAACTCAAATGATCGCAGCGAGCGGCTCGAATCGACACGGCGCGGGACGGCGTCGGCGGTGACCGTGGCGCGGCCGACAAACGTGGAGGGCCCGAGCGACCGGAAGCGCAGCAGGCCGAGCAACGGTGTTGGGTTGAGCAGCACCGAGAGTTCTTCGCCCATTCCGTTCCCAACCTTGCGGTCATCCTGGTTGCTGAGGGCTCCGTTGCGTTCGTCCCACATCCACCAGGCAGTCCCGTCACGGACCCCGTAGCTGCCATCCTGAGGACCGCCTTCATGTTCAATGCGGAGGCGTTCGCCCGAGCGCCAGATACGGAGCAGTTCCTCATGCTCTGCCGATGGCCGCTCGCGGGATGAGAGCTGAATCGTTCCAATGGACGTTCCGTCCCGCTTCTGCTCCGCGATATCGGCGTGGAACGCGGCCGAGGCGCGAGCTGCGTGGCGCCAGACGCGGTAGGTCGCCTGGACTGTCGTGAACGGGTCGTCCGCTCGGTGGAGAAGCGCCAGCAGCGCGCCGAGCTCGGGTTCGTCGCCGTTCATCAGAGTGGACGCATCGGGCACACGACAACAGTACGCCTCGCCGAGCAGGGCGGGCGACCTTCGCAAGCGCTCTCCGTGTGTATAAGTGGCGCTGTAACCCAACGGAAGCAGTGGCGCAGTACCCCCAACGGAAGCCGAAAGCCGCGATTCTCCGTGCAGGGCAGGCATACCCTGGACCGCTCGGCCATGGCGCCCCCGTCATCGTGAGGCGCCTCGCGCCAAGGTAGGATGCTGCGCCCGACGGCTGCACCGGGCGGCCGGAGTCATCAAAAGGGGCTGGTACATGCTGGGTAGTCGTCGGCGCCGCGGTGGGCGCACGTTGATCCTGATCGGGTCGCTGGTCGGCCTGCTGATGCTCGTTGCGGCCGGGCATGCGCGTGCCGCCGGGCCTGCGCTCAACCTTGGAGCGGCTGCCGGCAGCGAGCCGCCGTCGGTCGTGGTCGACACAAAGGGCAATGCCCTGATCGTCTGGTCGACGACCAGCACCGTCAAATACTGCGTCCTGCCGCGTAACCAGACCCAGTGCGCCCACTCCGGCACACTGACGCCCGCCGCCGGCGAGAACGAGGTCGGGGCCGTCCAGGCGCTCCTCAACGGCGACTCGTACACGATCCTGGCTGACGTCTTCGGCGCCAGTTTCGCCCTTGATTACGACCCGGTGCAGGAGTGGTCGTCGACCGACGCGGGCGCCTCGTTCGTGCCGGTGGATGGCGGCCTCTCGGTCAGCTCGGGCATCATCAACGGCGACACCGTGCCGACTGGCGGGGTGGTCGTCCCGGGAGGCGTCCCCGTGCTCGGCTTCGGGTACGAGACCGCGATCGGCGCGCCGTCGTTCAACGCGTTCGCCGCAACCGATCCGACCGAGTGCTCAGAGCAGACCTGCGCCCAGGGCTTCGCCACGCTGGAGCCGTCGACCAATCCCGATCAGGTAGGCAACCTCGGCGCCCAGTACCGCTCCAACGCCGACGGCGTGATGGGGATCTTCCAGACCAACTTCACGAGCGGCCCACTCGGCTGCCCGGCGGGCAAGACGGTCCCCTTTGGCGTCGCTTACGCCCTCGGCGAGGGCGGACAGAGCTCGAGCAACAATTACAACATCTCTCCGGGCCAGCCGAACAGCGCGTGGGAGATCCCGGTGACCAAGGCGCTGTGTAACGTCGAGTACCCGGCGGTCGGTGCCGGGCCGAGCGGCTTCGCGATCCTCGCCCAGGACGACCTGTCCGGCGACACGATCTACGCGAAGCTCGGCGCGTCAAAGACCTTCGACAAAACGCCGATCACGGTCGACACTCACGGCGAACAGGAGCCGACGGTCTCCCAGGACTCCGCCGGCAATGTGTACGCCACCTTCTTGTCAGGTGGCTCGAACGGAGCGATCAGCCTCGCCTTCGCCTACGACCGCGACGACAAGTTCGTTGGCCCCGCTCCGCTCGATGCCGCCGGCGGGACCGTGCGCGACCTCACCTCGAACGTCGACGGGTCTGGACACGGCTGGGCCGCGTGGCTGGACGGCGCCTCGATCCATGCCCAGAGCTTTGAGTTCTCAGACGCCGTCGCGCCCGCCACGGTCAGCCCCACGACGACGGCCACCGCGAACACCGTGACCGTCGGCATCAAGTGCAGCGAACTGCCCTGCACGGTGAAGGCCTCGCTCACCGCGCCCGCCGCGGCGATCAGCCGGGTGGCGGAGAAGAAGCCCGTCAAGGCGGTCACGCTCGGCACCGGCACCATCAAGATCAAGAAGAAGGGGCCCCAGCACCTCGTCGTCAAGCTCAACCCGCGCGGGCGGCGCGCTCTGGCTACTCACCGCGGGCCGCTGCGGCTCACCCTCGGCGTGGTCGAGAAGGCCGCCGGCGCCACCATCACGAGCAGCCGGTCGGTCAAGGTCATCGCGCCGAAGGCGGGCCACAAGACGAAGTGAGCCGCGCGACGGCCACTGAGTGGGCTGCCCTTCACCCCTCTGAGGCACAGACACCTTCCCGATTGAATCTCCGGTCGGCCCGGCCGGGGAGAAAGCGCCGGTTAGCTACGGCTAGCGACGCCGACGGGTGTGGCGGACAGTGAGACCGATCGTCTTCGCGGTGGTCCAGCGATGGTCTTGTTGGATCTGAACACGAACCTTCACCGGTCCGCTGGGGAACAAGTGGCCGTCCCAGCGCCCGGCGATTCGGTCACGGTTGATGCCCGGGTGCCCGGGCAGTGTGGTGGTCGCGACCTGGTCCCAACGGCCGTGCACGCGGGTGCGAAGGACCAGCCGGATGGTGGCGGCGCGGGTGAGCTGAAACAGAAGACTCGTGTTCGGGTACGGGCAGCCGGTGCCCTGGCACCACAGAATCGTGGTGCCGGTCGTCGAGATTCCCGCGATCGTCGGTGGCGCCGTGGGGGTGGTCGTCGTGGGGGCGGTGGTTGTGGGGGCGGTGGTTGTGGAGGTTGGCGCGGCGTGGGAGGCCGTCGTGGGTGTGGTTGTCGTGGCTGTCGTGGTGCTGGTTGGCGGTGCCGCGGTCACGGTGTAGTGGATCGTGGTGCTGGCGGTCAGGGTGTCATTGCTGCTGGCGGTGACGGTGTAGGCGTGTTCTCCCGGGGTTGAGGTGTCAAGCGTTCCGGATGGGCTGGAGGCGCCGCCTGAGTCGGTGCAGGAGCTGATCGCTCCTGCCCCCGCGGGCGTGGCGCACGCGAAGCTGGTCGCGACCGCCTGATTCAGGGCGTAGGTCTGCTGGTCGGCGGGAGAGGTGATCTGCGCGGTCGGATCGCCCCCCGCGAACACCGAAACCGTACTGAGAGGTATGTTGCCGTCCGCGAGCAGCCCCCCTGCGGGGCTGAACGCCAGCGAGTACGGAAACGCCCCGGTCGCGATCGGCGCACCGACGGCGGTCAGCACCCCGCTCGCTGTGACCGAGAACACCGAAATCGTGTCGTCGTAGGCGTTGGTGTTCGCCAGCAGAGCCCCGTCGGGACTGAACGCGACTGAAGACGGATAGGACCCCGCGCCGCTGCCGGTGCTGGTTGGGACCCCGACCGCGCTCAGCACGCCGCCGGTGGAGACCGAGAACACGGACACCGTCCCGTCAGCCGAGTTGGCGGTCGCGAGCAGACCCCCATCGGGACTGAACCTCACCGAGAGTGGGGCGCCGCCGGTGCTCGTGGGGGACCCCACCGCCGTCAGCATGCCGCCCGGGGAGACCGCGAACACCGAGACCGTGCCGTTGCCGTAGTTGGCGGTCGCGAGGAAACCTCCATTTGGGCTGAACGCCACCGAGACCGGGGCGCTGCCGGTGCCGGTACTGGACGTCTGGACCGGGGTCAACACCCCGCTGGCGGAGACCGAGAACACCAACACCGCGTTGCCACTCTGGCTGGCGACCGCGAGCAGCCCGCCGCTCGGACTGAATGCCACCGAGCGCGCGTTGGTGACCGTGGTCGAGCCGACCACGGTCAACGCGCCTCCGGTCGAGACCGTGAATACCGACACCGAGTTGCCGCCGTTCTGGTTGGCGGTGGCGAGCAGTCCACCGCCCGGACTGAAGGCGACCGAGATCGGGTTGGTGCCGGTGCTCGTAGGGGACCCGACTGCGGTCAGCGTGCCGCCCGTGGAGACCGAGAAGATCGACACGTTATTGGTGTTGTCGTTGGCGGCCGCGAGCAGACCGCCGCTCGGACTGAACGCCACCGACGCCGGATAACTGTTGGCTCCGGTTGAGGCGGGGGTGCCGACCTCGGTAAACGCCGGGGTGGCCAGGGCCGCCGACGCGCCCGACAGAAACACCACGCCGACGAGGACCCCGAGAACCGACGCACGACGCCACCCCCCACGCGCGATCCGGGGATCTCCCCACATACCCAGCAGCCCACCAGCACCACGAACCATCGCGTCTCCTCGGTCAATCCTGCACGCAGCACGCGGCAAGAACGCATCGCTCAGCGCCCGCCACGACAGCGCAGCGGGGACTCGGACGGGAGACAAAAGGGTCAGCGCGTAACCCAAAACGTCGGCTCGATCACCGCCGCCCACAGGCGTATCGACCACAACTCGGCAAACGTTGAGCCGAGAATCCCGAGAAGCCATGGCGGACTGTCTATTTTCAGTGGATGCAGGAAAAGCAGCGGCTCGCCTGGTTCTCCTCAGAGGTTCGAGTGCGCCTGCGGGCTCGGCGGGCACGTAGGGCCGCAACAGAAGGGTCCTGACGGTGGAGGAGTTCATCGTCATCGGCGCAGGCCTGGCCGGCGCCTCGGCCGCGTGGCATCTCGCTCTTCGCGGGCAGCCGGTGACCGTGCTGGAGCGCGCGATGCCGGCGAATCCCGAAGGGAGCTCTCACGGGTCGGCGCGGATCTTTCGCTACGCCTACCCTGAGCAGCTGTACTGCGACCTGGTGGTGCGGGCTCGTCAAGGCTGGGATGAGCTTGAACGGCAGAGTGGCCAGGAGTTGATCCAGACCGTCGGCTGCGTGGACTTCGGTGATCGGCGTGGCCCTGAGCAGTTGGCGACCGTGCTCAGCCGGGCCGGGGTCGAACACGAGCTTCTGTCGCCCGAAGCCGCGACGGTTCGATGGCCTCAGTTCGCCTTTGACACGTCCGTTCTCTGGCAGCCCGGAGCTGGAGTGCTTGATCCTGAGACCACCATTGACGCGATGCTCGAGCTCGCTCGCAGAACCGGCGACGCGCGCGTCCTCACCGACTGGGAAGCAACCCGCCTTGAGCGGACCGCAACCGGGTATCGCGTGCACTCAGCGACTGGTGACACGGTGCAGGGCTCGCGGGTCATCGTGGCCGTCGGAGGGTGGCTGCCCGACCTGCTCACAGGATGCGGTCTGCCTGCCGGGCTTGTTGCCTCGATGCCACCACTCCAGGTCCGCCAAGAGCAGGCCTACCACTTCCCCTACCGGCTCGATGCGGGATCCACGGTTGTCGAGTCGTGGCCAGCTTTCATTCACAAGAGCTCGACCATGCAGACCTACGGGTTACCCGGCGGCCGTGACGCGGCGTTCCGAGGCCAGAAGGTCGCTCAGTACAACGGCGGGCCAGTCATCGGATCAGCCAGCGCCCAGGACGGCCTGGTTCGTGAGGACAACCGACGGCTGATGGTCGATTACGTGCAGGCATACCTGCCCGGTCTTGAGCTGACGCCCTACGCGGAGACCACCTGCCTGTTCACGAACACGCCGACCGACGACTTCGTCATCGACGCTCAGGACGGTGTCGTTCTGCTCTCGGCATGCTCTGGTCACGGCGCCAAATTCGCGCCGCTCCTCGGGGAGATGGCTGTCGATCTCGCGCTGGGCACCGGCAGCGTCGACCCCACGTTCACCCTGTAGCGGGTCGCGCCCCCCGAGCTGCCTTCGCAACGCACGCTACCGCAGTGACGAGGCGCTCATCGTGATCGCGAGCGGCGAGGTCTACGCCGGTGAGTTGCCCACGCGAGCGCTCCGGCTGGTGCGAAAATGGCTCGAGCAGCACGCGACGAGATCGTGCGCAACTGTGAGCGTGGCGTCGCTTGTGAACCTCAGGCGGCGATTGCTGCGCCTCCTGATCAGGGTCTCACGCGTGCAGGACCCTCGAGGGCCGTCGGCTGCCCGAGCCGCGGACGATCGAGTGGCCCGAGTTGAGGGTGTCGCAAGACGGCTGGAGGTTCTTGGCTGCGGGAGTGTTGGGGCTCAGTAAGGTCACCTTGATGTGCCCCGACGGCATCTTGGTTTCCGACTCAACGGACGGACTGACGCCTTCTGCGCTTGAGGGTTTCTTCGTCGGCTGGCCGACGCCGCCGGGCGCGATCCGACACCTTGAGATCCTGCGGGCCAGCACCTACGTGTCCGTGGCGTGGGCAGACCACCATGAGGTTGCGGGCTTCATCGCGGCAATCAGTGATGGCACGTTTGCCGCCTATATCTCGCTGTTGGAGGTCAGAGCGCACTTTCAAGGACGCGGCATCGGCACAGCACTGACGCGGCGGATGTTGGACCGCCTCAGCCACTGCTACATGGTCGATCTCATCTGCGACGAGGACGTCCTCGCCTTCTACCAGCGGCTGGGGATGTCCAGCTATACGGGAGCGATTGTTCGCAACCCAGCCGCGCTCGTTTCACCAACACCGAGTGTCGATGTGAGTAGGAAGGCATCGCCGCGGAAGGGTGCTTCGGCCTAAAGACCGAGTTGTTCTGCGAGCCTTACCGCCTTGCGGGCCCACTCGGTGGTGAAGAGGAGAGCCCGGCTGCGTTCGCGAAACTTGTAGGAGGCGTCGATTCCGCCTCCGCCTCCGTAGCGGTATTGCCGGTCCTGCTGCACCTGGGCGAGGGTGAGGGGTGCGAGCCAGTCGTACTTGACCGAGGAGGCCCACATGCCCAGCTGAACCAGCCGGGGGTCTTCGTTCCAGCCGGCTGATGTCAGGCCGTGAAGGTAGCCGTCGAAGATCACCCGCTCGAGATCTGGAAGCTGGTCCGCGGGGATGAAGTGGTCAAAGCACGCGTCGGGGACGAGGTTGCCGGCGTCTTCGCCGAGCGACCCGATCCCAATGAATGCCCAGTCGATCAGCACGATCTGATCGTCGGTCTGGCGCAACAGATTCTTGGGCCAGACGTCGAGGTGGCACAGCGTTATCGGGAGCGCTTCGCTGATGCGACACAGCCGCTCCCGGTTGGCGTGCACAAACAGCACTCCGTCACGAAGCTCAGGAGGAAAAAGCTCGCGGACGATCGGGCGCTGCCACGCTTCATCAGCATCCAGCAAGCCCCATTGCACGGGCTTCTCCGAGCTGTACTGATGCAGAAAGCTCCGGCTCAACCACGGATAGGACGGCATCGGCTCGCCGAGCAGAAACGGCGCGTGTGCTCGGCCCAGCGCCTCCGCGGCAGGCCGGCAGGACGAGACCGCCCACGCCTCGCCGGGTTGACCATCAATCCACTCCAGCAACAACACGGCATCCCGCTCGCCGACGTCCACCCCGATGCAATCGGGAGCATGGAGCCCGGCATCGGCGTAGATGTCGGTCAGGTGGTGCTGGTAGGCCAGCGGCTCCCGCGCCCAATAGTTCCACCGGCGGGGATCCTGATCATCGACCGTCCAATGCGCATCCCAGTCCGTCTCGCCGCGATCTCGATCGGCGCGCAGATACTTCAGCACGGCAGACCGACCGTCGTCCAGACGGACCCGCCACACGCCCGGAGTCAACCGGCGGTTATGCGGAAGCTCTCCAGGCACCCCAGCAGCAGCCGCGACACCCACGCGGCGCAGCAACTGGTCGATTGGCGGCACAGCAGACTCGCGCTCCGAGGTCATGGCGCCCTCGACCATACGTCCGCTGGTCGGCCGACCAGTTGCGTTCGCTCACAATCTGCGCGCCCGCCCGGCCGAACCGCCAGGTGTCTGGCCAGCGCCACCATACGACGCAGTGGCAAGATAGACGAACGGCCGATTGCGAGAACGGGCTGAGAGGCCGATGGAGGCGCTATGCGGCGCGGCCACGCGATCGGGGTGCTGGCCGCGGCGGCCGCGATCGCCTCTCGGCCAGGTTCACGGCGTGCGACCGCCGCGGCAACGGGCTCGGTGATCCCGAGATCGGGGTACAGGATCCGAACCTCCTGGACGGGCCGCCTGTTGTCGAGCGCGCGTGGATTCACCTCGTCACTGTTGGCGGCATGCCCAACCTCCAGCAGGAGCTAGATAGATAGCGTCGGCGCTGCTGTCGTAGTCGGCTTGATCGTGAGCTCCGAACGGCGTCTCGCCTGCCGGGGTGTGGCATCTTGGCCACCGCAGAGGTGGTTAACTTGACACACCCCCCGCCGTAGGCTGCGCGTCCCTACATGATCGGTCTCTCCGACACGTCCTCCGGCCATGAGTGGTGACGAGTTTGACGCCGTCATCGTCGGCGCCGGCCACAACGGGCTGGTGGCAGCGATCCTGCTCGCCCGCGCGGGGTACCGGGTGCGTGTGCTGGAGCGCTCGGCTGCGACTGGCGGGGCAGCCGTCTCGCAGACGCCGTTTGCCGGTGTGCCCGCGCGGATCTCGCGTTACTCCTATCTCGTCAGCCTGTTCCCGCGGACGCTGCTGACGCAGCTGGGGGTGTCGGTCGAGCTGCGGCAGCGACGGGTGTCCTCCTACACGCCGTTCGGTGACGCCGGCGTCCTGATCTGCGACGACGCGCAGCGGACGCGGGCATCGCTGGTGCGGACGCTCGGTGACGACACGGCGTTCGGGGAGCTTGAACGCTTCTCGGCGCTGACGTCTGGATTTGCGCAGCGCGCCTTCGCGTCGTTGACCGAGCCGTTGCGCAGCCGTGAGCAGTTCGCCGGACTCGTCGGCGACGATCGGGCGTGGGATGCGGTGTTTGAGCAGCCTCTGTCGCGCGTGCTTGAGTCATCGTTCGGGGATGACCTCCTGCGCGGAATCGTCGCGACCGACGCTCTGATCGGCACCTTCGCCTCGCTCACGGACCCGCAGCTGCGCCAGAACCGCTGCTTCCTGTACCACGTGATCGGCAACGGCACCGGCCGGTGGGACGTCCCGGTCGGGGGCATGGGGGCGCTGACCGATGCCCTCACCGAGGCGGCGCTGGCGGCGGGGGCGTCGGTGTCAGTCGGCTCTCCGGTGGTGAGCATCGATGCTGACGGCGGCCGAGCGCGCGCGGAGGTCCGGACCGCCGACGGGAAGCTGCGGCGCGCCCGCCACGTGCTCGCGGGCGTGGCCCCGGCCGTGCTGTCGCGACTGCTCGGCGACGCACCGGATGACCCGGCGCCGGAGGGCTCCCAGCTCAAGCTCAACCTGCTGCTGTCGCGCTTGCCCCGCCTCCGCGACGAGTCGGTCGCCCCAGAGGAGGCGTTCTCCGGCACCTTTCACGTCAACGAGGCCTACGCCCAGCTGCAGGTTGCCCATGCGCAGGCCGCTGCGGGCAGCATCCCGTCGCTCCCGCCATGCGAGGCGTATTGCCACTCGCTCACCGACCCGAGCATCCTCGCGCCCGAGCTGCGCGCCTCCGGTGCCCAGACGCTCACCGTGTTCGGTCTGCACATGCCCGCGCGGCTGTTCCGTAGAGACGGACGAGCCGCGAAGGCGGCAGCCGTACAGGCGACCCTGCGGTCGCTTGACGCGGTGCTCGCCGACCCGATTGAGGCCTGTCTGATGCGCGACCGCGATGGTCGCCCGTGTCTCGAGGCTCGGACGCCGCTTGACCTCGAGGCCGAGCTCGGCATGCCGGGGGGCCACATCTTCCACCGTGATCTGAGCTGGCCGTTTGCCGAGGAGGGCACCACGGTGGGGCGGTGGGGCGTCGAGACTCGGCGACCCAACGTCTGGATCTGCGGGGCAGGAGCTCGACGTGGCGGCGGAGTGAGCGGGATTCCGGGCCACAACGCGGCCCGGGCCGTGATGGCGGCCGACGCCGACCGCCACGACCGCTGATCGACATACCTGGCGACCAACCGGATGCCAGCCATCACCTGCATCTGCAGGGCCACGAATGTGAGCCGTCGTCGATCCCGCCGCCTTGTCCGTATTTCTCGTCGAGGCTGGAGAGACCGGTCGGTGCTGCCGACATCATGCGCACCCGTTGCGTTGACGTGATGGGTCGAGCATCATGCGAGCGCGCATCTCTTCCAATCCTGTCCTTGTCGTCGCTTTTGCAGCGATGAGTCTCGGCGTCGGGTTCGAGTTGCTTCCAGCTGTGACCGGAGTCCGCGGAGCGGCGATGGATTCGCTGACGTCGAACTGGGTGTACATGGCGGTCGAGGCGGTCGCGACTGGGGTATGCGCGGCTCGGGTGGTTCGCCGTCGTGAGCATCGCCCTGCCTGGGCGTTGATGACGCTCGCGTTGGCGTGCTGGAGCACGGGAGACCTGATCTGGGCGGTGTGGCTGGACGATCTCGCCCGGCCACCGTTCCCGTCTGCCGCGGACGGTGCGTATCTGATCATGTATCCATTGATGTATGGCGCGTTGATGCTGTTGATCAGGTCTCGGCTGCGCCACGCCGCAGCCTCGCAGTGGCTCGACGGCGGGGTCGTGGCCCTGGCGGTCGGAGCCGTGGCCGCGGCGCTCGTGTTCTCAGACGTCCTGGCCACGACCAACGGGCGGTTCATCGCCGAGGCGGTGACGGTCGCCTATCCGGTCGGGGATCTGATCCTCCTGATGTTCGTCGCCGTCGCCTGCACGCTCGCAGATTGGCGACCCGGCCGTGACTGGTTGGTCCTGGGGTCGGGCGTGATCCTGATGGCGGTCGGGGACATCATGAACGTCGATCAGATCGCTGGAGGCATCTACCTCGACAGCGCGCTGCTGAATGCGATCTACCTCATCTCATTCTCATTGCTCGCCACCGCGGCCTGGGTGCCCTCTCGCTCGCGGACCCGCCTGGCGCGGGAGGCTCCGCATACGATCCTGCTCACCCTCGCCGCAGCCGTCATCGCTCTGTCGCTGCTCGTCATTGCCGCGTTCACTGCGATCACGCCGCTGGCCGTCTCTCTGGCCGCGGGCTCGCTGGTTCTCGCCGCCGTCCGATCGGCTTTGACGTACCTGGAGAACGTCCGCATTCTGCGGGCCAAGAGCCACGAAGCGGAGACTGACTCGCTGACCGGACTGGGCAACCGACGACAGCTCATGTCCGACCTCGACGACGTGGTCGGAGATGAACGGCGGGTTGCGACGCTGGTCTTCTTCGATCTCAACGGCTTCAAGCGGTACAACGACACCTTTGGCCATCTCGCCGGAGACGCTCTGCTCGCCCGTCTGGCGTCAGGGCTGCGCACGGTCGTCGCCGACCGCGGTGCTGCCTACCGGCTGGGCGGGGACGAGTTCTGCATTCTGATTGACGGTCGATGTGAACGTCATGATCGCCTCATCGCCAGCGCGGCCTCGGCGCTCACCGATCGCGGGCGAGGGTTTGATGTGACGACCGCCGTCGGTGTGACGGTCATACCGGATGAGGCCACGACTGCAAGCGCGGCGCTGCGACTGGCCGATGAACGCATGTACGTCGATAAGGGTCGCGCGCATCGTGCGCCCACCCGGGACGTGCTGATGCAGCTGCTGACCGAGCGCACCCCCGACCTGCTTGACCACGTCAGCGGCGTCGCCAGGCTCACCGCAGCGGTCGCGGCGCGCCTGCGCCTTGACGCCGAACAGCTCGACGAGACCCTGCGCGCCGCCGAGTTGCACGACGTCGGCAAGCTCGCCATCCCCGACGAGATCCTCAACAAACCCGGGCCGCTTGACCCAGGCGAATGGCAATTCATGAAACAACACCCCATCATCGGCCAACGGATCCTCAATGCGTCGCCCGCCCTCGCGCCCGTTGCCAACCTCGTCCGAGCCAGTCACGAACGCTGGGACGGAGGCGGATACCCCGACGGGCTCGCCGGCACCGAGATCCCCCTCGGCGCGCGGATCGTCGCTGCCTGCGACGCCTACGACGCGATGACGTCCGAGCGCTGCTACCAGCACGCGCGCAGCCAGCAGGACGCCCTCGCCGAGCTCGCGCGTCACGCCGGAACCCAGTTTGACCCCGCCGTCATCGAGGCCATTCACGATGTCCTCACCACTCCGATGCCAACGCACCATGACGCCCCGGAACCGGGCTACGTTGCCTTGTCCTGAACGTGGGAGACAATCGTCAGCGCGCCCCAACGACCTGCCCGTGCGCGCGACCCGGGCCCGATCAGACGGAAAATGTCGTTTTGCAACCCCCGGGCCGATGTGCGACCCTGGCTGAGCTCAGACGACGTGTGCGCGTCCGCAGACGACGGTTGAGAGTGACAGTGAGGGCAGGACCGCGGCGTGAGCGAGCGGCGGTCCCGGGGTCACGCTGAGGACCCTTCTTTTGACATTCATGTATCCGATGACCTCACACCCGCCTGGGTCGATGACCGCCTCCCGAAAGAGGGGGATGTCGTGCCCAGCCTGAGCGACGCGCGACCGCTTCGCCGGCTCGTCGGGGTCGTGCTGCGCCTTGCGCCGGAACTGGCGCCCCGGATCGAGAAGCTGTGGTGGCGGATGGTCTATGAGGCCGCCAGCCTGCGCCGCGGCGACCAGTGGACGTCGGTGATGAACTACGGCTACGCGCCGCTGGATGCGGCCACGACCAATGCCGACCTCAGCGATGTTCCGTACGGCCTCCAGCTCTACGCACGGGTGGCCGGCGCCGCCTCGCTGGAGGGCAAAGACGTGCTTGAGGTCGGTTGCGGGCGCGGCGGAGGGACGGCATTCGTGCAGGAGCGTTTCCGACCGCGCTCGATGGTCGGACTCGACCTCGCCACGCGGGCGATCGACGCCTGTCGTGCGGCGTACGCGCGGCCCGGTCTTCGGTTCGTCGCCGGTGACGCCGAGAACCTTCCGTTTGACGACGCTTCGTTCGACGTGGTTCTGAACGTCGAGTCCTCACACTGCTACGCCGACATGCAGCGGTTCCTTGGCGAAGTGCACCGCGTGCTCCGTCCCGGGGGCCTGCTGCTCATCGCCGACGCCCGTGAAACGCTGTCGGAACCGCACGACGGTGCCCTGTTTGCTCACCGGGATGTCCCCACCTTCCGCCAGCAGCTCGCCGACGCGTCGTTTGAGACTCTCGAAGAGGAGGACATCACCAAGAACGTGATGCGCGCGCTGGTGCTTGACACCCCGAGCCGGCGGGCTCGGGTCGAGAAGCGCGTTCCCCGGCTGCTGCGTCCGTATGTGCACGCGTTCGCGGCCGCCGAGGGTAGCCCGATGTACCGGGCCTACGACGAGGGCCAGCGTACGTACCTGCGCTTCGTCCTCCAGCGCGCTGACCCCTCAGAGCCTGATGGCTCGGATGAGAGCCGCCTGGTCGGGCAGGTGTAGTCCGGACGAGCGCGTCGCCTGTCGCGCTCGTCACGCCAGCAGCGCGAGCTTGCCTCCCGGATGTCCCGTCTGCAGCAACGCCAGCGCCTCCCGCGCCTCGGCGAGGGGGTAGGTGGCGGCGATCGGAACGACGAGGCTGCCCTCCCCGGCGAGCTCGATCAGGCGAGCGCGTGCGTGATCGCGAAACGCGGCGCTCGCCGGCATCGAGCCTCCGATCATGCGGATGCCGTCCTGCTGGGCGCGGTGCCTGGCGGCGATGGTGACGATCCGATCGCGGTCAGCGACGAGCTCGAGGCTCACGTCGACCGCTTCGTCGGTGCCGACGGTGTCCAGAGCTGCGGCGACGCCCTCCGGAGCGAGCTCGCGCAGCCGGGACTGAAGCCCGTCGCCGTAGGCCACCGGCGTGGCTCCGAAGCGGCGCACCCGGTCAAAGCTCGACGGTCCCGCCGTCCCGATCACGCGCGCCCCGATCAGGCGGGCCTGCTGCAGGACGCTGACCCCGACCGCGCCTGACGCGCCGTGGACGACCACGGTCTCGCCGGGCGCGACGCCGGTCACGTCGAGCATCTCGGCCGCGGTCGTCCCGGCCAGCAGCAGGTTGGCGGCGGCCGGGTGGTCGAGCGCCGCCGGCTTGGCGAACACGTCGGCCGCCGGCACGGTGAGCTTGGACGCATACCCGCCGCTGACCCTGAAGGCGAGCACCTCGTCGCCCACGGCGCCGTCACCCGACGCCAGCCGGGTGTCGGGTCCCAGCGCGCTGATGACTCCCGATACCTCAAAGCCGATCGTGGCCGGCTCGGTGAAATCGCCGTTCGCGATCCGCTTGTAGTCAGCCGGGTTGATCCCCGCCGCGCGAACGTCGATCGTGACCTCTCCAGTGCTGGGCGCCGCAACGTCGACCGGCACAAGCGCGAGCACGTCGAGCCCGCCAGGCCTGGCCGCGATCCAGTGGTGGGCTGTCTCGTTCTCCATGGTGGCGCTCCTGTCCGTTGACGCGTCGCGCAACGCTATCCGTCCGCGGGATCTCGGGAGTCAGCGGTGACTGATTCCCGCGAGGCGCGCGGCGATGAGTTTCCTGACCAGCGCACCGGGCAGGGGATGCTCGGGCGTGAAGTGCAGCGAGCTCTTGGTCATCGTGTACCCATCAAGCTCATCGGCGAGCTGGCCGAGGACCGAGCCGCTGAACGGCAGGTAGCTCAAGTGGTTCTTGAACGCCGCAAACCCGGCGATGGTCTCACCGTTCACCCGAAAGGCGGGAACGCGGTAGGAGATCACCTGCTCGGCGTCGGGGACGATCTCAAGGATCGTGCGGCGCAGCGATTCAAGCGTGCCGCGGTTGGGCTCCTCAACGGCGCTCAGGTACTCGTCGACCTCCCGGGCGGACACGCGCCCGGATCACCCGCGGGTGAGCTCGGCGAAGGCGGGCTCACCGCGCAGCGGCGCCAGGTCCTCGTCATCCGACGCAAACCGGCTGAGCTCGGGCATCAACTCCACCGCGCGGCGCAGGTGAGCCAACGCGTCGTCGGTGCGCCCGAGCAGACTCTCGCTGCACGCCACGTTGTAGAGCAGCTCCGGATATGCGGCCCGCTGGTCCAGAAGCGGCTGGGCGCGAGCCACCAACTCCTCATGACGGCCGGCCTGCATGAGTGGCCGCAGCGGCGCCCACACCTCCCACCCGGCGGCTCGGTAGGGCTGGCCCTGCGGGCCACCGCTCACGGCGAGGATCGTGGTTCCCGCCTCCTCTGCGAAGGCGGTGCGCATCACCCCGGCGACGACATGGACGAAGGTTCCCTGGGGCGCCGGGACGCTGTCGCCGTCCAGTTCAAAGCGTGCGCTGCCCGAGACGACGAGATACAGCTCGTCGGACTCGTCCTTCTCGTCATGCTCGTTGAGCAGACGGTCGCCCGCGTGCTCCGCCGTCCAGGTGGTCGCCCCGAACGTGGTGATGCCGAAGTGATGGCGGACCGGTCGGTACCGACAGCGGCCGTCGTCGAGCTCCTCGATGTCCTGGAGGTGCGTGATGCCATACCGAGCCATGATCTGCTCCGGTCCGGCCGGTTGGGTCAGCTCGCCGGTGACACGCCGGCGTCGTCGACCGCCTGATCGTCGACCGGTTCCGGCTCGAGGCCGTCGACCGGTTCGATCACGATCTGATCGACGGCCACCAGCGGCATGTGCTGCCTGGCGTCCTTCTTGACCTTCTTGGCCAGCCGCCGCTCGCGCACTCTGCTCTCACGCATGAGCTTTGCCATCGTCGTCTTCTTCTTGCCGCTGGATGCCATGGATCGCTCCTGGTTAGAGCTTCTCGACGTTCGCCGCGGCCGGACCCTTGGGGCCCTGCTCGGCGTCGTATCTCACCTTCGCGCCCTCGGCCAGCGACTTGTATCCGCCGCCTTGGATGGCGTTGTGGTGAACGAACAGGTCCTTGCCGGAATCATCAGGCGTGATGAATCCGTAACCCTTGTCGTCGCTGAACCATTTCACGGTTCCTGTAGACATGTTTCCCTCCGAGGTATGTGCACTGCGAAAACGCGGAGGGTGCGGGTAGGCAACGACTGCGATGACGCTCACACTGCTTTGGTCGAGCGGACGCTCAACCCCTCATAGGAACTCTAGCGCTACCGTTCCTGCGCCGCTTGCGCCTTGGCAAACCGGTAGCTGTCCTGAGCCCTGGCCGCCTCACGCTCCAACTCGGCGAGGCGGACCGCGCTCGTGGGGCGCGGGCCGTAGGTTCGCGCCTTGTACAGGTCAAAGCGCTCCTGGGCAAAGCGTGCCTGGACCCGGAGCTCGTCCAGGCGGGCGGCGGAGGTGGTTGACGGCTTCACGGCGCCGGTTCCCGAGCCACGGGCGCGCCGAAGTGATAACCCTGCGCCAGATCGACACCGAGGTCCTTGAGGATGGAGACGGTCTCGGCGTCCTGCACGGGTTCGGCGACCGTCAGCTTGGGGGCGCTGATGTCCATGACCTGCCGAATCGCATCCAGCGGCTCGCCAGCGGTCCAGCGCACCAGCGACGCGGTCACGATGAGGGCCTTGCTGCGGATTCGCCGGTCATCATCCAGAAGACATGCCCCCGGGCATGGATGTAGCGCCTCTCACGCTGGTATCGATCGATCGTCCCCTGGACCAGTTCGGCCATCCGCCGACTGTCCTCGGAGAGATCATCGCGATAGGTCAGCGACACGTAGTCGCGGCCGACCAGCGTCGACGGCGCGGAGCCGGTCGGCTGCCCCCGGGCGTCATTGACGCGGACGAACCGTCCCAGCCCGGCCTCGCTGACATCCATCAGCGCCATCCCGATCGGCGCGTCCGCGAACGTGCTGCGATACGCCTCCGCGTCGGGCGGATCGATCGGCGAACCGAACAAGGGGTCCCTCGCGGTCACGTCCCGGTCCTTCAGGTCGTCATGCGGGTCCTCGCCGACAACGCAAGGCTCCAGCGAGCGTACCACTGGACCGAGCATGACATTTCACACGCGCCGGAATGAACTGCCGCATCGCCCTCACCGACACCACCCCCATCCAAGCCCGGTACTGTTGGCGGGCAGAGAGAGGATCGGAGGCACGATGGCCGGGTTGTCGTATGCGAGCAGTGGTCAACCGTCGGCGCCGTTGCTCGGCGAGACGATCGGGTCACACCTCGATCGGGTGATCGCCGCCCATCCGGATGCTGAGGCGCTCGTCGTGCCCTTCCAGCAGGTGCGACTCACCTACGCGCGGTTCGGCGATGAGGTCTCGCGCGTCGCCCGTGCCCTGCTGGCGGCCGGTCTGGCCCAGGGCGACCGCATCGGGATCTGGAGCCAGAACTGCGCGGAGTGGGTGATCGTCCAATACGCCGCCGCGAAGGCCGGGCTGATCCTCGTCAACCTCAACCCCGCCTACCGCACGACCGAGCTTGAGTACGCGCTGAACCAGTCGGGCTGCCGCATGCTGCTCACCGGCCCGGCGGTCGCCCATTCCGACTTCCCGGCGATGGCCGCCGAGGTCGCCGCCAGGGCGCCGGCGCTGGAGACGACCCGGGTCTTCGGCACCCCCGAGTGGGACGCGTTCATCGCCGGCGGCGCGGGCGTGGCGCAGGCCGAGCTCGACGCCCGGGCCGCCCGCCTGGGCTTCGATGATCCGGTCAACATCCAGTACACGAGCGGCACCACGGGCGCTCCCAAGGGCGCGACGCTCACCCACCACAACATCCTCAACAACGGGTACTTCGTCGGCGAGGGCTGTCACTACACCGCGGAGGATCGGGTCTGCATCCCGGTTCCCTTCTACCACTGCTTCGGCATGGTGATGGGCAACCTCGGCGCGACCACCCACGCGGCGACGATGGTCATCCCCGCGCCCGCGTTCGACGCCGAGGCGACGCTGCGGACCGTCCAGGACGAGCGGTGCACCTCGCTGTATGGAGTTCCGACGATGTTCATCGCCGAGCTCGACCATCCGCGCTTCGCCGACTACGACCTCTCGAGCCTGCGCACCGGCATCATGGCCGGCTCCACATGCCCGATGGAGGTCATGCGGCGCGTCATCGAGCGGATGCACATGGGCGAGCTGACGATCTGTTACGGCATGACGGAGACGTCGCCGGTGTCCACCCAGACGGCGATCGACGACACGCTTCAGAACCGCGTCGGCACGGTCGGACGTGTCCATCCGCATCTGGAGATCAAGCTGACCGACCCGGCCGGCGCCGTCGTCGCCCGTGGCGAGACCGGCGAGCTGTGCACACGCGGCTACTCGGTGATGCTGGGCTACTGGAATGACCCCGAGCGCACCGCCGAGGCGATCGATCCCGCGGGGTGGATGCACACCGGCGACCTGGCGACGATGGATGACGACGGGTACGTCCGGATCGTCGGGCGCAGCAAGGACCTGATCATCCGTGGGGGCGAGAACGTCTATCCCCGTGAGATCGAGGAGTTCCTCTACCAGCACCCCGACGTCGGCGACGTACAGGTCGTCGGCGTGCCGGACCCGCGCTACGGGGAGGAGATCGCCGCCGTCGTCATCCCGAGGGCGGGCGTCGAGGTCGACGCCGAGGCCATCCGCGAGTTCTGCCGCGGCAAGATCGCCCACTACAAGGTGCCGCGCTACGTCATCGCGATCGATGCGTTCCCGATGACGGTCAGCGGCAAGATCATGAAGTACAAGCTGCGCGAGCAGATCGTCGTCGAGCACGCTCTGCTCTCCGAGGATCGGCCGGTCGCCAGCGGCGCCCAATAGACCGAATGCTCGTTCGGAGTCCGAACGAGCGTTCAGTATGCTGGGCGCGTGGACTTCGCCTTCGATGACGAGACCCGGCTGCTGCAGCGCACGGTGCGGGAGTTCGCCCGGGAGGTCGTTGCCCCGGCGGCTGCGGAGCTCGACCGCGAACATGCGTTTCCCTACGAGATCGTCTCTGAGATGGCGCAGCTGGGGTGGATGGGGATTCCGTTCCCCGAGGAGGTCGGCGGCGCCGGCGGCACCTCGCTGCAGTACGCGATCGCCGTCGAGGAGCTGACGCGCGTCGATTCCAGCGTGGCGATCACGCTGTGTGCCCACACCTCGCTGGGCACCCAGCCGATCTACCGGTTCGGCAGCGAGGAGCAGAAGCGCCACTGGCTGCCGCGCCTGTGCTCGGGGGAGATGCTCGGGGCGTTCGGCCTGACCGAGCCCGAGGCCGGCTCGGATGCCGGCAACGTCCGCACGCGCGCCCGCCTGGACGGCGGCGAGTGGGTCATCGACGGCGCCAAGCAGTTCATCACCAACGCCGGAACCGAGATCTCCGGCGTCGTCTGCATCACCGCGCGGACCGACGATCCCGGCCTCCCGCACCCGGGCACCCCGGAGATCTCCAACCTGATCGTCGCGCGCGACACCCCCGGCTATGAGCCTGGCGAGCCGTATCGCAAGATGGGCTGGAACGCATCAGACACGCGACCGCTGAGCTTCAGCGACTGCCGGGTCCCGGCGGAGAACCTGCTCGGCCCGCGCGGTGCCGGCTTCAAGCAGTTCCTGGAGGTGCTGGACATCGGCCGCATCGGCGTGGCCGCGATGGGCGTCGGGCTGGCGCAGGGCGCTCTGGACGAGGCGCTCTCCTACGCCAAGCAGCGGCGCGCGTTCGGGCGTCCGATCGCCGCGTTTCAGACGATCGCGGCCAAGCTCGCCGACCTGGCGACCGAGATCGAGGCGGCGCGGCTGCTGACCTATCACGCCGCCTGGCTGAAGGACGCGGGCCAGCCGTTCGGACTGACCGCCGCCCAGGCCAAGCTCAAGACCGGGCGCCTGGCGGTCCGAGCCGCCGACGAGGCGGTCCAGATCCACGGCGGCTACGGCTACATCGAGGAGTATCCGGTCTGCCGCTTCTATCGCGACGCGAAGATCCTCACCATCGGCGAGGGCACCGACGAGATCCAGCAGATGGTGATCGCGCGGGCGCTCGGCGCCTGAGGGCGCGGCGATGTTCGACACGGTCCTGATCGCCAATCGCGGCGAGATCGCCCGCCGGGTGATCCGGACCCTGGACCGCCTGGGCATCGGCTCGGTCGCGGTCTTCACCGAGGTCGATCGTCACGCCCCGCACGTGCGGGAGGCCGGCCGGTCGGTGGCGATCGACTCCTACCTGGACATCGACGCGATCGTGGCGGCGTGTCGCAGCACCGGTGCCCAGGCCCTGCATCCCGGCTATGGCTTTCTCTCCGAGAACCCGGAGCTGGCGCGGGCCTGCGAGGCCGCGGGGACGACGTTCATCGGCCCGCCGCCGGCCGCCGCGGCGGTGATGGGCGACAAGCTGGCCGCCAAGCAGGCGGCGCAGGCCGCCGGCATCCCGGTCCTGCCGACGTACTCCGCCGACGAGGCGCGTGGCGCCGGCGCCGACGCGTTCCCGCTGCTGGTCAAGGCGGCAGCCGGCGGCGGCGGGCGGGGAATGCGCGTCGTGCGGTCCGCCGACGAGCTCGACGCGGCGCTTGCGTCCGCGCGCCGGGAGGCCCGCGCGGGGTTCGGCGACGAGCGCGTGTTCATCGAGCGGTTCCTGCCGCGGGCCCGCCATCTGGAGGTCCAGGTGATCGCCGACAGCCACGGCACGGTGCTGGCGCTGGGCGAGCGCGAGTGCTCGCTGCAGCGCCGCCACCAGAAGGTAATCGAGGAGTCGCCGTCGCCGGCGGTCTCCCCCGAGCTGCGTCAGCGCCTGAGCGCCGAGGCCGTCGCGCTGGCGAGCGCCGTCGGCTACGTGAACGCCGGGACGGTCGAGTTCATCGCCGACCTCGACGATCCCGCCGAGCACTACTTCCTGGAGTGCAACGCCCGCCTGCAGGTCGAGCATCCGGTCACCGAGGCGGTCTGCGGGCTGGACCTGGTCGAGCTCCAGCTGCGGGTCGCGGCCGGCGAGCCGCTGGGGCTGGCCCAGTCTGATGTCGTGCTGTCCGGTCACGCGATCGAAGCGCGGATCGTCGCCGAGGACGCGGCCCACGACTTTCTGCCCGCCGCCGGCCGGGTGCTCGCCTATGACCGCCCGCCCGCCTCGCTGGCGCGGGTCGATGACGCGATCGAGGTCGGCAGTGTCGTGGACACCGCATATGACTCGCTGCTGGCCAAGGTGATCGTCCACGCCGACGACCGCGCCCGGGCGCTCGCGCAGCTGGACCGCGCGCTGGCGCAGACGACGATCCTCGGCGTGACCACCACCACCGGCTACCTGCGCGGCCTGCTGACCGATGAGGCCGTCCGCGCCGGCGCGATGGACACCGGCCTGATCGACCGCCGCGGCGTTCCCCGACCGCCGCTGGACGACGCGCAGGTCGCCATGACGGCGGCGATGCTGCGGCTCGCCGAGCGGGCGGCGTCGGCCGGCGAGGACCCGTTCGCGCGCACCGATGGGTGGCGTCTGGGGGGACCGCGGGCGCCGTCGCACTGGCGGCTGGCGGTCGGCGCGGGCGAGCCGGTCGAGGTGGAGCTGCCCGCGGAGGTCGCCGCCGCCGCGCGCCGGCTGGCCGCCGGTCGGTTTGCGATCGCAGACCGCGGCGAGTGGCGGATGGCGAGCGATCCCCGCATCAGCGCCCCCGACGGCGAGGTGACCTGGATCGGGCACGGCGGCTGGGCCTGGCCGGTGCGGGAGGTCACCGCCGCGGCGGCCGGCGGCGACGGAGCCGACGGCGCGCTGCGGGCGCCGATGCCCGGTCAGGTGCTGCTCGTCCCGGCGTCGCTGGGCGATGCGGTGAGCGCCGGGGACCCGATCGTCGTCCTGGAGTCGATGAAGATGGAGCTCACGCTCGCCGCGCCGACCGACGGGACGGTGGCCGAGTTGACCGTCGCGGTCGGTGACCGCGTGACCGTCGCGCAGCCGCTGGCCCGGATCCAGGGCGGCGCGCGATGACGATCCTGCGATCGACGGTCAGTCCCGGCGCAGAGGAGTTCGCGGTCAACGAGGCGGCCAACCGCGCCCTGGTCGACGATCTGCGGACCCGGATCGCCCGCACGGCGGCCGGCGGCGGGGAGCGCGCCCGGGCGCGGCACGCCAGTCGCGGCAAGCTGCTGCCGCGTGAGCGCGTCGATCGTCTGCTCGACGCGGGGGCGCCGTTTCTGGAGCTCTCGCCGCTGGCCGCGCTGGGCCTCTATGACGACGAGGCCCCGGGCGCGGGGATCATCACCGGCATCGGCCGCGTGTCGGGTCGCGAGTGCATGATCGTCGCCAACGACGCGACGGTCAAGGGCGGCAGCTACTACCCGATGACGGTCAAGAAGCACCTGCGCGCCCAGGAGATCGCGCTGCAGAACCGGCTGCCCTGCATCTACCTGGTCGACTCCGGCGGCGCGTTTTTGCCCCGCCAGGACGAGGTGTTCCCCGACCGCGACCATTTCGGACGGATCTTCTTCAACCAGGCGACGATGTCGGCCCGGCAGATCCCGCAGATCGCGGCGGTGATGGGGTCGTGCACCGCCGGCGGCGCCTACGTGCCCGCGATGAGCGACGAGACGGTGATCGTGCGTGACCAGGGGACGATCTTTCTCGGTGGACCCCCGCTGGTCAAGGCGGCCACCGGCGAGGAGGTGACCGCGGAGGAGCTCGGCGGCGGCGACCTGCACTCCCGCCGCTCGGGGGTGACCGATCACCTCGCCGACAACGACGCCCATGCGCTGGAGATCGTCCGTGAGATCGTCGCCACGCTCGCTCCGCGCGCGCCGCTGCCGTGGGATCGCGCCCCGGTCACCGAGCCCGCCGTCGACCCCGGCTCACTGCTGGGCGTCGTCTCCGCCGACCTGCGCCGCCCCTACGACGTGCGGGAGGTGATCGCGCGGATCGTCGACGGCTCGCGGTTTCACGAGTTCAAGGAGCTCTACGGCTCGACACTGGTCACGGGCTTTGCCCACATCCACGGCCACCCGGTGGGGATCCTGGCCAACAACGGGATCCTGTTCTCGGAGTCCGCGGTCAAGGGCGCGCACTTCATCGAGCTCTGCGACCAGCGACGGATCCCGCTGGCGTTCCTGCAGAACATCACCGGCTTCATGGTCGGGCGCGACTACGAGGCGGGCGGGATCGCCAAGCACGGCGCCAAGCTCGTGACCGCGGTCTCGACCGCCCGGGTGCCCAAGCTGACGGTCATCATCGGCGGCTCCTTCGGCGCGGGCAACTACGGCATGTGCGGGCGCGCCTACTCACCGCGCATGCTGTGGATGTGGCCGGGCGCGCGGATCTCGGTGATGGGCGGCGAGCAGGCCGCGGCGGTCATGACCGAGGTCGGTCAGCCCGAGGCCGGCGACTCGCTGCGCGAGCTCTACGAAGAGCAGGGACGTCCCTACTACGCCACCGCCCGGCTGTGGGACGACGGGGTGATCGACCCGCGTGACACGCGCGACGTGCTCGGCCTCGCGCTGTCGGCGGCCGGCAACGCCCCGCTGGACGACGTGCGCTACGGCGTGTTTCGCATGTGAGAACCCGTCGTCAGTCGGCCGCCGAGGCCGGCTCTGATGAGGGTTCTGACGGCGGGGCGGGCTTGGCCTGATACATCGCGGCGTCGGCGCGTCGCAGAAGCGTGGCCCGGGTGTCGTCGGCGTGGGCGAGCGCGCTGCCGACGGTGATGCGGGGCACCACCTCGGTGCCGGCGATCGTGGCCGGTCGCGCGACGGCCGCGATCAGGCGTTCGGCGATCCGGGACAGCTCGGCGGAGCGCTGGAGGCCGAGGCACAGCACGACGAACTCATCGCCGGCCAGCCGGGCGACGAGATCGCCCTCGCGTGAGGCCTCCTGCATCCGCGCGGCGGTGATCTGCAGCAGCTGGTCGCCCGCCGCGTGGCCGAGACGGTCGTTGACCTGCTTGAAGCCGTTCATGTCGCAGAACAGCACGCCGAACCGACCCTTGATCCGCTGGCGCAGCGCGAGATCGAGCGTCTCCTCGAAGAACGCGCGGTTGGCGAGGCCGGTGAGCCCGTCCCGGATCGTCATCTCGTGCAGTCGTAGGTTGGCGTCGGCCAGCTCGGAGGTCCGACGGCGCAGCGCGAGATGGCTGGCCGTCTGGCGTGCGAGCACCTGCAACGTCTCGATCCGCTTCTCGTCGAGCTCCCGGGGCCCGCGGTTATCCGCGACGCACACCGACCCCAGCGCGTGACCATCCTCGGTGACGATTGCCGCTCCGGCGTAGAAGCGCAGTCCGGGCTGGCCCACGACCTGGGGGTTGGTGGCCCACTCCGGATCGCTGAGCGTGTCGGGCACCACCAGCAGGCCGTCGTGCTGCAGGATGGTCCGCGCGCAGAACGACGCGTCCCGGGGGGCCTCGGAGCTGTCGAGTCCGACCAGCGCCTTGCCCCACTGGCGATCCTTGTCGACGAAGTTGATGATCGCGATCGGCGTGTCGCAGATCATCGCCGCCATCGCGACCACGTCGTCATACAGCCGCTCCGGAGCGGTGTCGAGGATCTTCAGCTCATGCAGCGCGGCCAGTCGCGCGGACTCATCGGGAGGCAGCAGCGCGGGCTCCAGTGGACTCATCGCTCCTCCCGTCTGTGCCTGCCGACCTGCATCGCCTCGTTGCCGACGCGCGTGACTGTCACCCCGTCGGCGAGGGTGAAGGTGCCTCCGGAGAGTTCCGTGGTTGCCATCTCGTCTGTTTCGTCGCGGGGCTGCGTCGCAGATTATGAACCGTGAGCCGGCGGCTCGCTGAAATTTCTCAGCCGCCCACCGAGTCGCGGCAGGCGACTGGGGATCCGCTGATTGCAACCGCTCGTGTGGGGTATCTCACAGGGACCGAGGGGTGTCGACGGACGTGTAATCGACGGACGTGTGAGGACAGAGGTGGTAAAGGACGCAACCCGGACCACCGCGACCACCGCGACCACGGTGATCGTCGCCGACAGCCACCCCCTGTACCTGCTCGGGCTGACCCAGGTCATCCGCGACGATCCGGCGCTGACGCTGATCGCCAGCGCGCGGACGGGTCCGGAGGCGCTCGCGCTGATTCAGGAGCACCGTCCCCAGGTCGCGGCGCTCGACCTCGACCTGCGTGACCTCGACGCGCGGGACATCGTGCGCCGCGTGCGCACGATCGACCTGCCCACGCGCGTGCTCCTGTTCTCCGAGCACCACACCGGCGAGCTGGTGTTGCAGTGCCTGACGGCCGGCGCCACCGGTTTTCTCAGCCGGCATGCCGAGCCCGATGCCGTGCGGGAGGCGATCGTCGCCGTCGCCGACGGCCGGTCCGTGCTGCCCTCCGACGTCGGCCCGGCGCTGGCCGACACGCTGCGCGAGCGCGGCGAGAGCGACCAGCAGATCCTGAGCGAGCGTGAGCGGGAGATCCTCGAGCTGCTCGCCCAGGGCGAGAGCGCGGGGGAGATCGGCATCCGGCTGCACATCGCCACGCCGACGGTCAAGACCCACGTCCAGAACCTCTACGGCAAGCTCGGGGTCAACGACCGCGGCGCGGCGGTCGCGGTCGCGATCCGCCGCGGACTGATCCAGTAGCGGCCGTCGCTCGCCGGCCGCGGTCTGATAAAGCTGTCGGGCATGGCGAAGATCGCAGTCACCGGAGGCAGCGGCAAGGCGGGGCGGGTCGTCGTCGCCGATCTCAAGGCGCAGGGTCATGACGTGCTCAACGTCGACATCACACCGTCGCCGGAGTCCTATCACTACCCCGACGGCGCGCCGGTCCCGTTCATGCGCGCCGACCTCACCGATTACGGCCAGGCGCTCGAGGCGCTGAGCGGGGGTGAAGCGATGCCCGGCATCGAGCTGGTCGTGCACCTGGCGGCGATCCCCGCGCCGCACATGGCCCCGCCCGAGCACATCTTCGCCACGAACACGACGAGCACCTACAACGTCTTCTCAGCCGCCTGGCGGCTGGGGCTGCGTCGCGTCGTGTGGGCCTCCAGCGAGACGACGCTCGGTCTCCCCTTCCAGACCCCGCCGGACTACGCGCCGGTCGACGAGGCGCACATGCGGCCCGAGACCAGCTACGCGCTCTCCAAGGACGTCGGCGAGGAGATGGCGCGTCAGTTCAGTCGCCGTAGCGCGATCCCGATCATCGGGCTGCGCTTCTCCAACGTGATGATCCGCGCCGACTATGACCGCTTCCCCGACTGGCAGGACGACCCCCACGCCCGCAAGTGGAACCTGTGGGCCTACGTCGACGAGAGCCACGTCGCCCAGAGCGTCCGCCTCGCCCTGGAGGCCGACGTCTCGGGCGCCGACAGCTTCATCATCGCCGCGGCCGACACGGTCATGCGGCGCCCCAGCCGCGAGCTGATGGCCGAGGTGTACCCCGACGTCCCCATCGCCGACAGCCTGTCGGGCAACGACACGCTCCTGGACATCTCCCACGCCCGCCAGGTGCTCGGCTACGACCCGCAGTTCAGCTGGCGCGACCTTCACTGAACTCGGGGCCGGCCGGGGGGCCGGGCTAGGGGCGCAGGATGCCTTCGAGGTCGAGCACGACCGGCCTGGTGATGCCGCGGATGGTGAGGTCGCCCGCCCAGCTGCACCGAACGTCCGTCCACCGCCCGGACCGTGGTCGTGTGGAACCCGATGTTCGGGTGGGTCGTGACGTCGAAGAGGGCAGGTGAGGGCAAGTGCTCGTCGCCCGCACGAGATTGATGCCCAGGTGCTTGACAGCGAACCCCACGCGAGAATGAACGGGGTCGATGTCGTCGTCGCCGGAGTGCCGGTTGTAACGGTTCGTGCTCGCTCATGGTCGGGTGCTCATTGGTCGCGTAGGTGCGCTTGTGCGCTGATGAGCACGGTGCGGGACCGTAGGGTGAAGCGTCGTCACATGGTCCGGGTGATGAAGCCTCACCCTCCTGCAGGCTAGAAATGGCCCATGAGCTCGACTCCCGACCGCCCCCTCCAATTCGGCATCTTTCCCACTCCCGAGGCGACCGCCTACTCAGAGATCGTTCGCGCGGTCGCGCTGGCCGAGCAGGGAGGCCTCGACCTTGTCGGCATCCAGGACCATCCGTATCAGCGGCGGTTCCTGGACACGTTCGCGTTGCTCGCCGATCTGCTTGCCCGAACGGAACGCTTGCACTTCTTCTCTGACGTGGCCAACCTGCCGCTCCGACCACCCGCTCTGCTGGCGAAGACCGCGGCCTCGCTCGATCTGATGAGCGGTGGACGGTTTGAGCTCGGCCTCGGAGCGGGCGGCTTCTGGGACGCGATCGCCGGCATGGGTGGGACACGCCTCACCCCGGGCGCCTCCGTGAACGCTCTTGAGGAAGCGATCGCGATCCTGCGCGCCGCTCTAACCGGCGAGCGGTCGCTGACCCATAGCGGCGAGCACTACCGTCTGGATGGCTACCAGCCCGGCCCAGTGCCCGCTCACGAGATCGGCATCTGGATTGGGGCTTACAAGCCCCGCATGCTGAACTTGGTCGGGCGCCTCGCGGACGGCTGGGTCCCGTCGCTCGGCTTCGCCCCGAACGTCGCTCTGGGCGAGATGGCCCGCGCGGTCGATGAGGCCGCCGAGATCGCTGGCCGGTCTCCTTCGGCCATTCGCCGAATCCTCAACGTCTCTGGAGCGATTGCTGACGAGGTTGACGTGGGGCGGGGCGGGGCGATCGTCGGCTCCTCCGCTTTGTGGATCGATCGGCTTGCCGCGCTTGCAGCCGACTTGCGTTTTGACACTTTCATCTTCGCGCCGACGGTGGATCTCGCCGCACAGGTCGAACGTTTCGCGCAAGACGTCGTGCCCGGTGTCCGGGCGGCGGTGCGATCCCGTTCCTCGGCCAAGTGACGGATGCTTGGTGATACACCTTCAAGCGCAATCAAGCGAAACGGCTTTCGCAGACCTGCCACACGCGCGGGTAGCATCGGCGCATCTAATGAGCATGCCGTCACCGCCCGATCGAGCATGACCCGGCGGGCTACGTCGCGGGCGACACAAACCGTGGCGGCCGGCCCGCCCACCGCCGTTCTGATACGGCGTTTGGTTTGTCAAGTGGGCGTGGGTGATCGCGTCCGCTGGCCGGGCTGGGTGCCCCGGCCGACCGACCAGGACGGCTGTCAGCTGGGGTGAGGGTGCGGTGGCAGCGGCGCAGAGAAAGCACGCGAGCTCGCGCGCGACAGCGACCACGGTCACGTTGTGCGGTTTCCCCCGCGCCTTCATTCGGCGGTGCACGCGATGCAGATCCCGGGGCGCCGCTGCGGATCGAGTCCGGCGAACCCCGCAAGCCCGAGAAGCCGATCACGTGGCTGAGGAAGTTCATCGACGGCCCTCGCTTATGGCGTCGAACACCCCCGCGGAGACTGACCGAGCGCAGGTCGGGAGGAGGAGGTCGGTGACCTCACCGTCCGCAGCCATTGCTCGATCTCATCACCGTCGATCACCGTGCCGCCGTAGGGCAGCAGGGCGAGAAAGGTTGCGAAGCGACGCTCGACTTCCGGAGACGATCGCTGCCCGCCGATGTGACTCGGCACGGCGTGGTTGAGGGCGAGCACCTCATCAGGGGTGCCCCGCCAGTCCAGTGTCGAGGCTCGGTCGCGGTGTGCGGGACGGAGCCGTGAGCGGCACTGCCCGCCGCGGGGCCCTGAGGCGCACGCGGGCGCGCGTCAGGGCCAGCCCCCGGCTGAGGCCAAAGGCGACAGCCGTGACGAACAGGCCGGTGACGGCGTCGAAGATGAAGTGATTGCCGGTGGCGACCACCGCGAGCGTCACGAGCGGCCCCCACCCCAGGGCCAGGATCTTCACCCAGCGGCGACTGGCGGCCACGGCGACGGCGATCCCGACCGCGAACGCGAGTCCGACATGCAGGCTAGGGACGGCGGCGTAGGGGTTGTAGAACATGGTCGAATGGCCGGTCAGGGCCACTGCGGCCTGGTGGCTGACGGTGTCCTGGATCCCGATGCCGGCTAACCGCGGAGGGGCGACGGGATAGATCGCGAAGATGGGGGTGGCGATCAGCCAGGCCGCGACCACCGTGTTGCGCAGCGGCCGGTATACGGCCGGGGAGCGTCGGTACAGCAGGATGAGGGCTACCGGCAGTACCACCAGCTGCGCCGCCAGGTAGATGTTGGCCAGCACCCAGCTGGCGACCGGCCAGTCGAAGGCTCGTTGCACCGAGCCCTCGATGACCAGGTGCAGGGTCCGCTCGAGGTGAACCACCGATCGAGCGTGCCTCTGAGCCACAGCGGGGCGGCCGACGAACACCCAGCGGGCGGCGTCGTAGAGCGCGTAGACGGCGCCGAACAGCGCCAGCTCGAGACGACCACGGCCGACGGTGTCTCGCAGTGCGGAGAGACGTGCCGGAATGTGCGCGGTGAGCCTCACGCGCCGTGAGCTGGTGAATGCTGAATCTCGACTTCCGGAACTCACCATGTGGGCCTCTTTCGCTGAAACGGTCAGAGGGCAAGCGTCCCCAGCGGTGGGGTGAGCCGGCGTCACACGGTTGGAGTGATCTGGCGGCGTCATCCGTTCCCGCGACACCAGGGTCACGTCGCCAGTCGCCCGCCACGCTCCAGAAGCTCCACCGCAGCAGGAGGGGAACGAATCCGCTCGGTCTCGCCGCAGTCACCACACGCGACACACGCGGCGCTCCACGAGGATCTCGTTCGTGTCGACCGGCATCACGCCGCTCGGCGGTGCGCGGTGTGAGGTCTCCGGCAAGATCACCATTCGTGGTGTCACGAAGACCATCACGCTCCCCCGTCCTGGTCGGTCGTGGAGTTCCCCTCCTACGCGGCCGCAGTCGCGTGTTACGAGGAGCGGACATACCACGAGGCGGCGAAGATCCGCCACGCCATCTCCGTGGGGGCAATGGCGATCGTCGAGGGCTACGACGGAACCCAGGACTTCTGAGCGTCGCCGAGGTCGTCGACCTACCGGCGAGTCCGATCGCCGAGCCGGCCCGTGCGGGTCCGTCCCTCCTCGGCGATCGCCTCGTGCAGCGCCCGGGCAAACGGCATCGGCTCCAGATCGAACAGCGCCATCCCCGACGGATCGGTGACCGTGGTGTCGGTCGCCAGCCCCTCGACGAGCGGGCGGGCCACGCCCGCGTCGACGGGTGTGACGAGGCCGATCCAGTGCGAGGACAGCCACGGCGTGAGCAGCGGGACGGGAACCCGCGGCGGCCGTCGGCGGCCCAGCGCGTCGGCCATCTGGTCGAGCATCGACCCATAGGTGAGGATCTCCGGCGAGCCGATCTGGATCTCGCGCCCGCGCGCCGCCGCCAGTTCGATGCAGCCGCTGAGGTAGCCCAGCACGTCGGCGATCGCGATCGCCTGGGTCGGGGTCTTCAGCCACGCGGGCGCCAGCATCAGCGGCAGGCGCTCGACGAGGTAGCGCAGCGTGCGGTAGCTCTCCGAGCCGGCCCCGACGATCATCCCGGCTCGCAACCAGGTCAGCGGCGGTCCCTCGTCGCGCAGGATCTCGGCCACGCGCAGCCGCGAGCGCAGATGGGGCGAGCCCGGCCGGTCGCCCAGTCCGCCGAGGTAGATGACCTGCTCGATCCCGGACCGCTGCGCGAACCGCGCGAAGTTCTCGGCCGCCTGCGCGTCGCGCTGCTCATACGCGCTGTCGTTGCCGCGGCCCATCGAGTGCACGAGATAGAAGGCGGTGGCGTACTCGGTGTCGATCGCGGCCAGCGACTCGGGATCGAGCATGTCGGCCTGATGCACCCGCACTCCCGGGCCGAACGCGACGCGGGCCGGATCACGAGCGGTGGCCCCCACCGCGAGGCCGGCCCCGCGCAGCCGGTCCACGAGCAGCCCGCCGACGTAGCCCGACGCGCCGGTGACGAGGACCGCTCCGCCGGTCATCGTCCGCTCAGCGTGGTCTGCAGGATCATCGCGAGCTTGCGCTGGCTGGGGACCACGGCGCGGCCGGGCCGCCGGCCCAGGCCCGTGCGCTCGATCTCCCGCAGGATCTCGCGATACAGACGGGCCGCCAGCAGGATCGCGCCCCGTCCCCGCCGCAGGGTCGCGATCCCGAGCAGCCCGTCCTCGTAGAGCTCGTCGGCCCGTCCGATCTGGTCACGCAGCAGCTCGGAGCGCTGCCCCGGGGCCAGCGAGCCCCCGTGGCGGGCGAGCGCCTCGGAGGAGATGTAGACCCGCCCCGCGGCGGCGTCCTCGTCGATGTCGCGCAGGATGTTGGTCCGCTGCATCGCCATCCCCAGAGAGGCGGCCGCGGCGGCCGCGTCGTCGGCGTTGGTGGCGCCGAGCACGGCGGCCATCACGACCCCGACCGTGCCCGCGACGCGATAGCAGTAGCGGTCAAGCTCACGCTCGGTGGCAAACCGCTCGCCGGCCAGGTCCTGGCGCATTCCCGCGCAGAAGTCCGCGATCGCGGCCCGCGGCAGCGCATGCCGCGCGGCCAGCGCCTCCAGGATCTGCACCTCCTGCGTCGCCGGACGCGCCCGCGTCAGATCCCCGGTGTCGTCACCGGTCGCCCAGTCGGCGACCGCCGCGACCCGGTCGGCCGCGTCGGGGAGATGCTCGTCGACGAGATCGTCGAGGCTGCGAAACACGGAGTAGAGCAGGTACACATCGTCGCGGATCTCGACGGGCAGCAACCGGCAGGCGAACGCGAACGTCGTCGCCCGGCGCTCGGTGACGGTGCGCGCGCGAGCGAGCGCCTCGCCGTCACGCGCGGCGAGGCCGACGCTCATCACCGGCTCCAGGCCGGCTCGCGCACTCCGGCGTCGGCGGCGATCTGACCGACGGTGACCGCGGCGCCGAGCAGCACGCCGGGGATCCCCGCTCCGGGGTGGGTGCCGGCACCGACGTGGTACATGCCCTGGATGCCGCGGACCCGGTTGGGGGGCCGAAACAGCGCGGACTGGTGCAGCGTGGGCTCGACCGAGAACGCGTTGCCCGAGACCGCTCCGAACCGCGACCGGAAGTCAGCCGGCGTGAAGCGGTGCTCGACGGCGACCGAGGCGGCCAGTCCCTCGAGGCCGAAGTTCTGCTCGAGATCGTCGATGACGCGGTCGCGCAGCTCGTCGGCGGCGCGGTCCCAGTCGATCCGGGCGTCGAGGTTGGGGACCGGCAGCAGGATCGCCAGCGAGTCTCCGCCGGGGGTCGCCATCGCGGGCTCGGTCCGCGCGGGTGCGTGCACGTAGGTCGACAGCGTGGCCGGCAGCGCGCGCCCCCGGGTGACCTCGCGGATGAACTCACGGTAGCCGGGCCCGACGAGCAGGCTGTGGTGCAGCAGGTCGGGCTGGGCGCGGTCGAGTCCGAGGTAGAGCAGAAAGCACGACATCGTCGGACGCAGGGCGCGCAGCCCGGGCCGGCGATCCAGCAGGGCGTCGGTGCGCAGCACGTCCGCGTTGGAGACGACGACGTCGGCGGCCACCCGCTCGCCGCCGGCCAGCCGCACCCCGGTCACGCGTCCGCCGGCGGTCTCCACGCGCTCGACGAGCGCGCCGTAGCGGATCTCCAGCGGGGCCGCCATCGCCCGCACCAGCGAGTAGACGCCGCCGTCGCTGTACCAGCCGCCCTCGGTCACCTGCAGGTAGACGAGCGCGCCGTAGATCGCCGGCACGCGGAACGGGTCGCCGCCGATGAACAGCGAGTGAAACGAGAACGCCTCACGCACGCGCGGGTGGCGGAAGTGTCGGGCGACGAAGTCATACAGCGGGCCGGCGGCGCGCAGCCGGCTCATCATCGGCAGCAGCGCCAGAAACGAGCGCAGGTCCTGGATCGGGCGCTGGCCGGCCGCGAGGATGCCGTGTTCATAGATCGGGGCCAGCGCGTCCAGGAAGCCGGGCACGTTGCCGGCGTCACGCGGTGAGAACTGCGCGACCTGCTCGGCGAGGCCCTCCGCGGAGGCGGCGAAGTCAAAGCCGCGCTCCTCGCCCGCCCAGCGGATCCGGTACAGGGGATCGAGCCGGCGCAGGGCGATCTCGGAGTGCAGGTCCAGGCCGCCGGCCGCAAACGTCTCCTCCAGCACCCACGGCATCGTGATCAGCGACGGCCCGGTGTCCCAGGTGAACCCGGAGCTGCGCAGCTGGCCCGCGCGGCCGCCGGGCGTCGCGTTGCGCTCGAGCACGCAGACGTCAAAGCCCAGTCCCTGGAGGCGCAGGGCCGCCGCCAGACCGCCCAGGCCGGCGCCGATCACCACCGCCTTCATCGTGCGCTCGGGCCGCTGTCACACATGGCGTGTAACTTTACTGCGCTCTCTGTGCGCCCGATCGTGATCCTCGGCGCCGGCCTGTCCGGCCTCTCGCTGGCCGACGCCCTGCTCGACGCCGGGGTCGAGCGGCCGCTCGTGCTCATCGATCGCCGGCGGTCATGGGATCGCGACCGGACCTGGTGCACGTGGCTGACCGGCCCGCTGCGTTTCGGTGAGCTGGCCGATCATCGCTGGTGGGCGTGGCGAACCTGTCGCGGGGATCGGGAGGTGGTCGCCCGGACCAACCGCCACCCGTATCTGCACCTCGATTCGCGGCGGGTCTACGACGCCGCGCTGACGCGCCTGGATGCCGCCCGGCAGGTCGAGATCCGCGTCGGTGAGCGGGTGACGGCGGTCGACGCCTCCGGCGCGTGGCCCGCGGTGACCACGGTCCGGGAGACGTTTGAGGCCGACGTCGTGATCGACGCGATGGGCCCGCGCAGTCCGCTGCTGGCCTCCCGTCCCGTCGGCGAGGTGGAGCTCTCCCAGCGCTTCCTGGGCTGGGAGGTCGAGGTTGACGCGCCGGTCTTCGATCCCGGGATCGCCACGCTGATGGACTTCCGGCCCGGCGGCGATGAGGACGACGGGCTGCAGTTCATCTACACGCTGCCGTTCTCATCGACCACGGCGCTGGTGGAGCACACCTCGATCGGCATCGGCGGCCCGCCGGCCCACCGGCGCCGGGTGGCGTTGGAGCGCGAGCTGCGCGGCCGTGGCGCCGGCGAGTGGCGGATCGACCATGAGGAGCGGGGCGTGATCCCGATGACCACCGCTCACTTCCCGGTCTCGCGCGGCGCACGTGTGCACGCCGTCGGCGCCGCCGCGGGCGCGATCCGGCCCTCCAGCGGCTACGCGTTCACCCGCACCCAGCGCCACGTCGAGGCGGTGGCGGCGGCGCTCGTCGCCGACCGGCCGCCTCCGCGCGGCGTCGGCCCGGCGCGTCTGGCGCTGGCCGACCGGGTGTTCCTGACGGCGCTGGTCACCCAGCGCGACCACGGGGAGTCGCTGCTGTGGGATCTCGCCCGGCGGGTCGGGGCCGACCCGTTCGCCCGGTTCATGACCGACGTCGGCGACCGTCGCGACGAGGCGCGGGTGATCGCCGCGCTCCCCGCGGCGCGGATGGGCTGGGCCGCGCTGACGGCCGCGGCGAGACGGTGATGGCTAGACCGTGGCAGCGGCGCGCGTGTGGATCGGCGCGATGCGCCGCAGCAGCGTCTGGGCCGCGGCGACGACGAGATCGCGGTCATAGACGACCGTGAACTCAAAGCGCCGGTCGAGCTCGGACGACGTGTCGCCGAGGTCCTGGGCCACGAGCGCCCCTGCGAAGTGCGGTCCGATCACGACCACGCTCCACTCACCGGCGAGCGCGTCGTCGGGCTCCAGGTGCGCTCCGCGAACACCGGGGACCGGCTCCTCGGTCAGCCCGACGCCAAGCGCCGCGCACAGGCTCGCGCCGCGCACGAGCGTCTCGTAGCGCCGCCTCGTGACGGCAGTGAAGTGACGCGCGTGCTGGAACGCCGCCAGGAGCACCGCACCCTCGCCGATCTGCAGGGCGCGGTTCTCGAGGTGGTGGCTCATCGGCAGCAGCAGCCGCTTGGTGGCGATCTTCGTCTCCCGCTGGGCGGCGACGACCTCAAACGGGGTGCGCCCGACCAGCGCCGGCGAGTGCACCCGGCGTCCGGTCCAGGACGGTCCATTGGGCCGGGGCAGCGGTCCCTGGCGTCCCCACAGCCAGCCCTGCCCGAGCGTCGCGCCGAGTGTCCGCGCGATCGCCAGGTGGGCCTCGGTCTCGATGCCCTCGGCGAGGATCGCCGCACCGGTGCGCTCGTGCTCCACGGCGACCGCGCTGACGATCGCCGCCTGGTCGGTCGAGGGGCGGTCCTGGACCAGGCGCAGATCGAGCTTGATCACGTCGGGCTCGACGAGCGGCAGGAGCGCGAGCGATCGCACGTCGGCCCCGACGTCGTCGAGCGCGATCCCGTGTCCCGCGGACCGGTGTTTCTTGACCTCCAGCGACAGCTCGGCCGGGCGATCGGTCACCGCCCGCTCGGTGATCTCCAGGACGAGATCGAGCTCGCGCATCGCCTGTTCCCAGACCTCGGCGTGGGCGGGCGGGCATTCGGACCCGAACGCCGACGGCTCGCAGTTGAGAAACAGCGTCTTGTGGCGATGTAGGCCGGCGTCCAGCGCCGTGCGCACCGCGGTCGCGCGACACAGCCAGTCCAGTTCGACGACGCGATCGGCGGCGACCGCCGCCGCAAACAGCAGATCGGGCCGACACAGCGGGGACCCCTCGGGTCCGCGCGCCAGCGCCTCGTAGCCGACCGCCTGCTCGGAGGCGATGTCGACGATCGGCTGAAACACGGTCGTGATCGCCTGCTCGGAGATGATCCGATCCAGTTCGGCCGCGTGCGCCTCGGCATCGAAGTCGGCCCCCGGCTCATGGCCGGCCGGGGTGGCGCGGGCTCGGTAGACCTGAAAGCCGTTCTTGCCCGCGCCCTTGGCAACGTACATCGCGGCGTCGGAATGGCGCAGGAGCTCGTCGGCCGCCGCGGCGTCACGCGGATACGCGCTGACGCCGACGCTGCCCCGGACACCGAGCGTGATGCCGTCGATCTCGAACGGCTGCTGGAGCGCGCTGACAACCCGCGAGGCCACCTGGATCGAGATGTCGGAGACGTCGGTGACGCCCTGGACGAGCAGCTGGAACTCATCGCCTCCCGGCCGGGCGAGCACGTCGCCGGGACGCAGGATCGAGCGCAGGCGCTGGGCCACCGCCACCAGCAGCGCGTCGCCGGTCAGGTGGCCGTAGGTGTCGTTGACGCGCTTGAAGTCATCGATGTCGACGAACAGGAGCGCCAGCTGCTGCTCGTGCTCGGCGCAGCGACCGAGTGCGTCGTGCAGCTCGCGCTGGAAGGCGCCGCGGTTGAGCAGGCCGGTGAGGGAGTCGCGATTGGCGAGCTCGTGGATGCGGGCGTTGGCCTGCAGACGGGAGGTGACGTCCTTCTGGACACCGAGGTACTGAACGACTCGGCCGTCGGCGTCGTGCTGAGGAGCGAGCGCCACCTCGTTCCAGAACGTTGAGCCGTCGGCGCGGTAGTTGAGCAGGGTGACATAGGCCTCGCGTCCCTCCCGGATGGCCTGCCTGAGCACCTCGATCGAACGTGGATCGGTCTCGGGGCCCTGCAACCGGCTGCACCCGCTTCCGAGAACATCCTCGGCGGCGTAACCGGTCAGCTGCTCAAAGCCGGGACTGACGTAGGTGAGCGGACACCCGGGCTGGGTGGCGTCCGCGACCACGACTCCCGCGATTTCGACTGGTTGCTCAAGCATTGCCTCCGGGCTATCGGCAGGCCCTTCTGGGTGCTTGACGGATCCTCGCCCGCCGTAGACGCCGGTCCAGACTCCGCTCCGCGCGGCCGGTCGGCGGGCTGCTCTTCAGTCCGGGTCGGCGACCGCGCGCAGGATGCTGTCGACCCGGCAGGGGATCGCCGACCGGATCGCCAGCGAAGTCCGGGTGCGGGTCACTCCCGGACAGGCGCCGACCTGATCGAGCACCCGGCCCAGATCATCGGCTCCGCTGGCGACCACCCGGCACCACAGGTCGCCGTCGCCGGCGACCCCGTGGGCCTCGATCACCTCGGGGATCGCCGCCAGCGCCCGGGCCGTCTCGGGGAAATCGCGCTGGGCGATGTCGACGGTGACGAACGCCGTCAGCGGCGAGCCGGCGGCGGCGATCTGTCCGAAGATCGAGGCGAACCGCAGCAGACCGTGCCGCTCCAGGCGGAGAAGATGAGCCTGCACGGTGTTGCGCGACAGCTCCAGGCTCGCGGCCAGCTCGGTGACGCTGATCCGGACGTCGGCGCCGAGCGCGAGCAGGATCCGCGCGTCGATCCGATCGAGCCTGAACGAATTGCTCGTCTCCGCGGTGGGCTGCGGCATTCAGGTGAGCATATCGCTCAGATAAAAATGAAAGGTTGCGCAATCCGCGTCGCGCCACCACCCTGACCCAGACAGAGCCGACGATCTTGACGAGAGGATGGAATGAGCGCTTCGTATCCAGACACCGTGACCGTCGCCGAGTATCTGTTCGAGCGTCTGCGCCAGCTCGGCGTCGACCACATCCTCGGCGTTCCCGGCGACTTCAACCTGGCCCTGCTCGACGCGCTCGCCGAGCACGACGCGCCCGCATGGGTCGGAACCGCCAACGAGCTCGGCGCCGCCTACGCCGCCGACGGCTACGCGCGTGAGCGTGGGTTCGGCGCCCTGATCACCACCTATGGGGTCGGCGAGCTGAGCGCACTGAACGGCATCGCCGGCAGCTGTGCCGAGCAGGTGCCGGTGCTGCACATCGTCGGCACGCCGCGCACCGCCGCCGTGCAGTCGCGCGCCCCACTGCACCACACCCTGCTGGACGGCGACTTCGACCATTTCGTGCGCGCCGCCGCCGAGGTGACCTGCGCCCAGGCGGTGCTCGCCGCCGATGAGGACCCGGGAGCCCAGATCGACGTCGTCCTGCGCTCGATGCTGGACGCCAGCCTCCCCGGCTACCTCGCCATCCCCGACGATCTGGTCAGCCTGCCGGTGCAGGCCGCGCCGCTGGCCGTCGCGCTCACCCCCACCCCGAGTCCGGCCAATGCCGCCGGCGCCTTCCGGGCCGCCGCCGCCACCCTGCTGGCAGACGCCCGGGACGTCGTCGTGCTCGCCGGCGCGGGCGTCGCCCGCGCGGACGCGGCCGCCGCGCTGCGTGAGCTGGCCGAGGCGGCGCAGCTGCCGGTCGCGACCCTGATCGACGCCAAGGGGATCCTCAGCGAGGACCATCCACTGTCGCTCGGCGTCTACCAGGGCGCGATCACCGCGCCGCAGACCCGAGAAATCGTCGAGCGCGCGGAGGTCCTGATCCGGGTCGGCGTGCGTCTGTCAGACCTCAACAGCGGCGGCTTCACCGCCGAGCTGGACGGGCCGGCGACGATCGAGCTCGCGCTGGGCGACGCCGCCGTCGACGGCACCACGATCCCCGGGCTGCGCCTGCGCGACGCGCTGGGGGCTCTGCGGGCCGTGCTGGGTGAGCGCACGCCGCGCACGCCGGGCGGCGTTCCCGTCCTCGAGCGCGACCATGCGCGCGCGGCGGCGGTGGCCGATGACGAGCCGCTCACCCAGGCCGCCCTATGGCCCGCGGTCGCCGGCGCGCTGGGCGACGGGGACATCGTCGTCGCCGACGTCGGCACCTCGCTGACCGGGATCGGCGCCGAGACGCTGCCCCGCGACGCACGGCTCGTCGCTCAGCCGGTGTGGAGCTCGATCGGCTACGCGCTGCCGGCAACGCTCGGCGTCGGCCTCGCCGCCCCGGACCGTCGCGCGGTGCTGCTCACCGGCGACGGCGCGGCTCAGATGACGATCCAGGAGCTCGGGACGATCGCGCGCGCCCACCTGCATCCGCTGATCGTGCTCGTCGACAACGCCGGCTACACGATCGAGCGGGAGATCCGGGGCCGTCACGCCGCCTACAACGACGTCGCCCCCTGGGACTGGGGGCTGCTGACCCACGCCCTGACCGACGCCAGCCAGGCGCCGCTCGTCCTGCACGCCCGCACCGAGGCCGAGCTGCACGCGGCCCTGGCGACCGCGCGGCGCCGCCCGGATCGCCTCGTTCTCGTGCACGCCCAGCTCGATCCCCACGACGTTCCCCAGGCGTTGTCGGCGATGGTCGGCGCGCTCGCTGCGCGCGGCTGAGCTTTGCCGCGGCGCGGCTGAGCTCGCCGCCGTCCCGGAGATCGCGGCGTGCCTGGAGACGTCTGCGGTCGCGTGTGTTCCGAGTGCGACTTTTGGGGTCCCTGGGACACAAAAGATCGCAATCGTCAGCAAAAAGCACGGCCTGCGTGACTGCTCACGCACTCACCCATACGTGCCAGATCACCCCCCGGATCAGTTAAGACACATTAATACGGTGCACTGATCCGCCACCGTCGCGAACCCCGTACCAGCGGTGCATCCCACCCGCTCAGGAGGTTCCATGTCAGACACTTACACCACGCCGGAGGACGCGCCCGCAACGGGCGTCGTGCAGCGCCTGGCTCGCG